>JBJTLY010000112.1:0-8777 GCA_046063275.1 Novosphingobium sp. | reverse complement strand
GTGGCGCGCGCTATAGCCGCGTCGGGCATTGTTGCTGGGGGAGACTGAGCGGGTGGATCGACATGGCTGAAGCCCCCGCCGCTCCATTGGCGCGCTTGTCGATCGGCGTTACCGGACACCGCCGCGCCCATCCGGCGATGAACGGCGCAGAAGACCCGGTCCGTCTGCAGATCGAACAGGTGCTCGATGCCATTACCGCGCATGTCGCTGCCGAAGCGCGGACCCTGGGCGCGGTCGGGCCGGTGCGGCTTCACACCTTGCTAGCCGACGGGGTCGACCAGATCGCCTCAGCGAGCGCCGTGGCGCGCGGCTGGGATCTGGTGGTGCCGCTGCCGTTCGGCCGGGTGCTCAATCAGGTGATCAATGCGCATCCGCCCAGCCTGGCCGATGCGCAGGCTCTGTTTGCCGGGACTACCCCGCCCGATCCCGACTGTGCCGGCAATGCTGCGGCGATCGCCGCCTGGTATGACAAGGCGCGGATCTTTGAGCTCGCCGATCACGACGACCTGCTGACGCGGCAATTGCTCGCCTCGCTTGCCGATCCGAACGACAGGGCGATGGCCTCGCTGCTTTCAGCCAATAGCTCGGCCAATGCCGCGATCGCAGGGCGGGTGATGGTCGAGCAAAGCGACTTCCTGATCGCAGTGTGGGACGGAAGTTCGTCGACCCTGGCCGGCGGCACCGGGCACACCATCGCCACCGCGCTCGATCGCGGTTGCCCGGTGGTGCGGATCGACCCTGCTGCGCCCCAAGCCTGGCACATCCTCCATGCGCCCGAATCGCTCGCAGCGATGGCGCCGAGCGAGGATCGCGAGGCAGCGCTGGCCGAGCTGGTCCGCACTGCCCTGCGTCCGGGCGAAGGCGGCGCGCTCAGGGCCGGGGCGGAGGCACTGGCGGGCGAGGAATGGCATCCGCGCAGCTCGCCGCTGTGGACCGCCTATCGCCGGATCGAAGCCCTGTTTGGCGGCG
Organism: Novosphingobium sp.; assembly: GCA_046063275.1. Taxonomy (GTDB): domain Bacteria; phylum Pseudomonadota; class Alphaproteobacteria; order Sphingomonadales; family Sphingomonadaceae; genus Novosphingobium. The sequence continues at coordinate 7,808 of JBJTLY010000112.1, read as the reverse complement.
AACCCCGTCCGTTCCGTTCGCTGATCAACACTTACGAGCCGCCCGAAGCCGTGGCTGAAGGCAGCGGAGCACTTGTGCTGGCCGGCCTCAGGCAGCTGCCGGGCGGCGACCCTGTGCTGCCCGCGCGGATCGAGCATGAGGTCATGCGCCCGGCCGCCTGGGCCGACGGTATCTCCTCGCGGCTATCGGATGCCTATCGCGGCGGGATGACAACCAGCTTTGTCCTTTCGGCATTGGCGATCGTCTGCGGCATTTCCTACGAACCCTTCGCCTCGATCGAGCGCAAGTGGATGTTTTCAAGCGGCGAATTCCTGCTGCTTGCAGCAATCCTGGTGATCATCTGGCGCGGCAGCAAGGAACGCTGGCACACCCGCTGGTTCGAAACCCGGCGCGTTTCCGAATACCTGCGGCATGGCCCGATCTCGCTCGCGCTGGGCGTGGCCCGCCCGCCAGCACGCTGGCCGCGCGGCAACGATACCGGCTGGCCCGAGTACTACGCCCGCCATGCACTTCGGGCGATCGGATTGCCGCAGGTCAAGGTCACCAAGGACTACCTGCGCGCTGCGGCCAGCCAGATCCTTGACACGCACGTTACCGCACAGCGCGACTATCACTTCGCCAAGGCGCGGCGGCTGCGTACGGTGCATCACAAGCTCGACGGGCTTTCGGGCCGCCTGTTCCAGCTCGCCATCCTGTCGGTGTCGACTTACCTGGCGACCGCAGCGCTCAGCCATTTCGGCATGGTCAGCGAAGAAGCGCTGCATGATGTCGCCAAATTCGCCTCGTATCTCGGCGTGATCTTCCCGACCTTCGGTGCGGCCTTGGCGGGCATCCGCTATTTCGGGGACTTCGAGCGCTTTTCGGCGATCTCCGAGGTGACCGCGGCCAAGCTCGATGCGGTACATCAGCGCCTGGTGCTGCTGCTATCCGCGCCCGATCACGCGCTGAGCTACGCGCAGGTATCCGAGCTTGCCCATGCGGCGGACGATATTGTGGTTTCGGAGATCGAGAACTGGCAGGCGGTGTTCGGGGGCAAGCATATTACCGTGCCGGTGTGATTCGTGTTGGGTGCGCTTTTCGCCTCCGCGAAAAGCTTGGCAACACCAGCCCGCTCCCCCTGCCCGACCACCCATAGCGTACCATAACCGGGTGGTCGGGCAGGGGGAGCGGACCGGTGTTGCAAGGAAGTCCCGGATGGGTCTTCTGCACCGGCGGGAGCCGGAGAAGATTGGAGGCCCGAGCCGGAATCGAACCGGCGTGCGCGGATTTGCAGTCCGCTACGTAACCACTCCGCCATCGGGCCTCGTGTCGCGCCGCAGCGCGAAGAGCGCCACTAGCCGAGCCAACCTTGCCGTGCAAGGCGCTTCAAGCAATCCTGGCGAAGCTGATCTGGCGCTTGACCGGATCGGCTGAGACGAGCCGCACGGTGATCCTCTCGCCCGGCGCGACGCTGTGCGCGGCGACCCGGGCGACAACCGGAACATCGCAGAGCTGCATGCGCGCGCCGATTTCGTCGACATCGGTGATCACCGCGGAAAAGCTTTCACCCTCGCGGCCGCTGAGCATGGCGGCTTCGGCGAGATCGATCACCGCGCGTTCGATCTGGCTGGCGCGCGCGTCAGCCTTGCCCATGACTGGACCGAGCTTCTGGAAGGCCTCGCTCACCACTGCGGGTACCGGCTGTCCGTTAGCCACCGCGAGCGCGGCGCGCACAACATAGCGATCGGCCAGCCGGCGCAGCGGCGCAGTCATGTGGCAATAGGTCGCCGCCATGGCCGCGTGCCACGGCTTCACGCCCTCCTGGTAAGGCACATAGCTTGCCCCGTTACCCGCGCGGCGGATCGCCAACATGAAGGCTGCTGAATTCGGCATTTGCGGATCGAGCGTCTTTTCGAAATCTTGCAGGCTAAGCGATGCTGCCCAGGCGAGCCCAAGAGCCTCGGCAATGTGCCGCAGCCGCGCCACCGCGCGATCGTCGGGCCCGGCCATGACCCGGAACAGCCCGGTCTTCGCTGCATAGAGCGCATCGGCCACGGCCAGGTTGGTGGCGAGCGACAAGGCGGCGTTGCGTTGTTCGGACAGACTCTGCGGGCGGAGCACCAGATTGAAATGTCCGTCCTCGGCCTCAACTTCCTGCTCGGGCGGATCGACCCGAGCCGCCCCGCGCGAAGCTTCGGCAGTGGTGATGCGCCGTGAAAGCTCGGCAAATCCGGCGGGCAATTGGGCTTCTGTCGCGGTCTCGTAAGCCAGCTTGGCGCGGCTGCGGATTACTGCGCGTTCCACGCCCTCAAGCTTGACCGAACCATCGGGAGCCACGCGCGTGGTGAAGACCACCGCGGGGCGCGGTCCATCGGGAAGCAGGCTCGCCGCGCCTTCCGACAGCACCCGGGGATAGAGCCCGGACTTGCCATCGGGCAGGTACAGTGTTTCACCGCGGGTCCAGGCTTCGGCATCGATCGCATCGCCGTCGCTTACGAACCACGGCACGTCGGCGATGGCATAGTGGAGCAGCAGGTCATTGCCCGCCGCCTCGATCGTGAAAGCCTGATCGAGGTCGGTCGATGTCGCCGGATCGAGCGTGACGAACGCCTCCGCGGTGCGATCCTTGTGCTCGCTGGGCACGCGCTGCGCCGCACTGGCTGCAGCGGCGTCCACCGCAGGCGGGAAACCAGCCGGAACCTTGAACTGGCCGCGGATTGCAGCGAGCCCTTCGCTCAGCAGTCGATCGGGATCGCGCAGTGCCTTCATCGTCAGGCGGGGTAGCCACTCTCACACTGGTTGCCAAGCGTGCCGAAGCTGGAAGGCCTGGCGAGCTAGTCGAACAGCGCCCGCGCGGTGAAATGCGCGACGAGGGCCCCGGCAAACTGGGCGAGTACGAAGGCCGGTATCGAGCCTGGCGCGATGCCGGCGAAGGTATCGCTCAGCCCGCGTGCCAGCGTGATCGCCGGGTTGGCAAAGCTGGTCGAAGAGGTGAACCAATAGGCTGCAGCGATGTACAGCGCGACGCTGGCCGGTATGCTTTCGGGACGGTTCTTTACCGTCAGCAGGATCGTTGCAACCAGCCCGAAGGTGGCGATGAACTCGCTCATCCATTGCCCCGGCCCGCTGCGGACGTGTTGCGAGAACTGGATGATCGGCAGATCGAACATTGCATGCGCGGCCCAGGCACCGAGGATGCCCGCGCCGACCTGCACCGCCATATAGGCCACCAGCTCCTCCGTGGTCAGTTCCCCGCGCAGCCGCATCACCAGGCTCACCGCCGGGTTGAAATGCGCGCCCGATGGCGGCCCGAGCATCGCGATCAGCACATAGAGCATCGCCGCGGTCGCTGCGGTATTACCAAGCAAGGCAACCGCGACGTTCCCGCCGGCGAGCTTTTCGGCCATGATCCCCGAACCGATCACCGTGGCGAAGAGCAGGAAGCTGCCGAGCGCCTCAGCCCATAATTTCTGCTTCATGCCGCACCCTCCATTGCGCCGATTGTAGCGAGCGCCGCCTGCGCAGCTGCGCGGTCCATCGCCGCAAGATCGAGCGCCAGCATCGCCCGAACCCGCATTTCGAGCAGCCGCCAGGTCTCCTCGAACGCGGCATCAACTTCGACGTCGCTGCCAATCACATCGGCCGGATCAGGCAAGCCCCAGTGCGCGCGCAGCGGTGTGCCGGGAAACACCGGGCAAGCCTCGCCCGCAGCATTGCCGCAGACGGTGATTGCCAGGTCGATCTCGGGCGCGTCCGGCCCGGTGAATTCAAGCCAGCTTTTCGAACGGAACGGCGCGGTGTCGATCCCTTTGCGCGCCAGCAGCCGCAGCGCACCGGGATGCGGAACGCCTTTGGGCTTGCTACCAGCGCTGTTGGCGATGATCAGCCCCGCACCGAGTTTGTTTAACAGCGCCTCGCCCAGGATCGAGCGTGCCGAATTGCCGGTGCACAAGACGAGTACGTTGCGAACCGCGACCATTACTCAGCAGCAGCCCGACTTGGCCGGGGTAGCGACTTGCGGCGCGCAGCACGCACCTTTGGCCGCGTTGTCCGAGCTCAGGTCGGCGAAATCGGGACCGGCGCCATAGACTGTGCTCTCACCATTGGTGAGGAAAGCTTCCCACACCACATTATCGGGATCGGCGATCCAGCTCTTTTCGGACTTGGCGTAGCAGCAGGTGGTGGCGCCTTCTTCGAGCACCGGCCCGCCCGCCGTGTTGAGACGGGCGTAGACTTCGGCCAGTTCGCCCTCGTCCTCAACCTGCAGGCCGAGGTGTTCGATCCCCTTCTCGGCCCCGCATTTCTGCGAGATCGCGAAGTTGATCCTCGGATCATCCAGCATCCACTTGGCATAGTCGGACTTGGTGACCGTGGGTTCGGCCCCGAACAGGCCCGAATAGAACGCGATCGAGCGATCGAGATCGCTGACCCCGACATGGACGTGGAAACGCTTCATGAGGCAATCCTTTGTGGTGATGTTGCAGGCGTGCAGCCGGCCTCCGCGCCGCATTCGGCCCCGGCGCAGCAATTCTCGGTGAGGTAGCCGAGCAGGCCGTTCATCACCGCGAAGTCAGCCGAATAGATCAGCGAGCGGCTTTCGCGGCGCTGCGCGATCAGACCGGCATTATTGAGCTGGGCGAGATGGAAGCTCATCGAGCTTGGCGGAACACCCAACGCCTGGGCCAGTGCGCCGGCGGCTAGCCCGTCTGGCCCGGCCTGAACCAGCAGGCGATAGGCGGCGAGGCGATGCTCCTGCGCCAAGGCCCCAAGGGCACGGATTGTCTGTTCGGCTTCCACGCTTCCACCTATGATTCGATATTTATCGAAATATCGAATCATAGGCAATGCTGTCAAGCGCCCGTTTCAGGGGTCGACGAACACGCCTTTGCGCTTTTCCATCTGACTCATCACCGCCTCGACCTGGTTCTTGCTGCCGATCAGCGCCTGCTGCTCGACGCTTTCAGCCATCAGGATTTCATCGACCGAGGCGTGGAGGTATTGTTCGAAAAGGCGCTTGGCGGCGCGCTGGGCGTGCGGGTTGCGATTGGCAATGTCTGCGGCGATCGCTTGGGCGCGGGCCAGCGGGTTGGCATCGACGATCGTCGCAAAGCCGTATTCGCCCGCCTGTTCGCCAGTGAATTCGCGGTTGGTGTAAGTCAGCTCGCGCAGCACATCATCGCGCACGGTGCCGCGCCACAGCGCGTAACCGGCCATGTCGGGGACCAGTCCCCACTTCAGTTCCATCACCGCCAGCCTTGCATCGGGCGCCACGACGCGGATGTCGGCCCCGCAGGCTACCTGCAGGCCGCCGCCAAAGCACACCCCGTGCACCGCCGCGATCACCGGGACCGGAAGCTTGCGCCACTGCATTGCGACTTGTTGCGGCTGGTTGGCATTGCCGTGGGTGCGGTTCGTCAAAGGCGCGCGATCATGCCGTGAAGTGTTGGCCATCGAGCCCATATCGAGCCCGGCGCAGAAGCTGCGCCCCTCGCCCGAAAGCACCACCGCGCGCAGCCCCTTGGCCTCGTGCAGCTGGTGGCCGGCGTCGAGCAGGGCCGCGAACATGTCTGGATCGAGCGCATTCATCTTGTCGGTACGGATCAGGCGGACGTGCGCGACGCCGGAATCGTCCATGGTGATGGCGACGCGGTTCTGCGGAGTAACGGTCAAGTCCATGCTGTGTGATCCTGCATTGCGGCCAGTGCTGGCAACGGCTCCTCGCGCATCCGCGTGTCATCGTCCAGTGGGAATTCGGCACCGGCAGCCGGTCCGGGGCCGCTCAGGCGATAGTTCCCGCCCGGCAGGGTCTCGACCAGTCCATCGACCCCGGCGGTGCGCAGCTTGGCGCGCAGGCGGCTGAGGTGCACCGCCAGGCTGTTGGTTTCGGGCCGGAAAGAAAGGCGCCAGACGTCGTAAAGGAGTTCGGGGGTGCCGACCGACGCTCCCGGATCCTCGGCCAGCCGCCACAACAGCGCGAATTCGCGCGGGTGCAGACCCACCGCGCGGCCCGCGACGAAGGCATCGCGGGCGATCAGATCAAGCTGCACTGCGCCGTGCTGGCGATAGCGCGGCACCGCCTCCGCGCGCTGAGCCAGTCGCAGAACGCGCAGTTCAAGCTCGTCGAGCGAGGATCCATAGCCAAGTGCATCGCCGAAACCGAGCCGGAGCAGCCGCGCGCGATCTTGCGACTCGGGCACGTCGATCATCATCATCCATTTGCGCTGCGCCAGGTTCGTCCCGGTCAGATCAAGCCATCGCGGCATCGGAATATCGTAGAGCCGGCCCAGCTGGGCGTGCGCCTCACGGCGACCGGAACTTTGTTCATCGACAAGCAGTTGCCAGCCCAGGCGGCGCAGATCATACGCCGTCGGGATCGGGCCGACCGATAACCAGCGAAAGAGTCGCAAGGCAACCTCACAGGCGTGAAACAGGCGTGTGATCAGGGCGCGCGGCCGTTGCCTTGCCTTGCCCCCAACGGCTATGGCTGCACAATTCCCGCGCCCCGCGCAAGAGAGCGGGGCCGAAAGCTGAGGGAAAGCCGCCTGGTTCAGGCGGCCGAGGCGTTTACCCCCATCGATTGCAAATACCGACGCACATTCCGTGCTGCCTGCCGCAATCTTTGTTCGTTCTCGACCAGTGCGATCCGGACGAAACCTTCGCCTTCTTCGCCGTAACCGACTCCGGGAGCGACCGCGACTTCGGCATGGGTCAGCAGCTGCTTGGAGAATTCGAGGCTGCCCATTTCCTTGAGCGCCGGCGGCAGCGGTGCCCAGGCGAACATCGAGGCTTTGGGGCTGGGAATATCCCACCCGGCGCGGGCGAAGCTTTCAACCAGCACGTCGCGGCGCTTCTGGTAGAGTACGCGGTTGGCCTCGACGATATCCTGCGGGCCGTTGAGCGCCGCACAGGCGGCGGCTTGGATCGGGGTGAATGCGCCGTAGTCAAGGTAGCTCTTGACCCGCTTCAAAGCGGCCATCAGCCGCGCATTGCCGACCGCGAACCCGACCCGCCAACCGGCCATCGAGAAGGTCTTCGACATCGAGGTGAACTCGATCGCCACGTCCTTCGCCCCCGGCACCTGGAGGATCGAGACCGTCGGGTTGCCGTCGTAATAGAGTTCTGAATAGGCAAGGTCGGAAATGACCCAGACCTTGTTTTCCTTGGCCCAGACGACCAGCCGTTCGTAGAATGCTAGATCAACCGTCTCGGCGGTGGGGTTCGAGGGATAGTTGACGATCAGGATCGACGGGCGCGGCACGGTGAAGGCCATCGCCCGGTCAAGCGCGCGCCAGTAGTTCTCATCTGGCGTGGTAGGAACTGAGCGGATCGTCGCCCCGGCGATGATGAAGCCGAAGGTGTGGATCGGATAGCTCGGGTTGGGGGCGAGCACCACGTCGCCCGGCGCGGTGATCGCGGTGGCGAGGCTGGCGAGCCCTTCCTTCGAACCCATGGTCATCACCACTTCGGTCTCGGGATCGACTTCAACTCCGAAGCGGCGAGCGTAATAATTGGCCTGCGCCTTGCGGATCCCGGGGATGCCCGAACTTGCCGAATAGCCATGGGCATCGGCCTTCTTCGCGACTTCGCACAGCTTGTCGATCACGTGCGCCGGCGGGGGCAGGTCGGGGTTGCCCATGCCAAGGTCGATGATGTCGCGTCCTGCCGCCCGGGCGGCCGCACGCATGTCATTCACTTCGGCGATGACATAGGGCGGCAGTCGCTTGATGCGGTAGAATTCCTCGGACATTGGACCTTTCCAGTTTGCTCGCGCGAACAGCCGCGCCGCGGTCCTTATCGAGTATCGAGCGGCCCAGCGCCAGTGCGTTTGA
>JBJTLY010000111.1:0-9468 GCA_046063275.1 Novosphingobium sp. | reverse complement strand
CTGCCCAACGGGGTGCGTTACGTAGTGCGCAAGAACGGCGTGCCCCCTGGGCAGGTTTCAATTCGCATACACATGGATGTAGGGTCGATGTACGAACAGCCCAGCGAAATGGGCTTCTCGCATTTGCTCGAGCATCTGGTGTTCCGTCAGTCGAAATACCTTGAGAACGGCCAGGCGATCCCGGTCTGGCAGCGCCTCGGCGCGAGCTTTGGCAACGACACCAACGCGCAGACCGGGCCTTTGAGCACCACGTTCCAGCTCGACCTGCCCAACGCCAACGCGGACAAGGTCGATACCAGTTTCAAGCTGCTTTCGGGCATGATGATCGCGCCGACCCTGTCGGAAGCCAATGTGCGCACCGACGTGCCGATCGTGCTGGCTGAAAAGCGCGAGCGCGGCGGCACCGCCGAACGCGTAGTCGATCAACAGCAGGCAACTCTGTTCGCCGGGCAGAAGATGGGCCAGCGCCCGGTGATCGGCACCGAAGCGACGCTTAACGCGGCCAACCAGGAAAGCGTCCGCGCCTATCACCAGCGCTGGTATCGCCCGGAAAACTGCGTGATCATCGCGGTCGGTGATATCGATCCCGAAGTACTCAAGGCGGACATTGCCAAGTGGTTCGGTGACTGGAAGGGCGTGGGCCCGCGCACGCCTGAGCCTTCGTTCGGCGATCCGGTTGCCCCCAAGGGTGCCAAGGGAGTGGCCCCGGTCGGCGCGACCAAGATTGTCGTCGAACCCAGCCTGCCACGCCAGATCGTTTACGGCGTGCTGCGCCCGTGGCGGCCGGTGCACGACACGATCGTCTACAATCAGGGGATCATGGTCGATAGCCTGGCCCAGGCGATCATCAATCGCCGGCTCGAAGCGCGGGCCCGCGGCGGCGGCAGCTTCCTGTCCGCGCAGGTCAGCCAGGAAAAGACCATGCGCTCGGCCGATGTGACCTATGTCGCGATCACCCCGCTCGGAGCGGACTGGAAGGCCGCGCTCAAGGACACCCGCGCGGTGATCGCCGATGCAATGACCCGCCCGCCGACGCAGGCCGAGATTGACCGTGAGGCCAAGGAATTTGGCGTCGCTTTCGAGAGTTCGGTCGAACAGCGCCGACTGCTACCGGGCTCGAAACTAGCTGACGATATGGTCGCCGCGCTCGATATCCGCGAAACGATCGCCTCGCCCGAAACTGTGCTCGATATCTTCAAGCGCTCCAAGGGCATGTTCACCCCGGCCAATGTGCTGGCGCACACCCGGCGGCTGTTCAGCGGCACCGTTACCCGCGGCATCTATGTGACGCCCGAAGCCAAGGAAGCGAGCGACAGTTCGCTCGCGCTGGCCCTGTCGGGCACAGTTGCAGGCAATGGCAACTCACGGGTCGATGCCAAGGCGATCGACTTCGCCTCGCTCCCGCCGATCGGCGCGCCGCAGCAGCCGACGCTGGTCAAGCCGAGCGGCCTGCTTGACATCGAGCAGGTCGATTTCGCCAATGGGGTCAAGGTGCTGATCTGGCCGACCGACAATGAACCGGGCCGGGTAACGCTCAAAGTTCGCTTCGGCGCGGGCTGGCGGGCTTTCAATGCGCAGACCGCGCCCTACGCCACACTTGGCAACATCGCGCTGGTCGGATCGGGCGAGGGCAAGCTGGGCCAGGAAGAGATCGACAAGCTCACCACCGGGCGCAAGATCGGCTTCGATTTCAAGATCGAAGACGGCAACTTCACATTCTCAGCCGATACTCGCGCCGCAGACCTCGACGATCAGCTGTACCTGATGGCCGCCAAGTTCGCCACGCCGCGCTGGGACGTCAATCCGGTGCTGCGCGCGCAGGCCGCATCGCGGATCAATTACCAGAGCTTTGCCACCAGCCCGCAGGGCGTGGCTTCGCGCGATCTCAAGTTCTACCAGCGCGGCAAGGACCCGGTATTTGCGACCCCGACGCCCGAACAGATCGCCTTGACCACGCCTGAAGGGTTCAAGGCAGTCTGGGCACCGATCCTCGCGCAGGGGCCGATCGAAATCCAGCTGTTCGGCGATTTCAAGCGCGATGCCGCGATCGCCGCGCTGGCCAAAACCTTTGGCGCACTGCCGCCGCGCGGCGAACTGCCCGCCGGCACTGCTCCGGCGAGCGCGCACACGCTGGCTCCTTCGAAGCAGCCGGTCGTGCTGTACCACAAGGGCGACCAGAATCAGGCGGCGGCGCTGATCGCCTGGCCGACCGGGGGCGGGTTCGCGGGCGTCCGCGAAAGTCGCCAGCTCGAGATCCTCACCCAGATCCTGCAGAACCGCATCCTCGATGCGCTGCGCGAGAAGCTAGGCGAGGCCTATGCCCCGCAGGTCGCCAACGAGTGGCCGCTCGATCTCGATGGCGGCGGGACGGTCTTCGCGTTGTCGCAGCTGCAGCCCAAGGCCGTGCCCGAATTCTTCGAAACTGCCGACAAGATTGCAGCAGACCTGGCGACCAATCCGGTCACGCAGGATGAGCTTGACCGGGTGACCGAGCCGCTCAAACAGCAGCTGACCCGCGCTTCGACCAGCAGTGCCTTCTTCATGTACCTGCTGGAAGGCGCGACCAGCGATCCGCGGCGCTATGCCTCGGTGCGCGGGGTGCTCGACGACTATACGGTGACCACCCCGGTGGCGATGCAGGCGCTGGCGAAGAAATACCTGACCCCGGGCAGCAGCTGGCGATTGGTGATCCTGCCCGATGGCCAGTCGCTCAGTTCGGTCATGCCGAACGCGCAGTCATCAGGCAGATAGTTGCATACGTAACAAAATTGCGTGCGCCTGCCTGCGCGCTTTGCATCTTTTGCAATCGCCCGCGCATGAGGCTATGGGCGCGCATTCAATTCACCGGAGCAATTTGACGTGGCGCAGAACTGGACCCCGACGAGCTGGCAGAACAAGGAAGCCCGGCACCTGCCGAGCTATCCCGATGCTGCGGCGCTGGGCAAGGTCACCGACACGCTCACCAACTTCCCGCCGCTGGTCTTTGCCGGCGAGGCCCGTGCGCTCAAGGCCGATCTCGCTAACGTTGCAGCGGGCAAGGGTTTCTTGCTGCAGGGCGGGGACTGCGCCGAAAGCTTCGCCGAATTCCACCCCAACAATATCCGCGATACCTTCCGCGTGCTGCTGCAGATGGCGGTGGTGCTGACCTTCGCCAGCAAGCAACCGGTGATCAAGGTCGGGCGCATGGCCGGGCAGTTCGCCAAGCCGCGCAGCTCGCCGGTAGAAGTGATCGATGGGGTGGAACTGCCGAGCTATCTGGGCGACAATATCAACGGCATCGAATTCACCCCCGAAGCTCGCATCCCCGATCCGCAGCGGCTGCTGCAGGCCTATTCGCAAAGCGCGGCGACGCTCAACCTGCTGCGCGCCTTCTCGACCGGCGGCTATGCCAACCTGCGCCAGGTCCACCAGTGGACGCTCGATTTCATGGGCCGCAGCCCGTGGGCCGATCGCTTCGCCGAAGTATCGAACCGGATCGGCGAGGCGCTTGACTTCATGGCCGCTTGCGGGATCGATCCGCAGACCGTGCCGCAATTGCAGGGCACCAGCTTCTACACAAGCCACGAAGCGCTCCACCTCAAGTACGAACAGGCCATGACCCGGCAGGATTCGCTGACCGGTGACTGGTACGATACCAGCGCGCACATGCTGTGGATCGGTGATCGCACCCGCTTCGAAGGGTCGGCGCATGTCGAATTTCTCCGCGGAGTAGGCAACCCGATCGGCTTCAAGTGCGGACCGTTGCTGGCGCCGGACGAATTGCTGCGCCAGCTCGACGTGCTCAACCCGGGCCGCGAGGCCGGGCGGATCACGCTGATCAGCCGCTTCGGCGATGACAAGGTTGAGGCCGGACTGCCGGCCCTGGTCCGCGCGGTGAAGCGCGAAGGGCATCCGGTGGTGTGGAGCTGCGATCCGATGCACGGCAACGTGATCAAGGCCAATTCGTGCTACAAGACCCGCCCGTTCGACCGCATCCTGAACGAAGTGCGCGGGTTCTTCGCGGTGCACCGCGCCGAGGGCACGCATGCTGGCGGCATCCATATCGAGATGACCGGACAGGATGTGACCGAATGCGTCGGCGGCGCGGTGGCGATCAGCAGCGAAGGACTGGCTGATCGTTATCACACCCATTGCGACCCCCGGCTCAACGCAGCGCAATCGATCGAGCTCGCCTTCCTGCTCGCTGACATGCTCAACCAGGAAGCCGTTGACCGCGCCCAGCGCGCAGCTTGACGCAATAATCTAACCGTTCGTCGCGGTATTTTTGCCATAGTTGCGCAACAAACGTTGCAGTGCAGCATGGTGCGGCTTGTTGCGCTGCGGCGTGATGGTAACGCTTGGGCTCCTTGTCGACCCCCCTGTTCGAAGGTGGCGGCAAGTGAGGGTAACCCAAGGGGAATATCATATGAAACTCTACGCACGCCAGCTTCTTGCCGGGGCGGCAATTGCTGTTGTCAGCTCCATGTCGGCGACTGCGGCCAATGCCCAGTCGGCTGCGCCGGATGCTGCCGCTTCCAGCGACGCGCCTGCCGCAGAGATCGTCGTCACCGGTTCGCGCATTCGCCGCGATCCGCTCAACGATCCCTCGCCGGTGGTCCGGCTCGACAACGAAACGATCGCCCAGACCGGGCTTTCGTCGGTAGCTGACGTGCTGCAGCGCCTGCCGGGTTCGGCGGGCGGTCTCAACACCCGCTTCAACAACAGCGGCAACCTGGGCAACCCGCCAGACGGCGGCGGCGTCGGCGCCGGTTCGTCGACGATCGACCTGCGCTACCTCGGCGCCAAACGCACGCTCGTGCTGGTCGATGGCCTGCGCTATGTCAGCGGCGCTTCGGCCAGCGGCATTCCCAACTCGGTCGACCTCAACTCGATCCCCGATGGTATGATCGACCGGATCGAAGTGCTCCAGTCGGGCGCTTCGCCGCTTTACGGCTCGGACGCGATCGCCGGGGTGGTCAACATCATCACCAACAAGAACCAGAAGGGCTTCCGCGCCTCGGCGCAGCTGGGTGAATTCCTCGGCAAGGGTGACGGCCGCACCGGTTCGTACCAGATGAGCTATGGCGTCGGCAGCGATCAGGTCCACGTGGTCGCGGGCGTCAGCTACGTTGGTCAAGGCTCGGTCAGCGCGCGCAATCGTTCGATTTCGCAATTCCCCAACCCGGGGCAGACCTCGTGCACCGACCCGATCGGCGGCTGCTCGAGCGCGACCCCGCTCGGCCGCTTCCTGGTGCTGGGACGGAACCTCACGCTGAAGAATGCGGTGATCGGCCGCACGCCGGTTTACGATCCGACGCTTGTCGGCGGTGACTACAAGAACTTCACCTCGGCCGACCGGTTCAACTTCGCGCCGTTCAATTATTTCCAGACTCCGCAGCAGCGCTATGGCGGCTTCATCAATACCCGGGCGGAATTCAGCGAGGCGCTGAACCTGTCGGTCAAGATGATGTACAACCATCGTCATTCGCAGAACCAGGCGGCGTTCCTGCCGCTGTTCGTCGGGCCCGATGCCGGTAACGGCAACCTGCTCGACTTTATCTCGATCGACGCGACCAACCCCTACAACCCGTTCGGCGTGACGCTGCAATCCGGCTTCAATTCCGACGGAACTTCCAACGGCCAGGCAGCCAACTACAACTTCATCGCTCGCCGTCTGGTCGAAGCCGGTCAGCGCACCTACACCCAGGACGTCGACACGATGACCCTGGCCGCCACGCTGGACGGCAAATTCCAGATGTTCGGGCAGAACTGGTACTGGGATGCCAACGCGGTATTCGGCCACAACGATGCCAAGCAGCTGTTCACCGGCAACGTCAACGCGGCCAATCTGCAAAAGGCGCTGGGTCCGGTTAATCTCTGCACCGGGGCGAGCGACGGCTGCGTCCCGTTCAACATCTTTGGCGGAGTCGGTTCGGTCACGCCGCAGATGCTGGGCTATGTCGGCTTCGATGAATACGACCGTTCGTCGCAGCGTCTGGCTGACTTCGAAGCCAACCTCAGCGGTTCGCTGTTCGACCTGCCTGCGGGCCCGGTCGGCGTCGCGGTCGGCTTTGAACACCGATACCAGTTCGGTTCGTTCACGCCCGATCCGATCATCGAAAAGGGTTTTGGCTCGGACATCCCGGCCAAGGGCACATCGGGCAGCGTCAAGGCTGACGAATTCTACGGCGAGCTTCGCGTCCCGCTGCTGAAGGATGCACCGCTGTTCAACATGCTCGAACTGAGCGGCGCGGCGCGTTATTCGAAATATGTGGTGCGCAGCAAGACCGGTACGACCAGTGAATTCAGCAGCACGACCTTTACCGGTGGTATCCAGTGGAAGCCGGTCGCCGATCTGCTGCTGCGCGGTTCCTATGCGCAGAGCTTCCGCGCACCGTCGATCGGTGAGCTGTTCGGGGCCCTGTCACGCTTCTACCAGCCGCTGTCCGATCCGTGCACCAGCGCGGCGGGCGGGCTGTTCCAGAGCAACCCAACGGTCAAGGCCAACTGCATCGCCAACGGCGTGCCGGCCAATGGCAGCTATGTCGAACCGCAGGGCGGCCAGCTTCCGGTGCTCACCGGCGGCAACCAGAACCTCAAGCCGGAAACCGCGCGGACCATCCTGGTCGGCGGGGTCTACAGCCCGGCCTGGGCGCGTGGCGGGGCGCTGAGCAATCTCAGCTTCTCGGTCGATTACTACGACATCAAGCTCAAGAACTCGATCAGCTCGATCGGGGCCGACGTGTTGCTTAACCGCTGCGCGCAGACCGGCGATCCGCTGAGCTGCGCCGCAGTGGTGCGCACCCCGTCGGGCTTTATCTCGGCGATCAACGGGATCCTGCTCAACACCGGGACGATCCGCACCCGCGGGCTCGATGTGTCCATGAACCTGCGCACCGGCAGCCCGTCGACCAGCTCGTTCGGGCTGTACGTCGCCGCGAACTTCCTGTTCCAATACGAAGAGGGGGTTCCGGCAACCAACGGGACGACCACGACCAGCTACCTCGGCTTCGAACGCGGCAGCCCGGATCAGGCCTATCCCAAGTTCAAGGCCACCGGTACGGTCGACTACAGCATTGGCCCGGTGAAGGCCTTGGTAACCGGTCGCTATATCGGCTCGGTGACCGAAATCCAGGACACCACCAAGAAGCTGAATTCGCGGTTCTATACCGACTTCCAGCTGCAGTTCACGCCGGGCCTGTTTGACCACCGCATGACGCTGACGCTGGGCATGAACAATGCGTTCGACGTCGATCCGCCGGCTTGCTTCAGCTGCAGCCTGAACAACTACGATCCCACCAGCTACGACGTGCCGGGCCGCTTCGGCTACGTCCGCGTCTCGTACAAGATGTGATCGAATTGCTCGCATTTGCGTTGCGGGAAGGGGCGGCCTTGGCCGCCCCTTCTTTTTGCGGCAAGGGGGCGCGATGATCGCCCGCGAACTTCTCGGCACAGCACAGGTCCCCGGCGGCGAAGAGCTCAAGCTCTATCGCCACGACCGCGATTTCATGATCGTGCTCGGCCATAACGAGCTGATGAGCACGCGGATGCGCACCTCCGAGGAAGCGCTCGCGACGATGACGCTTGAGCGACTGGAAGGCGTGCAGGGTCAGCACCTGCTGGTCGGCGGCTACGGCATGGGTTTCACCCTGCGCGCGGCGCTGGCGAAGGTTGGGGGCCAGGCCCGCAACACCGTCGCCGAACTGGTCCCCGAAATAATCGAATGGGCGCGGGGTCCAATGGCCGAGCTGACCGGCACCTGCCTCGACGATCCGCGCGTGAGGCTGGTCCGCGGCGATGTGGCCGAGGCGATCCTGCTCGCCCCCGAACCGCTCGACGCGATCCTGCTCGATGTCGACAACGGGCCTGACGGGCTGGTTCGCCCCGACAACAACCGGATCTATTCGAAAGCTGGCCTGCACAATGCACGCAAGGCACTGCGCGCCGGCGGAATCCTCGCGGTCTGGTCCGCCGACAAGGACCCCAAATTCCGCCGCCGCATGGAAGACTGCCACTTCGAAGTCGAAGAAGTTGAAGTCCGGGCCCGCGCCAATGGCAAGGGCCCGCGCCATGTGATTTGGTTCGGGCGAACCGAATCCTAAGGCAGCAGCAGCGTCGATCCTGTCGTCTTCCTTGCCTCAAGATCGCGGTGCGCCTGCGCGGCGTCCTTGAGCGGATAGGTCTGGCCGACGGTCACCTTCAGTTTGCCGCTGCCGACCATCGACCAGAGCTTGGCCGCTCCGGCCATCGCCTCGGCGGGTTCACGGTAATAGTCGAACAGGGTCATCCGGGTGACCCAGAGCGAGCCATTCTGCGCGAGCACGCCCATGTTGACCCCGGTGACCGGTCCGCTGGCGTTGCCGAACGAGACGATCTTGCCGCGCCGCCGCACCGATTTGAGCGTCGCCTCCCACATCGCCGCGCCGACCCCGTCGTAACTCACCGCCACGCCTTCACCGCTGGTCAGCTCGCGGACCTTGGCGGGAAGATCGGTGTCGCCCGAGAGGAAAACCGTCTCCGCGCCGGCCTCGCGAGCGAGCGCCATCTTTTCCTCGCTGCCGACGGTGCCGATCACTCGCACCCCACGCGCCTTGAGCCATTGCACCAAGAGTTGCCCCACGCCGCCGGCCGCGGCCGGGACCAGCGCCCATTCGCCCGCATCAAGCGGCGCGCATCGTTCGGCCAGGGCTTCGACCGTCGCGCCCTTGAGGAAAATCGCCGCGGCGGTCTGGCTGTCGATCCCTTCGGGCAGCGGAAAGTATTGCATGGCAGGCGCGATCCGCGCGCTGGAATAGGCGCCGAGCGCGCCAAAGGTCACCGCGCGCTGGCCGGGCTTAAGGTGCGTCACGCCTTCACCCACCGCCTCGACCACCCCGGCAGCTTCCATGCCAAGACCCGTGGGCATCGCCGCCGGGTAGAGCCCGGTGCGAAAATATGTGTCGATGTAGTTGAGCCCCACCGCCTCGTGGCGGATCAGGATCTCGCCGGGGCCGGGGGCGGGGAGGTCCAGCTCCTTCCACTGGATCACTTCGGGGCCGCCGATGGTTTCGATAAAGGCTTGGATCGCGTGCATGGGTAACTCCTCTTTGCGCCAGTCTAGCCCTTTGCAGCCGCAACAAAAGTGCTAGCCTGCGAAAAATTCAAACCGGGGTTCCTCAATGCGCAAACTGCTTGTCCTGTCGCTTCTTGCTGCCGCAGCGCCTTTGCTCGCGCAGGCACCCGCACCGATCGATCCGATGACCAACGACAAGGTGCCGAGCTACGATTGGGTGCGCCCGCAGGCCGACTATGTCCGCCGCGAGGTGATGATGCCGATGCGCGACGGGACCAAGCTCTACACCGTCATCGTGTTCCGCAAGGGCACGAAGGACGCGCCGATCCTGCTCAGCCGCACGCCCTATGACGCCGAGGGCGCAACCAGCCGCAACCGCAGCCAGAAGATCGAAGAAATCCTCCCCGTGATGGACGCGCCGTTCGTTAACGATGGCT
>JBJTLY010000110.1:0-9996 GCA_046063275.1 Novosphingobium sp. | reverse complement strand
GCTCAGCGGGCAGCCCGAAACATAGTCGTGGCTCTGGCCGGGCAGCAGCAGCGGCTGTTCACCGACCACGCCATCACCCTCGACATAGCTGACCATCCCGCGCACGTCAGTGATCTTCCAGTGGCGGGTGAGCAACTGCACGGCCTCGTCCGAACCGTTCTCGATCCGGATGTGATAAACCCAGAACCACTTGCCCGCCTCGATCTGAGATTGTTCGGGCAGGAAGGTCACCGCGACGCGCACGGTGATGCCTTCGGTGATCGCGGCATGCTGGAAGAGTTCTTTCATCGGCGCAGAAATAGCGAGTGCCCGCGCCCGCTACAATGGCGCTCGCGCCCAGGGTCAACTTTTGCTGGCAAAACGAACCCGTTCAGTCAGGCTGCGCGAGCACGTTGGCGGCGGGGCAATGCAGCGTGAAGCGGAATCCGGTCTGGGCATAGTCCACCGCGACCTCGCCCCCCAACCGCGCCTTGGGCACATCGCGGATGATCCGGGTGCCGAAGCCCGGCTCGCCCGGCGCGGCCACTGCGGGTCCGCCACTTTCCGCCCATTCGAGCACGAATTCGGCGTCCCGCTCCTCACCGACGATCTGCCAGCCGATCACCACCCGCCCTTGGGGGACCGAATAGGCACCATACTTCTCGGCATTGTGCGCCAGTTCATGCAGCGCCATGCTCATCGCCTCGGCGGTCTTGGACTGGATCACCACATCGGGCCCGATCACTTCGGTCTGCGCCTTGGCCTGTTCGATGACGCTGAGCTGCGCGTCGATCAGCTCGCGTAGCGGTACCGGTGACCAGTTGCGCTGGACCAGCACATCCTGGTTTGCAGCAAGCGCGGCGATGCGCTGTTCGAGCCGCGGGATGAAATCTTCACCGCTGCTCGCGGTGCGCCGCGCCATCGACTGGACCACCGAGAGCAGGTTCTTCGAGCGGTGGTTGACCTCCATCAGAAGCAGTTCGATCCGCCGCTCGGCGTCACGCAGCTCGGTGATGTCGGTATTGGTTCCGAACCACTGGGTAACCGCGCCGTCGGGCCCGCGCACCGGAACCACTCGGGTCAGAAACCAGCGATAGGTCCCGTCAGCACCGCGCATCGGGAAGGTGTCTTCAAATTCCTCGCCTGCTGCGATCGACGCGTCGTAATAGGCCGCCACCCGGTCGCGGTGCTCGGGATGGACCACATTCTCGCCGCGATCGGGCCCGCGCATCGTTTCATAACTGAGCCCGGTGAAATCGAAGAAGCGGCGATTGAACCAGCTGATCACGCCCTTGCTGTCGGCGATCCAGGCCAGCTGGGCGATATTGTCGGCCAACACGCCAAAGCGGGTCTCGGCCTCGTGCAGCGCGCGGTTGGTGAGCAATTCTTCGGTAATGTCGCGCGCGATCTTGCTCGCCCCGACGATCGTCCCGGCCTTGTCACGGATCGGCGAGACCTGGACCGAGATATGCACCCGCGAGCCGTCCTTGCGCAGTCGCACCGTCTCGCGCAGAGCCGCGCGCTCGCCGCGGCCGATCGCACCGAGGATCTGGTCTTCCTCGTCCTGGCGATCGTCGGGGATCAAGCGGCGGATCGACTGCCCGATCATTTCCTCCGCGGTCCAGCCGAAGGTTTCCTCAGCAGCATGGTTCCAGGCGCGAACGGTGCCATCAAGATCCTTGGCGATGATCGCAACTGCAGAATGCTCGACGATCGCAGCGAAAAGGTCGGCAGCATTCATCGGGGGATCGCTTTTCACGCTTGCCCCGCCTCCCCCCGACTGGATGCAACTCTTGCGGGTTTTTTGCAACCCATTAGATTGAGATCATTCCCATTATAATCCAACAGCTTGAAGCGCTTGATCGAGATCCTCCACCAGATCCAGCGGGTCTTCGAGGCCAACATTCAGACGCAGCATGCCCTCGGTCACCCCCATCTCCTGACGTGCTTCGGCGCTGACCGAATAATGCGTGGTCGAAGCATTATGGCACATCAGGCTGCGCGAATCGCCAATGTTGTTGGAAATATCGATCAGGTTGAGCGCATCAAGCAGACCGTGCGCCTGTTTGCGATCTTCAACCTCGAAGCTGAAAATTCCGCCACAGGCATCCATCTGCTGCATCGCCAGGTTGTGCTGCGGGTGGCTGGGCAGCCCCGGATGGTTGATCTTCGGCACCCGCCCTTCGAGGAATTTGCCGACCATCATCGAATTCTCGCTCTGGCGGCGGATGCGCAGGTCGAGCGTTTCGAGCCCCTTCAGCACCACCCAGGCGTTGAACGGCGAGAGGTTGGGTCCGGTGTTGCGTTGGAACGGCAGCAGCACCTCGTTGATGAACTGCGCCGAGCCCGAAACTGCACCGGCGAGCACGCGGCCCTGTCCGTCCATCATCTTGGTGGCGGAATAAGCGACCACGTCCGCGCCCCATTCGATCGGACGCTGCAGTGCGGGGGTGGCGAAGGCGTTGTCGACCACGGTGATGATCCCGTGCGCCTTGGCGAGATCGCACACCGCCTTCAGATCGACGATATCCATCGTCGGGTTGGCCGGGGTTTCGAAGAAGAACACCTTGGTTTCGGGGCGGATTGCGGCCTTCCACTGATCGATGTCGCGCGCGTCGATGGTGGTGCCAGTGATCCCGAAGCGCGGCAGCAACTGATCGACCAGCCAGCGGCACGAACCGAACGCCGCGCGCCCCGCGACGACGTGATCGCCCACACTAAGCTGGCACAACATCGCTGCGGTCATCGCCGCCATGCCCGAGGCCTGGACTCGGCAGGCCTCAGCCTTGTCCATCAGCGCGATGCGTTCTTCCAGCATCGCGACTGTGGGGTTCTGCAGCCGCGAATAGGTCATCCCCGGATCTTCACCGCGGAACCGCGCGGCGGCGGTTTCAGCGTCATCGTAGGCATAGCCCGAGGTCAGGAACAGCGCCTCGCTGGTCTCGCCCTGCTCGCTCCGCCAGGTGCCCCCGCGCACCGCCTGGGTAGCGGGCCGCCAGTGCGAGGTAATCGAGCGATCGGTGCCGGTAGTGCGCTTCATGATGGCTGGGCTGTAAGTGGCGCGTCAGCGCGGCGCAAGGGCAAGGTCCTCTCCATTTTTGGCGAATGCCACAAATGGGGAGGTGGATCGTCCGCAGGACGAGACGGAGGGGAATTGGCGCTGGCCTCGATCCCCCTCCGTCAGTGCTTCGCACTGCCACCTCCCCATCGCAAGTCGATGGGGAGGAACGACGATTGCGCTCCGCCTCAAGCAACACTAATCGCCACCGCAATGTCGCACCGCTTCACCACCGAGCAGGACCCCGCCGAATGGTGCGGCGTGATTGCGATCCTGTTCCTCACCCTGGTGTGGTGGCGGCTGGGCGTGCCGAACGAGATTTACTTTGACGAAGTCCACTACGTGAACGCCGCGCGGAAGCTCAACGAGGGTCTGCGCGTCAATGCCGAGCATCCGATGTTCGGCAAGACAGTGATTGCTGCGGCACTGCGCTGGCTGGGCGATGAGCCGCTGTACTGGCGAGTGCCAAGCGCGATTGCCGGCGGTTTCGGACTGTTCGCCTTCACCCGGCTGGTGTGGTTCGCCAGCGGCAAGCGGCTCGCCGCGATCCTCGCAGGGCTGCTGCTCGCCACCGACTTCTTCTGGTTCATCCAGAGCCGCATCGCGATGCTCGACATGATCATGGCCAGCCTCGCGGTGGCCGCGCTGTGGCAGCTTGCCGCCGCGCACCGGATGCCGAACCAAGGCCGCTGGCGGCTGGCGCTGTGCGGGGTGCTGCTCGGCCTGTCGCTCGGCAGCAAATGGAGCGTCGCGCCGCTGCTGCTGCTCCCGCCGCTGTGGTTCATCTGGGCCAAGCTGCAGGCCAATGGCCGGCGCTTCCTGATCGCGCGGCAAGGCGGCCCGGTTGAGGGGATCAGCCTGATCGAGGCCGCGCTGTGGCTCGGCGTGGTATCGCTCAGCGTCTATTGGACCAGCTTCTGGCCAGCCTTCCACTGGACCCCCAACCCGGTTAACTGGCGCGATCCGGTCGGCTGGCACCAGTTCATGGTCCGCCTGCAGGACAGTGTGGTCAAACCGCACCCGTACCGCTCGGTGTGGTACCAGTGGATGACCAACTGGCGCGCGATCTGGTATCTCTACAAGAACGTCGACGGGGCGCAGCGCGGGGTGGTGCTGATCGGCAATCCGTTCACGATGATCGCTGGTCTCGCCGCGCTCGGCTGGGCGGTCTGGGCGCGGATCAGGCATGGCCGCAGCGACGCGCTGGCCTTCGTGATCGCCTATGTCGCGGTGATGGCAATGTGGCCGCTGTCGGGCAAGCCGGTGCAATTCATCTACCACTATCTGCTGCCCAGCACCTTCCTGATCGGCGCGCTGGCCTTGGCACTGGAAGCCTTGTGGCGGCGTGCAGATCGCTGGCGCTGGGCCGCCCCAGCCGCGCTGGTGGCGAGCTTCGCGATCTTCGCGTGGTTCTACCCGATCATCTCCGCCGCGCCGCTGGCCAAGGGCAAGCCGGCGTTTGCTGACTGGATGTGGCTCGATAGCTGGCGTTAGGCTGCCGAATTGAGTCTTGCCCTGCGGGTTTTCATGTTAAGTCATTCAGGTTCTGCGGGTCTTAGGCGACCCGACAGGCAACCGGGTATGGCTTTCGCGTCGCGAGTCTCCGGTCTCCGAAGGCTCCGGCCATGGAATTCTTTACGCCGATCAAGCCTGAACGTTCGAGCAGCATCGGCATGGCCCTTGTTGTGTCTTCGCCAACGCCCTTGCTTTTGCTCAACGAACACCTGGCCGTAACCGCCGCTAGCCAGACCTTCTGCGCGAGCTTCGACCTCGATTGCGAAACGATAGTGGGCAAGACGCTGTTCGAAATGGGTGACGGTGAGTGGAAAGCACCGCAATTGCGCCTGCTGCTCGAAGCGACCGCCAGCGGCAAGGCCGAAATCGATGCCTATGAATATACCCTCAAACGCCCGGGCCAGCCTGATCGCGCACTGATCCTGCACGCACATGTGCTCGACCATGTCGGCGAGGACGCTTTGCAGCTGGTTCTGGCAGTGTCCGACATTACCGCCATTCGCGATGCGGACCGGGCCTTGCAGGCAGCTTCCGATCGCAACGAGTCGCTGGCCAAGGAAAAGCTGCTTCTGCTGCAGGAGCTCAATCACCGCGTCGCCAACAGCCTGCAGATCATCGCCAGCATCATGATGCAGCGCGTCCGCAACGTGCATTCGGATGAAACCCGCGGCCATTTGCGCGATGCCCACCACCGCGTGATGTCGATCGCCAAGCTGCAGCGGCTGCTGGCCTCGAACGACAGCAACGAGGTCAAGCTGGGGCCCTATCTGACTGATCTGTGCGCCAGCATTGGCGCCTCGATGATTGCCGATCCTGAAAAGCTAAGCCTGGTGGTGTCTGCAGATGACAGCATGATGAACCCCGAACAGTCGGTCAGCTTGGGGCTGATCGTCACCGAACTGGCGATCAACTCGCTCAAGCACGCTTTTCCTGACGCGAATCAGACGGGCAGGATCGAGGTGACCTTTGCCTCAAGCGAGACTGGTTGGCTGCTGACTGTCGCCGATGATGGAATCGGACTACCCAAAGACCATGCCGGGGCCAAGCCTGGCCTCGGCACCGGGATCGTGAACGCGCTCGCCAACCAGCTGGTCGCCGAAGTCGCGGTGACCGATGCTGATCCAGGGACCACCGTGACAGTCACTCATACGGCCAAGGCTGGGACGAAAACCGAAGCGGTCGCAGCGGTCTAGAACACCCACGCAAACTCTTGCGCGATCAGTACTTGCCCCAGACGAACTTGCTGGATAGCGCGAAGTTCCACACCGAAGCCACGATAATTCCAGCCAGAACCGCGACGACGTCGTTGATCTCCATGCGCTTCAGCGCGTCGGTGGTGGCAACGCTCGCCAGGAGCCCGACCGCGCAGGTCAGGCCGAATTTGGCCCAGCCGCGCAGCCACGGGAGGAACCCCCGCAGGCGCTTGTCGGCATAGGTCAGCTCGTTGTTGAGCGTGAAGTTGAAGGTCATCGCGGTCAGCGAGGCCAGCGCGTTGGCAATGTTGAAGGTGGTGCGTCCGCCGGTCCAGTGGCCATAGCGGAAGTCTTCACCGAGTAGCCCGCTCAGCACCAGCCACAGCATCGCGAACTGCACCACCACGCCCATCGCGCCGACCGTGGCGAACAGCGCGAAGCGGGTCGGGATGATCCGCCCGAGCCATTTATCGTACAGTCCGACGAGGAATTCGAACACCACGGTGCGGTCGAGCTTGCTCTCGCCCTCGGCACGGGCGGCGAAGTGCATCGGAAATTCCTTGATTCGCAGCGGCGCTTCGACCGTGGCGAGGATATCGAGCAGGATCTTGAAACCGACGCCCGAGAGCCGGTGCGCATCGGCGCGGAGTGTTTCGGTCCGAAGCATGAAATAGCCGCTCATCGGGTCCGAAAGTTCAACCCCTGTAACCTTGTTGGCCAGGCGATTGGCAAAGGTCGAGGCCTTGACCCGGTCGGGCCGGCCCCAGGCCTCGGTACTCGCGCCCTCGGCGAAGCGGCTGGCGTAGGACAGGTCGTAGTCGCCGCTCTCGATCGCCGCGAGCATTCCGCCCAAGAGTTCGGGATCGTGCTGATGATCGGCATCCATCACCGCCACGACCGGTGCCGAGGTGGCGCACATGCCCTCGATCGCGGCGGAAGACAGCCCGCGCCGCCCGATCCGCTGGATCACATGAACGCGGCCGTCTTCCTGCGCGATCTCGCGGGCCTCGTCCGAAGTCCCGTCAGGGCTGTTGTCATCGACCACGATCACTTCGAACTCGATCCCGGCGAGCGCCTTGTCGAGCCGCTCGACCATGCCGCGCAAGTTCTTGCGTTCGTTGTAGGTGGGAAGGACGACGCCAAGGCGGATGGTCATGTTACAAGCGTTCCAGAATAGCGTCGCCGATTGCGACAGTGCCGTGACTACCACCAAGATCGCCGCCGCGCACCCCGTCTGCGAGCGCCTTGCCCACAGCAACCTCGATCCGCGCCGCCTCGGCCTCAAGCCCGAGCGAATGGCGCAGCAGCATAGCGGCGGAAAGCACGGTCGCCATCGGGTTGGCCTTGCCCTGCCCGGCGATATCGGGGGCAGAGCCATGGATCGGCTCGTAGAGACCTTGGCTGCCCTCGCTGAGCGAAGCCGAGGCGAGCAGCCCGATCGAGCCGACGCACATGCTGGCCTGGTCCGAAAGGATATCGCCGAACAGGTTCCCGGTGACAATCACGTCGAACTGGCCGGGCGAACGCACCAGCTGCATCGCCGCGTTGTCGACATACATGTGGCTGAGTTCGACATCGGGGTATTCGGCCGACACCTCGATCACCACATCGCGCCACAGCTGGCTGGTTTCGAGCACGTTGGCCTTGTCGACCGAACAAAGCTTGCCGCGCCGACCCTGCGCTGCCTTGTAACCGACATGGGCGATGCGGCGCACTTCGTCCTCGGCGTAGGACATCAAGTCCCAACCCTGGCGGCGGCCGTCGGGGAGCACCTTCATGCCCTTGTCACCGAAGTACACATCGCCGTTGAGTTCGCGCACGATCAGCAGGTCGATCGCACCGGCGACTTCAGGCCGCAATGCAGAAGCATCTTCCAGCCCCTTGAAAAGCTTCGCTGGACGCAGATTGGCGAACAAGCCCAGTTCCTTGCGCAGGCCGAGGATCGCCTGCTCGGGGCGGAGATGGCGTTCGAGATTGTCGCAGCTGGGATCGCCCACCGCGCCAAACAGGATCGCGTCGGATGAACGTGCCAGTTCGAGCGTCTCGGGCGGCAGTGGATGGCCGGTCCGGTGATAGGCCGCGCCGCCAACATCAGCGTGCGCCAACTCAAGCTCGGGCAGGTCCAGCGCCCTAAGCACGCGCACCGCCTCAGCGGTCACTTCGGGGCCGATGCCGTCGCCGGCCAAAACCGCAATCTTCATGGATTTCCCGCCCTCAAAGTCTCGCCAGCCGCTCACGCAGCATGGTGCGCGCGCCCATAACATCTGTCCGGCGATCGGCAAGTGGATAGCGCGCGAGGCGCTGGCCCTGCGCATCGAACGCGGCGAGCATCGCAGGCATATCGGCGGTGCCCAGATCGGGCTGCTCCGCACCATAGCCCAGCTCGCGCAGCAGCAGTGCTTCGAAGCCGATCAGCCCGGGCAGCCAGCCGCGCGCCGAGGGGGCATGGCACACCGCATCGAGCAAGCCCGAAAGCGCATCGTAAAGCGCCGGGAACGGCTGGCGCTCGGCCAGCGTGGTCGCCGCCAGAACGGTGGCCCAGCCGATTGCGGCGGCGGCTAGCGGCTCGCCCAGCCACGGCCCGCGACTGGCCAGCAGTTCGATCCGCAGGAACGGCAGCTGGCTATCGCTTTTGCTGCGCGCCTCGATCTCGACCAGATTGCCCGGGATCAGCACCGGCCGCAGCACTCTGCCGCGCGCGCCCGCAACATAGCCCGCGACCATTCCCGCATCGCGCGTCAGAACCCGCACCACCGCACCGGTCTCGCCGTTCGGCCGGCTCGAACAGACGATGGCGGACGTGCGCAATTCCATGAAACCGGCTGTGCCGGGTCAGCGCGCGGGTGGCAAGTTCAGCAGTGGTCGGGGGTGGGGTCTGGCACGATCGTGACCGGACCGGCGTCCGCGCGCGCCGCTGCCTTCGCCTTGGAGATCAGCGGATTTTCGTTCCGCCCCATGGTCCAGTTCTTGCCCAGCCGCACCTTGTGATTGGGCGCGCACCACAGCTCGCCGGTTTCGACAATCGCGGTGACCCAGATCAGGTTGTGCTCCTGGCCATAGTCAATCATGCCGATCGCATAGCCGTCGCCCTTGCCCAGAACATGGACGGGAATGGTCGGATCAAGCTGGGTAAACATCGGAAATCTCTCGGCAACTTTCACTTCCCCGCCAACGCAGGGCTATGCCGAGAGGTTCCCGTGGCGCTTAGCCTTTTTTGACGAACTTCGCTTCCAGATCGACGAGCCGCTTCTTCAGCACCTCGACTTCCTCACGCGCCTTGGCGGCCATGTCCTTGACCGCGTCAAACTCTTCGCGCGAGACGAATTCGAGCCCGCCGACCGCTTCCTTGACGCGCTCACGCGCGGCATCGCGGGCTTCGCGGCCCATCCCGGCCATGGTGCCGGCGGCGCTGTTGAGGAGCTTGGCCAGGTCGGCCAGAATGGGGTTTTCGCTTTGCATGGGCGCTAGATGGACCTTTGCGGGGGCAGGTTCAAGTATTGAGGGCGACTTGGGCCATCGGCGGCTCGCCCCCCGGGTTCGCTTCAAGGAACTGCCAGTTGAGCACGCTCGCGAACACACACCAGGCGAGGTAAGGCAGGAGCAACGCGGCAGCGAGCGGGCGCACCCGGCGGAACAGCCCAATCGTCACCAAAATGGCGACCACGAGCACGACGAGCAGGATCAGCGCTGCCTGCATCTGATGCATCCCGAAGAACAGCGGCGACCACGCGAGGTTGAGTATGAGTTGCACCACGAACGCCGCGATCGCCGCGCCCCGCCCCCGCGCGCCGCGCGCGGTGATAACCAGCACCAGAGCAAACCCGATCATCACATAGAGGACCGACCAGACGATCCCGAATGCGGCGGGCGGCGGATAGATCGACGGCTTCACCAGTTCGTCGAACCACGTATTGCCCGGCCCGCTGCCGGCGAGTTGCCCGGAAAAGAACCCGAGAAACAGGACCAGCGGAACCACGAACAGCGACCAGCGCAAAAACGACGCGCGCAATTGGCCGGGAGACGCCAGGTCAGTCATTAAAATTCCCTCGAATCATAGTGCGACGGGGCCTCAACTGTGGCGGGAGCATGGGCCGGGTGCAATGGTTTGCGTCAGCCGCGGCTGGCCCAGATCAGGAATTCCACATTTCCCTCCGGGCCCTTGATCGGGCTTTCGGTGAGTCCGCGGACCTGCCAGCCCTGCCCGGTCAGCCATGCCGTTACCTCATCGCAGACGCGGGCATGCAGCGCGGC
>JBJTLY010000109.1:0-3722 GCA_046063275.1 Novosphingobium sp. | reverse complement strand
CTTTGAGGAACAGCTGATCGGCGCCAAGGAAGGCGATGAAAAGACCATCACCGTAACCTTCCCGGCCGACTATCAGGCCGCCGACCTTGCCGGCAAGGACGCCACTTTCGACATCACCGTGAAGTCGCTCAAGGTCCCCGGGACAAGCAAGATCGACGACGAATTCGCCAAGAGCCTTGGCCTCACCAGCCTTGAGCAGCTTTCGGGTCTGCTGCGCGGCCAGCTTGAGCAGGAAACTGCCGGGCAGACCCGCACCCAGATGAAGCGCGCGCTGCTCGACGTGCTCGCCGCCGGGCATGAATTCGACGTGCCGCCGACCATGGTCGAGGCCGAGTTCGAACAGATCTGGGCGCAGCTCAACCGGGAAGCGCAGAACGAAGAAGATCCCGCTGCCGCGCTCGCGGAGATCGAGGCCGAGAAGGAAGATTACCGCGCGATCGCGGTGCGCCGCGTGCGCCTGGGGCTGCTGCTCTCGGAAATCGGCCAGGCCAACGGCGTTGAAGTGTCGCAGCAGGAAATGAACATGCTGATGCAGCAGGCGGCGCAGCAATACCGCGCCGAAGACCGCCAGCGCTTCATGGAATACATCCAGCAGGACCCGCTCGCCGCCGCCCAGCTGCGCGCACCGCTCTACGAGGACAAGGTCGTCGACTTCCTGTTCGACAAGGCCGAAGTCACCGAAAAGACCGTGACCAAGGAAGAACTTCAGGCCGCGATCGAAGCCGAAGACGCCGCTCCGGCTCCGGCAAAGCCCGCCAAGAAGGCCGCCGCCAAGAAGCCGGCCGCGAAGGACGAGGCCAAGGCCGAGCCGAAAGCTGAGGCCAAGCCTGCCAAGGCCGCTGCTCCGAAGAAGGAGGCAGCTCCCAAGGCCGACAAGGCTCCGGCTGAGAAGAAGGCTCCGGCAAAGAAGCCTGCCGCGAAGAAGTAATGCCGTACCCTGCTTCGGCTGGGGTCTGCAATCAAACCGGCCCGGTGCAACGATGCGCCGGGCCGTTTTGTTTGGCGCACAACATTCCAAATCCGCTCGTGCTGAGCTTGTCGAAGCACTGTCCTTGTCCTTCGTGCCTCACCCACAACGGCCTGGAGAAAAAGGCGGTCTTTCGACAGGCTCAGGACGAGCGGGGTGGGGGTGTGTTTATTCCCCCCAGCGCTGAAATCTGGGTTTCGCCAGCACCGCTGTCCTTGCCCGCTCATAGGCCGCGCCGAGGCCCAGCATGCGCTGGTCGTCCCACTGCGCGCCGATGAAGCTGAGCCCCACCGGCATCCCTTCGACCTGCCCCATCGGCACGGTGAGGTGCGGATAGCCCGCGATCGCGGCGAGGCTGCCCGCGCCGACCGACAGGAAATGGTCGCCTGTGACATGGTCAATCATCCCCGCCGGGCCCTCGGTCGGCGCGACCAGTGTAACCACGGTGTACTTCGCCAGCAGCGCGTCAATGCCCTCGGGACCCGCCAGCTTTAACGAATTGGCCCGAGCCTTGTCGTGTGCCGCGCGATCGACGTTCTTCTCGGCGCGCTCAAAGCTCTCCTGCCCGAACCAGCGCATCTCGGTATCGGCATTGGCCTTATTGAAGGCAATCAGGTCCGCCAGTGTCTTTGACGGCACGCCCTGTCCGGGCAGTCCGGCGAGGTACTTGGCCATGTCCTCGCGCAGTTCGAAATAGAGCACGGTGCCTTCGTCGTTGCCCATCGCGTCGGGGAAATCGTAGTCGATCGGCACCAGCACCGCGCCCGCCGCAACCAGATCGGCCTGCGCCTGGTCGAACACGCGCTTCACCCCGGGATGCCGCCCGACCTGCTTGGTCAGTACGCCGATCCGCACACCTTTGAGGCTGCTGGTGGCAAGACCTGCGGTATAGTCGGTCTTGTGCCTGTCCGCCTCAACGGTAGCGGCATCTAGCGGGTCTGAACCGGCGATCACGCTCAGTACCAATGCGGCGTCGGCGACGCTGGTAGTCATCGGTCCGGGCGTATCCTGGCTATGGCTGATCGGCACCACGTAAGTGCGGCTGACCAGCCCCACGGTGGGCTTGAACCCGACCAGACCGTTCATGCTCGCGGGGCAGGTGATCGATCCGTCGGTCTCGGTGCCGATCGCCGCCCAGGCCATCCCCGCCGCCACCGCCGCGCCGCTGCCCGAACTTGAGCCACAGGGGCTGCGATCGGTCGCGTATGGGTTCTTGGTCTGCCCGCCCACCGCCGACCATCCCGACGAGCTCATCGGTGAGCGGATATTGGCCCATTCGGACAGGTTGGTCTTGCCCAGGATCACCCCGCCATCGGCACGCAGCCGCGCCACCAGCGGTGCATCGCGGCCGGTCCGGTTGTCCTTCAGCGCCAGGCTCCCTGCGGTGGTCGCCCATTCGCGGGTCTCGATGTTGTCCTTGATCAGCAAAGTGTGGCCCCTGAGGCGGCCGGTCTTGGCGAGCTTGGCCGCTTCGGTCGGGGCATCCGAATTGTAGGTGATGACGGCACCCAGCTGCGGGCCGGTCGGATTATCATCAAGCCACTCGATCGCAGCGAGGTTCGTTGCAGCTTCGCTCGCTGCCCTCGCCGGTTCGTCCGGCTGCGGCGCGCTGACTGTCATGACCGGCATCGGTCGGCGATTGCGGGCGGACTGGGCAGAGGCCGGCAAGGCGAAGAATAGCGCCGGCAGGATGGCAATTGTGACAAGGCGCATGGCAGTTGGCTTCCCCGGATGGTTGCTTGCCATGCTGGCACGCGAACCTGGATTGCGAAAGTGCCTTGTCCGCTGTGTCCAGTCATTGAACATGTGCCCGGTCAGGTTAACGCCCTTGAACATCGCGGCGGCAGGGCCGACATAGGCGCATCAACCAGACGAGGACCTCCATGCGCGACGTTTACGGCACCGCCTCCAGCAACGACATCTTCCGGCGCGATCCGATCACCGGCGCGCTGATCCCGGTTGTGGTCGAACAATCGAGCCGCGGCGAGCGCAGCTTCGACATCTATTCGCGGCTGCTGCGTGAGCGGATCATCTTCGTCACCGGCGAAGTCGAGGATCACATGGCGAGCGTCATCGTCGCCCAGCTCTTGTTCCTCGAAAGCGAGAATCCCTCCAAGGACATCTCGATGTACATCAATTCGCCCGGCGGCGTGGTCACCGCCGGCATGGCGATCCATGACACCATGCAGTACATCAAGCCCAAGGTTTCAACGGTTTGCATCGGCCAGGCCTGCTCGATGGGCAGCTTCCTGCTTGCCGCGGGTGAGCCGGGGATGCGCGTGGCGCTGCCGCAGTCGCGGGTGATGATCCACCAGCCTTCGGGCGGGGCGCGCGGCATGGCCAGCGATATCGAAATCCAGGCGCGCGAGATCATCAAGCTCAAGGAGCGGATGCACGAGCTTTACGCCAAGTACACCGGAAAGTCGGTCAAGGCTGTGGCCGAGGCGATGGACCGCGACACCTGGATGGATGCCGAGGAAGCCAGAGCCTTTGGATTGGTGGACAAGGTCTTCGAAAGCCGTCCCGAAGGTGAAACCGATGCGGGCGGCAGCGGCGGTGCCCCGAGCTGAATGCCAACCAATAAGTAACCTTGCCGCTTCAGCCGAGCGCAAGCTGCGCTATGCTAAGGCAGGATTGATAATTGCGATTGCCAGACTAGAGTCGGGCGATTCCCTCGCGAGTGCGGGGCAATGGACGGAAGCATGACCAAACTGAGCGGATCGGATACCAAGAGCACCCTTTACTGCAGCTTCTG
>JBJTLY010000108.1:0-5634 GCA_046063275.1 Novosphingobium sp. | reverse complement strand
GGTTCATCGCCTCGTAGACCACCGCGTTCTCGAGTACCCTCTGCACGTAGTTGCGGGTTTCCGACAGCGGGATCTTCTCGACCCATTCGACCCAGTCGATCGAGCCATTGCGCGGATCGCCGTTCTGACGGAGCCACTTGTTCACGTTGCCTGCGCCAGCGTTGTAAGCGGCGACGGCCAGCGGATAGCTGCCGCCGAAATAGTCCATCATCCGGCTGAAATAGTTGCCGCCGAGGGTCAGGTTATAGCCTGCGTCCACCGTCAGCGATTGCGCATCGTAGGAGAGCCCGAGCTTGCCCGCCTGCTCGCGCGCGGTGCCGGGCATCAGCTGCATCAGCCCGCGCGCGCCAGCGTGGCTCACCGCATTCATCGCGAACTGGCTTTCCTGGCGGCTGATCGCGTGGACCATGGTCCAGTCGGTGCCTTGCGGCACCGGGATCAGCGGGAAGGCGATGCGCTGGAAGTTGCCGAGCCCGTCGCCCTGCGCCGATTGACCGAGGATCACGCCGAGGTCGCGGCGGCCCAGTTCGCGGGCGAGATCGGCCACCAGCACGTGATCGGCTTCGGTCTCGGCCTGATCGCTGATCTCGCGGAAGAAGCGGACCGCGGTTGGCCAATCGCTTTCGCGCGCGACTTCACGCACCGCCTGGGTGATCGGGCGGGCGTTGAATGCGGCGCGTTCGGCGGCAGTCGGCGTCATCCCCGGCGCGCCGTTGAACGGCGGCAGGGGCAGCCCGAGCCGCTCAAGCGCGAGCAGGCCGTAGTACTGGTCGGGATATTGCGCGGCGAGCTGGAAATACCGGCTCGCTTCGGCGCCGTCACCGGCCTGCGCCATGGCGCGTCCCGCCCAGTAAAACCCCTTCGAGCGGGTCTGCTGGGTCCGTGCGGCGGTGCCATAGCGGTAGAACAGCGGCGCGGCGCGGCGACCATCGGCGAGGCGCCACAGCGCGTTGGTTCCGCCCATCCACATCAGCGAGGTGTAGTCGTCGCGGATCGCGAAGCTCTGCCGGCTGACGTCGGTGCCGGGGGCGAACATATCATCGCTGCCGGTAGCGATCTGCACGGTCGAACCGGCATCGGCGCTGCGGGCGACGGTGAGCAGTTCGCCGACCCATTTGCGCGGCTCTCTCGGGAGCACCGCCGCGCGCGGGCGGGCCGCGAGCAAGCTCACCGCGCTGCTGGTCTGCCCGTGGGTGCGCAGATAGCGCGAGCGATTGTAGGCATAGCCCGGATCGCTTTGTACGTCGGGGGTTAGCGCCGGACCCGGGTCAGTGCCCTGAGCCATCGCCAGTCGCGCGGCAAAACCGGTGCGGCGGGCGGGTGAGGTGTAGACCAGCTCGCGAGATGCCTGCTCTGCAGATCCCGACCACAACAACGCGTCCATCCGCGCATCGTGATCGTCGAGCGTCAGTGAGGGTCCGATCCGCGCCAAAAGCGCCGCTTCTGCCACATCGCTCATCGCTCCGCCGCGCCACGCCGCGCGCGCGGCTTCGGACGCCTGCGGTCGGCCCAACGCGTAAAGCGCCACTGCATAGGTCGCGCGGCCCGTATTGGTCAGCGGCGGGAAGCGGTCGAAATATGCGGCGACCGAGCGGGCGTCGACCGCCTCACGATCGAGCGCGGCCTCAGCATAACCACGCAGCTTGTCCTGCTCGGGCAGTCCCGGGTAAGTCAGCAGGAAGCTCGAATAGTCGAAGAAGGTGAAGCGCGGATTGGCGCTCAGCAGCTTCCACCGCGCGATCGCCTGCACCATGTTGCCCGGCGGAACCGCCTGAAGCGCGACGCGCGCCTGGTCCCACTGGCGGCCGTCCTCGCCCATCATCTGATCGTCCTGCGCGCGCGCAGCTGTGGGAAGGGCGGCCAGAAGGGCCAGTACCGAAACGATTGAAGTGCGAACCATGCTGGACATTCTGGGCTCGCGCTCCTTATGGCAGGCTGAACAGGATGCCCTATGGGGCAAGCGCCCTATGGCGCATTAAAAAGGGCGATGGCAATGTACTCCGGATCGATCCCGGCTCTGATTACCCCGTTTAAGGACGGCCTTATCGACGAGGCGGCGTTCTGCCGGCTGGTCGAATGGCAAATTGCCGAGGGCTCGAGCGCCCTGGTCCCCTGCGGCACAACCGGTGAGGCGCCGACGCTGACCAGCGAGGAGCAGCACCACCTGTTCAAGCTCTGCGTGGAAACAGCAGCCGGCCGCGTCCCGGTCATCGCTGGGTGCGGCTCGAACGACACCCAGACCGCGCTGTGGCACATGCAGGTGGCCAAGGAACTCGGCTGCGATGCCGCGCTGATGGTCGCGCCCTATTACAACCGCCCGAGCCAAGCCGGACTGCTCGCGCACTTCAGTTATCTGGCCGAGAAGGTCGACTTGCCGATGGTGCTGTACAACGTACCCGGCCGCACCGTCACCGACATCAAGCCCGAGACCACGATCGAACTCGCCCGGCGCTTCCCGCAGCGGATCGTCGGAATCAAGGACGCCAGCGGTGATATGACCCGCCTTACCGCGCACCGCATGGCGCTGGGCACGGGCTTCGCGCAGATCTGCGGCAACGATGACATGGCGCTGCAATACAACGCCGGCGGCGGGGTGGGCTGCATTTCGGTCACCGCCAACGTCGCGCCGGGGCTGTGCGCGCAATTCCAGGCGGCGAGCCTGGCGGGGGATACGGCCAAGGCCCACGAACTCAACGAGCGCCTGTTCCTGCTCCACCAAGCGCTGTTCACCGACGCCTCTCCCGCGCCGCTCAAGTATGCGCTGTCACGAGTGCTTGGCTGGATCGATGAAGAGGTGCGGCTGCCGCTGGTGGCCTGCAGCGCGGAGAGCCGCAAGGCAGTGGATGCAGGGCTGGCGCGTGCGGGGTTGGCATGAGCCGTGCGGGCGAAATCACGCTGAAGCAATTGCAGGGCAGGATCCTGGCTCTGGGCCTGCCGGCATTCGTATTTTGCGGGGCTGCCGCTGCACTGGTTCTGCGGCATGAGCCGAACCGTTCACTCTCGCAGGCGCAAGCATTGGTGTTGGCCGCGCGCTGGTTGTTGGTTCCGGCGATGTGTCTGCTGGTCGGGGTATTTTTTGCGGCAGCTTGGCGCTTCACGCACAAGGACGACAATGCTGGCAGCGCTGAAACTTGTAGCCCAATCTTGGAAATCTCCTTGCGATACAACCGCAACACACTTGAACAGGGTTTCATGGCCGGGGCGGGTTGGTTGGCGCTGGCGGTGAGCTTTCCGCACCATGCCGAGGCCGCTTTGCCCGTACTGGCAGGGCTGTTTGCACTTGGACGGATCAGCTTCTGGATCGGCTATTTGTGGGCACGATGGGCACGTGCGTTCGGGTTTGCGGTAACCTTTTTGCCGACCTCTGCAGTTCTGATCTTATTGTCCGTTTCAGCGCTGAAGGGGATTTGAACGGTTTTCTTTTGATGCCGGCCACCCTACATCCGCCCAATCATGGCCCGCCCAACTCCCGCAGAATTCGACAAGCAGAAGATCGTCGCCGAAAATCGGCGGGCGCGATACGAGTATTATATCGAGGATGTGTACGAGGCCGGGATCGTGCTGACCGGAACCGAGGTCAAATCATTGCGCTTCGGTGAGGGCTCGATCGCGGAAAGCTATGCCGAGGTGAAGAACGGCGAAGTCTGGCTGGTCAATTCGAACGTCCCCGAATTCAGCCACGGCAACCGCTTCAATCACACCCCCAAGCGGCCGCGCAAGTTGCTCTTGAAGGAGCGCGAGATCGCCAAGTTCCACGGCGCGGTTGAGCGCAAGGGGATGACCCTGGTGCCGCTGTCGATCTATTTCAACGGTCGCGGCCGGGCCAAGGTCGAGCTCGCGCTGGCCAAGGGCAAGAACACCGCCGACAAGCGCCAGACTGTCAAGGATCGTGACTGGAAGCGCGAGCAAGGCCGGATCATGCGGGACCGCGGATAATGGCCATGCAAAGCGCTCTCGACTGGTTCAAGAACCACGTCCCCACGCGCGAGCAACTCGAAAAGAGCCGTTGGATCAAACCCTTTGCCAAGCACGTGCTGCGCAGCGACCTGTGGCGCTTCAACCGGCGTTCGGTGCCGCGCGGGATTGCACTCGGCCTGTTCGTGGGGATCATGATCCCGCTGGCCCATTTCGTTACCGCGGCCTTATTGGCGGTGTTCGTGCGGGCCAATATTCCCATGGCCCTGGCGGCGACCTTCATCGGCTTTCCCGCCTTCCTGCCGATCATCATCTATCTGGGTGACAAGGTCGGCAGCTGGCTGCTGCGGGTCGATGCGATGACCGTGGTCGCCCCGGTAAGCCAGACCATGCAGGCGACCGAGACCGATCACCTCCTGTCGATCCTCACCCAGAAGGGCCCGTCGGTCGCCTTCGGGATGTTCGTGATCGCCACGATTCTCGCCACGGTCGGCTACCTCGTGTCCAGCTTCATCTGGCGCCTTCGCGTCGGCTCGAAGCGCGCACGCCGCCTGGCCGAGGCGCGGCGGCGGGAAGCGGCGGGTTGAGCGCGCAAGGTTCCGCCCGGCGCCGCACCGGCAGCGACCTGCTGGTCCCGGGCGTAGCGATTCTCGCCAGCCTTATGCTGGTCTGGCTGGCGACCCGATCGCTTGCCGCCGTACTGGCCTTCGTGGCCGGGCTCGCGGCACTCGGCGGGATCGCCTGGGCCCTGACCCGCAGTACGGCGGCACCTGCCGAGCCTGAATACGCCTTGCCTGACTGGTCGGTGACCGTGGCCGCGATCGAGCAAGACAACCTCGCCGTTGCGGTGACCGACCGCGCCGGGCGCCTGGTCTGCGCCAACCGCAAGTACGAGGAATGGTTCACCGCCGCAGCCGCACCGCCGCGGCTGGCGCTTGACAACACGTCGCTCGAACGACTGGCCAAAGCCGGGCGCTCGGGTTGGCGCGATGGTTCGGGCCATGCCGACTTGCTGGAAGATGGAGCTGGCCGGTGGAAGGCTACAGTCACTCGTGCCGGGCGTGGCGATGATTATCTCGTCTGGTCGTTCACGGCGCTCAGCCCGCCCGATCCGGTGGCCGAACTGGTCCCGCACCTCGACGGCAAGCTCGGCCGCGCATTGGCGCAATCGGGCTTCAGCCTCGCGGTGGTCGATCCCGATGGCAAGGTCCGTGCCGCCAGTTCCTGCTTTGCCAGCCGCGCCACCGGCGATCCCGCCGCCTTGCTCACCGGCAAGGAGTTTACCGCGCTGCTCCGCCAGGATGAGGCCGACCGCATCACCTGGGCGCGCGACGGCAAGCGCGGTGCGCCGCTGACCATGTTCTTCATGCCGCTCGCCGATCCCGATGGTGCCGGACCGGTCGATTACGACCAGACGCCCTCGCTGATGCTGATCGCCGATCACGGTATCGGTATCGGCGGCGGAGCGAGCGAGACCAGCGCCTCGGTCCCGCATCTCGAAGCGCTGCTCGGGCAACTGCCGCTGGGGCTAGCTATGGCCGATCGTGACGGGCGGCTGCTGTTCGCAAACCAGGCCTTCATGCGCGCAGCTGGCCGCGAGGGCGAGGCCCCGCCGGTCTATCCGACCGACCTGGTGGTGCAGGAAGACAAGGGCGCGATCTCCGATGCGATCCGCCGCTTTGCGCAAGGTCCGGCCGCTGCGGGCGATCTTGCGGTGCG
>JBJTLY010000107.1:0-8970 GCA_046063275.1 Novosphingobium sp. | reverse complement strand
GCCGGGTCGGGGACCTGGAACACCCCGAAACCGAGGATCGGCATAGTGATGCCATTGTTGAGCGTTACGACGGGGCTGAGCTGCGACATGGGAGTTCCTTTCCGCCAACCCTGAAGCGAGCGGCGCACAAATGCAAATGGGGCCGACGTTTCCGTCAGCCCCAAGCACACCTGCCATGTTTCCGGTCGATTTGGGCGATCGCCTGTCCCGGGTTTGCTTTTGCTGGCGTCTCGCTTTCCTTGCGGTCTGCGGGTTGCCGACGTGGGCTTGTCCGGTGGTTCCGTGAGGAACCGGCTTTCTTCGCCCGGATACCTTGCCGGTGTCCGGTCCCGTCAGGCGGTGGTTCCAGTCTCCCCGGCAAGCCGGCTTGACCTTCATCCATCACCTGGCGGTTCCGTGACCGCTTCGATGCTTTATCGTTCCGGTCTTCCGGTCCGCACGGCCGAAACCCTGCTTCCCTTCGGTCCTTCCCGACCGCTGTCAAAGCGACCGTACTGACTGCATTGCCGCTCGCTGCATCTGCGGTTCGCCAGATTCAGACCGAGGTCATCCTGAGGCGTGTTTTCCAACACTGCTGCGGGCATCGCTGCCAGACCGAGCCTTACGTTTCCCCTTCCAATTCAGCAGTTTCCCGCCTCATCTTCAAGTTCGGTGTCACCGTCTCGATGACTTGAAGCTGCGCCTCAAACCCGAGTCGCGCAAGCAGAAAATGACGCACTTATCCACAGATCGGCTGAATCGTCGTGGACAAGTCTGGGGACGCGCTTGCGCCCGTCACAAACGCTCAAACGGACGCAATTTGATTCGCGATTTGGACGCGAAAAATTGCTCAGCGGTCGCGCTGGGCGAGCAACCTGAGTCGCAACGCGTTCAATTTGATGAAGCCCGCGGCGTCCTTCTGGTCATAGGCACCGGCATCGTCTTCAAAGGTCACATGCCGCTCCGAGTAGAGCGAATTGGGCGATTTGCGTCCGACTACGCTGGCGTTGCCCTTGTAGAGCTTGAGCCGCACGGTGCCGCTGACCTTCTCCTGGCTGAGGTCGATCGCCGCCTGCAGCATCTCGCGCTCGGGCGCGAACCAGAAGCCGTTGTAGATGAGCTCGGCGTACTTCGGCATCAACTCGTCCTTGAGGTGTGCCGCGCCGCGATCGAGCGTGATCTGTTCGATCCCGCGATGCGCGCGGGCATAGATTTCGCCGCCGGGGGTTTCGTACATCCCGCGGCTCTTCATCCCGACGAAGCGGTTTTCGACCAGATCGAGCCGGCCGATGCCGTGCTTGCGGCCGAGCGTGTTGAGTTCGGTGAGCAGGGTCGCGGGGCTCATCGAAACACCGTTCAGCGCAACCCCGTCGCCGCGCTCGAAATCGATCGTGATATACTCGGGCACATCCGGGGCATTCTCGGGATCGTCGGTGCGCGAATAGACGTAGTCGGGGGTTTCCTCCCACGGATCCTCAAGCACTTTGCCTTCGCTGCTGGTGTGGAGCAGGTTGGCGTCGGTCGAAAACGGGCTTTCGCCGCGCTTGTCCTTGGGCACCGGAATTTGGTGCTTTTCGGCCCAATTGATCAGCGCGGTGCGGCTGGTCAGCTCCCATTCGCGCCACGGGGCGATGACCTTGATGTTGGGATCGAGCGCGTAGGCGCTGAGTTCGAAGCGCACCTGATCGTTGCCCTTGCCGGTCGCGCCATGGGCCACGGCGTCGGCCCCGGTTTCGTGAGCGATCTCGACCAGACGCTTCGAAATCAGCGGCCGCGCGATCGATGTTCCGAGCAGGTAATCGCCTTCGTAACGGGCATTGGCGCGCATCATCGGGAAGACGAAATCGCGGACGAATTCCTCGCGCAGGTCGTCGATGTAGATGTTTTCGTCGGGCAGGCCCATTAGCTTGGCCTTGGCCCGCGCGGGTTCGAGCTCTTCACCCTGGCCGAGATCGGCGGTGAAGGTCACCACCTTGCAGCCATAGGTCACCTGCAGCCACTTCAGGATCACCGAAGTATCGAGGCCGCCCGAATAGGCGAGGACGACTTTCTTGGGGGCGCTGGTTTCGGGGCTCGACATGACTGGAATTCCGCTGTGCTGGGGTTACAATTGCAGGCGCGCCCCTAAGCCAAGCGGGGCAGGAGGGCAAGCCGATGGCCAAAGCGGAACTGAAGACCAAGGCAACCGAAATCAGCGTGGCGGACTACATCGCGGCGATCCCCGAAGACACGCGCCGCGCCGATGCCGAGGCGGTCGATGCTCTGTACCGCCGCGTCACAGGGCTGGAGCCGAAGATGTGGGGGCCGAGCATCATCGGCTATGGCACGTACAGCTACAAGTATGAGAGCGGCCGCGAAGGCACGATGTGCCGCGCCGGGTTCTCCCCGCGAAAGGGCAATCACGTGTTCTACGGGCTGCTCAGTCACTCAGATGAGGCAATGCTGGCAAAGCTGGGCAAGCATTCGACCGGCAAGGGCTGCCTCTACATCAAGAAACTCGCAGATATTGATTTGGTGGTGCTGGAACAGCTTGTCGCGATGAGCTGGGAACGGATGAACGCGCTCTATCCCGATTGAATCGGAACGGCGCAAAAAGGGGGGTAGCGATGGGCATGTGGGCCAAGGCGGCGGAGATGGCGGGCAAGGCGCCGCCCGAGCGAAATCGCTACGTCGATTTCCTGCGCGCGCTGTCGATCATGGCGGTCGTTGTCGGGCACTGGCTGGTCGCTGCGCCGTACATGAAGGACGGCGCGGTGCAGGGCGGGCACCTGCTGGGCATTCTGCCATGGACCCAGTGGCTGACCTGGGGCTTTCAGGTGATGCCGCTGTTCTTCTTCGTCGGCGGCTTCTCCAACGGAATTTCGTGGGCGGCGACGCAGAAGAAGGGCGGGACCTTTTCGGACTGGTACGGCGGCAGGCTGCAGCGCCTAATCAACCCGGTGATGCCGCTGTTTCTGGTCTGGTCAGTGTTTGCGCTCACCGGAACCGCGTTCGGCGTGGAGCGTGAAGTGGTCAAGATGGCCGCGCAGCTCGCGCTGATCCCAGTGTGGTTTCTGGCGGTTTACCTGCTCGTCTCGGCATTGGTGCCGTTCAGCCACCGCGCGTGGCAACGTTGGGGGATGGGCAGCTTCTGGGCCCTGGTGGCTGCGGCGGTGGCGGTCGACTGGCTGTCGATTGCCCAGCATGTTCCGGCGGTGAACTGGCTCAACTTCCTGTTCGTCTGGCTCGCGATCCACCAGTTGGGCTATTGCTGGCAGGAAGGGCGCTTTGCCAAGCCCGCACTGTGGTTCGCGGCCTCGCTCGCGATTCTCGGCGCGCTGGTCAGGTTCGGACCCTATCCGGTGGCGATGATCGGGGTACCGGGCAACGACCTGTCCAATTCGATGCCGCCGACGCTCGCGTTGCTGGCGCTGGGCAACATGCAGATCGGGCTGGCCCTGACGCTCGAGCCGGTGATGCGCCGCCTGCTCGCCAAAGCCTGGCTTTGGACCGCGACCGTGCTGGTCAACGGGATGATCATGACCGTCTACCTGTGGCACCTGACCGCATTCGTGATCGTGATGGTCGCCGCGTGGCTGATGGGCGGGGTGGGGCTGAACCTCGCTCCCGGCAGCGGCGATTGGTGGCTGATGCGTCCGGTCTGGTTCGCGATTTACATCGTGACGCTCCTCCCGCTGATCGCGGTATTCTCGAAGTTCGAGCGAATGGGCAGTTCGGCCAAGAACGGCGCGCTCAAGCAGGTTCCCCACTGGCGGCTGGTGCTTGGACTGGCCCTGATTTGCCTCGGCCTGACGCTGACCGCGGCGATCAGCATCGCCAGCCCGGAAGGGGTGACGGGGCTGCGCATCTGGGTGGTGGCGCTACCGTTTATCGGCGCGGCGCTGGTCGGGTTCGGTCCGGCCTATACCTTGGCCAAGCGTTTCGACCGGTAAGTCACTCCGCCGCCTGCTGCTCAAGATGCCACTCCGGAGCCTCATCCAGCTTCGATAGCCGCTCGAACTCGGGCTGGATCCAGTCACGGGTCATAGGCAGGGTGGAGCGGTTCTTGGCCGAGAGGATGTGGAAGTTGACGTTCTCGCCTGAACGGAAGCTCTGTTCGGCGCCGGCGAGGTAGAATTGCCACATGCGGAATAGCCGCGCATCGTAGAGCGCGGTCATCTCGGCCTCGTGCAGGGTGGTGCGGCGGTACCATTCGGCGATGGTCAGGGCGTAGTGATAACGCAGGTATTCGACGTCGCCCACTTCCCAGCCGGTCTGCTCCATCGCGCGCACCAGTTCGCTGAGCGAGGGGATGTAGCCGCCCGGGAAGATGTATTTGCGGGTCCACTTGTCGGTGGTGCCGGGGCCATCGACCCGGCCGATGGTGTGAGTCAGCATGATCCCGTCATCGGCGAGCAGCTGGCCAGTTTTGGCGAAGTATTCGCGGAAATGCGGCGCGCCGATGTGTTCGATCATCCCGACGCTGGTGATCCGGTCAAACGGACCCTCCACGTCGCGGTAATCCGTCAGTTCGAACTTGACCTTGTCGGCCACGCCAGCCTCAGCCGCGCGTTCGTTGGCGAACTTGATCTGGTCGGGGGCGAGGCTGACGCCTACAACCTCGATCCCGAAGTGGCGGTGCATGTAGAGCCCGAGCGCGCCCCAACCGCAACCGATGTCGAGCAGGCGCATGCCCTGACACTTGCCGGGTACCAGTCGCAGTTTGGCCGCGATCAGCGCCAGCTTGTCGAGCTGCGCGCGTTCAAGGCTGTTCGCCGGATCGGTGAAGTAGGCCATGGTGTAGAGCCGGTTGGTATCGAGAAACAGCTCGTAGAATGGACGCGACAGGTCGTAGTGGTGGACGACATTGCTGCTCGCCTTGGCGCGCAGGTTGACCTGGTCGGCCTTGGCCGCGATGTAATCGATCCCGCGCCGCATCGCGCTTGGTGCCTCAAGCCCGCCATTGCGGTTGGCATTGCGCATGACCAGCAGGATCATGTCGCGGATGTCGTGCGGCGGCTCGACCACCAACCGGCCATCCATATAGGCCTCGCCCGAACCGACGCGGGGGTCCTTGGCGACGTGCAGCGCGGCGCCCTTGTCGGTGAAGCGGATCGTCACCGGCGGTTCGGCCGGATCGCCGTAGCGGTATTCCTTGCCATCATAGTCACGGATCAGCAGCTGGCCTTCTTTGACCACCGCGCGCAGCATCTTGTCGAGTAACCACATAATTCGGGAACCTATTCAGCCGCGCGGTGGGCGCAAGAGACAATTGTGCGGGGGAACCTCAATAAAGCTCTTGCGCCCGCCCAATGTTCGGTGGGACCGGGCGACAGGTTACATCAACCGAGCGCCGATACGAGTTGCCACAAGCCGAGCGCGAGGAATAGCGCCGCTGCGATTGCGCGGGTCGCACGCATGGAAATGCGCTGGACGATCGCTTCACCCAGAAACACCGCCGGACCATTGGCGAGCATCATGCCCAGCGTTGTCCCGGCGGCGACCACCAGGACCGAGTGGTAATGCGCGGCCAGCGCGATGGTGGCAATCTGCGTCTTGTCGCCCATTTCAACGAGGAAGAACGAAACCACCGTGGTCAGGAATGCCCCGCCGCGGCTTCGCACGGCTTGGTCGACATCGTCGAGCTTGTCCGGCACCAATGTCCAGGAGGCCATGGCGATAAAGCCAAGTGCCACGGCAATGCGGAACCATTTCGCCTCGAGCAGACCGGCCACTTCGGTCCCGACCAAAGCGGCCAGCGCGTGATTGGCAATGGTCGCGACGAGAATGCCGGCGAGGATCGCCCACGGGGCACGCAGCCGCGCGGCGAGGACAATAGCGAGCAGCATGGTCTTGTCGCCGATCTCGGCAAGCGCAACGACTGCGGTGGAGGTGAGCAGGGCTTCCATTTGGGCTTCTCCGGGGCCGGGTGCAGCAAGACAATGACATCGCGACCTCCACCCGGCCGGGTGAGGGGCAATGTCATTGGTCTCGCCCGAACGTTTCCGTTCTCCGCACGCCACAGCCTCTCGGCCAAGTATGTTGACGTTGCGGGGCTGCGCGAACGCAGATGGCTACTCCCCAGATGACGCTTGCGGATTAGCGGGTTTCGCGCGCGAGGTAAAGCACGTCGCGCGGCTGGGCGAGCAGGTGCTGGCCCGAATCGATGAACAGTGTCTCGCCGCTCGCCAGCCAGCCTTGCGCGAGGAACAGTGCGGCGTCAGCCAGTTCCTCTGGATCGTTCAGACGATGGAGCAGGTTCATGCGGCCGCTCCGCTCGTGTTCCTCGTCGCGCTGGTCATGGCTCGGCAGCATTGCCCCAGGGGCCAGCCCGTAGATCCGCGTCGCCGGATCGGGGGCAGCCATGGCGAGCATCTTCACCGTGGCGGAGAGCGCGTGCTTGGCCATCGTATAGCTGAAGAAGTCGGGGTTGGGATTGGCCAGCTTCTGGTCGAGGAAATGGATCACCCGCTTGCCGCCTTGGCTGGTGGCGGAAGCAAGGAAGGCCTGCGCCATGCGCGCTGGAGTCTCGGCGTTGACAGTCATCGCCTCGGAAAAGATCGCGGGGTCAATTGCCTGGGCGGTATCGGGTTTGAACACAGCCGCCGAATTGATCAGCATCCGCCAGTCGGGCAGCCGCGCGGCGAGTTCGGCGATCATGGCCAGCGCGGCATCGCCGTCGACGAGGTCGCATTGCACAACTTCGGCAGAGGGCAGGGTGGCGGCCAGCGCTTCGGCTTCGCTGGGGGAATGGCCAGCGTGGATCACCACGTGCCAACCGGCCGCGCCGAAGCGGCGGGCAAGCATGGCGCCGATCCGTCTTGCGGCGCCGGTGATCAGGACTGCAGGGGGTCGGGCCATCCCCCGTGGCTTGGCGGAGAATGGCCCGTCAGGTCAACACCTGTTAGCGGCAGCGCGCCGAACTGCGCTCAACCTCGCGGCCGAGCAGAGCACCCGCGGCAGCGCCGAGGATCGTGCCAGTCGAGCGGTCACCGCGGCGGTCGATCGAGCGGCCAAGCAAGGCGCCGGCTGCGGCGCCGATCAGCAAGCCTGTCGTTCCATTGCTGCGGCGGCAGTAGTAACGCCCGTCGTCACCGCGCCAGTAGGCGATGCCATTGCCGGTGCGGTAGTACTGGCGCTGGTAACCGCCGTCGTAACCGCGATCGTATTCTTCGTAACGCTCGTGCGCGCGGCGGCCGTGGGCGGGAGCCCAGGGCGGCGGATCACCGAAAGCGGGGACCGAGGTCAACGCAGTGGCGGCAATTACCGCTGAAATGACAGTCTTCTTCATGGCTGCCGGTTCCTTTCATCCTGTTGCAGACTTCAGGAGCAACCTGAGCTGTTCGCGCCACAACGGCAGATGAACGCTGCGTTGTATGACGGCCTGACAAGATGAAATGAGGCAGGAAAGCGATAACCTGCAGGCCGCAAACATTCTGCCCAGCGCGGCGCGGAGTGCAGGTTGCCCCGGATTTTTGACCGATAAAGC
This sequence comes from Novosphingobium sp., assembly GCA_046063275.1. Classification (GTDB taxonomy): domain Bacteria; phylum Pseudomonadota; class Alphaproteobacteria; order Sphingomonadales; family Sphingomonadaceae; genus Novosphingobium. Next base: position 1,523 of record JBJTLY010000107.1, on the reverse strand, counting down.
GGGTTGTTACTGCCCGCGCCAGGCGGCACTGTTTATTGCATCGCCGGTTGGGGTTTGGACGCCGCGTTTTCATTGGGCTTGTCGCTCGCAGCCGCGCTTGGCTGGCTACCCGGAGGGGGATTCTTGGCCCACGGATTGACGTGCTCTTCCTTGGCGGGAGCATCTTTCGCTTCGGTCTTGGCCGCTTCGGGCGCAGGGGCAGCGCTGCCGCTGGCCCACGGATTGGGCTTGGCTGCGTCGGTTGCGGTGGCGTCGGCCGTCGCGGTCTTGTCGTCGGCCGGTTTCCCTTTGCCCGAGCAGGCAGCGAGCGGCAGCGAAGCGATCGCCAGAAGGATGATTGAACGTTTCATAAGGCGGTTCCTTGCAGAGGTTGCCTAACGCGGAATCCCTAACAAACACCTCGATGCCTCAGCCCAGCGCGGCCTGCTTTTCCTCGGCCAACCGGTCAAGCTCGGCGCGGCTCATCTTTTGCGCGGCGGTCTTGAGCTGGCCGCAGGCGGCATCGATGTCGCGCCCGCGCGGGGTGCGCACCGGGGCGCTGATCCCGGCTTCGAACACGATTTCGGAAAAGCGCCGGATCCGCTCGGGGCTCGAACATTCGTAGATCGCGCCGGGCCACGGATTGAACGGGATCAGGTTGACTTTGGCCGGCAGGTTGTACTGCTTGATCAGCCGGACCAGTTCGCGTGCATCGTCGTCGCTGTCGTTCTTGTCCTTCAGCATCACGTATTCGAAGGTGATGCGCCGCGCGTTCGAGGCACCGGGATAGTCGGCGCAGGCCTGCAGCAGTTCTTCGATCCCGTACTTGCGGTTGACCGGCACGATCTCGTCGCGCACTGCCTTGTTGGTAGCGTGGAGCGAGACCGCGAGGTTGACCCCGATCTCTTCACCAGCGCGGGCCATCATCGGCACAACGCCGCTGGTTGAAAGCGTGATGCGGCGCTTCGATAGGCCTAGCCCGTCACCGTCCATCACGAGCTTCAGCGCATCGCGGACGTTGTCGAAGTTATATAGCGGCTCACCCATGCCCATCATCACGATGTTGGTCAGCAGACGGCCATCGGCGGTATAGCCGCCGCCATCATCGTCCTCGACCTCGTCGAACCCCTGCATCGAACCCTTGGGCCATTCGCCCAGTGCGTCGCGCGCGAGCATCACCTGGCCGACGATCTCTCCCGGGGTCAGGTTGCGGACCAGCCGCATCGTGCCCGTATGGCAGAACCGGCAGTTGAGCGTGCAGCCGACCTGGCTCGACACGCACAGCGTGCCGCGGCTTTCATCGGGGATGAAGACCATTTCGTATTCGTGGTCGTCAGCGGTCTTCAAGAGCCACTTGCGGGTGCCGTCGTTCGAATGATGCGACAGCACCACTTCGGGCCGCCCGATCACGAAGCGTTCGCTAAGACACGGGCGCATATCCTTGGCGATGTCGGTCATCGCGGCGAAATCGGTGAAGCCGCGGTGATAGAGCCAGTGGAACACCTGCTTGGCGCGGAGCTTGGCGGCCTTGGCATCGAGGCCAG
>JBJTLY010000106.1:0-7881 GCA_046063275.1 Novosphingobium sp. | reverse complement strand
GGTGGAAAAAAGCCTCAAGCGCGCCGGGCTATGGGACGAAGTGAAGGACCGCCTGACCGACAGCGGCACTGCGCTGTCTGGCGGACAGCAGCAGCGGCTCTGCATCGCGCGCGCGATCGCCGTCGATCCCGAAGTCATCCTGATGGACGAGCCGTGCTCGGCGCTCGACCCGATCGCCACCGCGCGCATCGAGGAACTGATCGACGAACTGCGCGGCAATTACGCGATCGTGATCGTCACCCATTCGATGCAGCAGGCCGCACGCGTTTCGCAGCGCACCGCGTTCTTCCACCTCGGCAAGATCGTCGAATACGGCAAGACTTCGGAGATCTTCACCAACCCACGTGAAGAGCGGACAAAAGACTATATTACCGGACGTTACGGTTAGGATTTGAGATGGCACAGGAACATACCGTCAAGGCGTTTGACGAGGACATCACGAAGGTCCGCGGGCTGATCGCAGAAATGGGCGGGCTCGCCGAAGTCTCGCTGCGCGAGGCGATGGAGGCACTGGTTAAGGGCAACCTCGATCTCGCGACCAGCGTAATCGCGCGCGACAAGAAGATCGATGCGCTTGAAGCCGAGGTCGACCGGCTGGCGGTGCGCACCATCGCGCTGCGCGCGCCAATGGCCGACGATCTGCGTGAGCTGATCGCCGCGATCAAAATCGCCGGGGTGATCGAACGGATCGGCGATTATGCCAAGAATATCGCCAAGAGCGCCAATCTGATCGTGGGCCGCAAGCGGTTCGAGCCGCTGACGCTGATCCCGGCGATGGCCGACGTTGCCGCCGGCATGGTGCACGACGTGCTCACCGCCTTCGCCGCGCGTGATGCCCAGCTTGCGCACGAAGTAATCGATCGCGACGAGAAGGTGGATGCCTTCTACGAATCGCTGTTCCGCAATCTGGTCAGCTACATGATCGAAAACCCCTCAACGATCAGCGACTGCGCGCAGCTTTTGTTCGTTGCGCGCAATATCGAGCGGATCGGCGACCACGCCACCAACGTCGCCGAGATGGTCTATTATGCGGCAACTGGTACCCACCTCACCGACCGGGAAGACCGGGCGGGAGCTTGACCATGTCAGCACCACGCCTCCTGCTGGTAGAGGATGATCCGGCACTGGCCGAGCTGCTGGAGTTTCGTTTCAAGCAGCAGGGTTATGCCGTGACCGTAACGCCAGATGGCGACGAGGCGCTATTGCTGGCTGCAGAGCAAGTGCCCGACCTGGTGGTGCTCGACTGGATGGTCGAAGGCACCAGCGGGATCGAGGTCTGCCGCCGCCTGCGCAAAGGCAAGGCGACCGCGCATGTGCCGATCGTGATGCTGACCGCGCGCGGCGCCGAGGACGACAAGATCCGGGGGCTTGAAACCGGTGCCGACGACTATGTGACCAAGCCCTTCTCTCCGCGTGAACTTCTGGCCAGGGTCGGCGCGATCCTGCGGCGGATCCGCCCGGCGCTGGCCGGCGAGGTGATCGAGGTCGGCGATCTTTCGCTCGACGCCACCGCGCACAAGGTCACCCGCCGCGGCCAGACCATCGCGCTGGGGCCGACCGAGTTCCGCCTGCTCAAGCACTTCATGGAGCACCCCGGCCGCGTCTTCAGCCGCGGCCAGTTGCTCGACGCGGTCTGGGGCAGCGAAAGCGAGATCGAACTGCGCACCGTGGACGTCCACATCCGCCGCCTGCGCAAGGGCATCGAGATCGATGGCATTGGCGATCCGGTGCGCACGGTACGCTCCGCCGGCTATTCGCTCGAAGCGATCTAACACATTCCGGTCAGCAGGCTGTTGAGCCAGTTGATCACCTGCGCTTCAAGGAAGATGCGGTGATCTGACCAGCTGTGATCGGTGGCGGCGTGAACCGTTGTGATGCGCGTACCACCCGCTTTGCGTACCGCGGCGACCAGGCTGTCAGTGTGCCCGGCAAGTCCGTCGTCGCTGGTCAGCGCCAAGAACGGGTGTAGCGCAAGGCCTGGCGCAGCGCGGTTGAAATCGAATGCCGTCTGGTTTGCGATCAGCTCGTCGGCCATCAGTTCGGGGCTGGTCCCAGAGAGGGATTCGGAATCGCTCGCCGCTTCCTTGATCGCCGCAGCACGGTCCAGGTGGCCGACCAGGCCCATGTTTCCTGCCGAGATCAAGCCGACGCCCAAGAGGTCCCGATCATCGCCGCCGACCATGGCGCTGACCCAGCCCCCCATCGAATGGCCCATCAGCGCCATCCGCTTGGGATCGACTCCCAGCTTGCGCGCGTTGTCGGGCTGGCGCAGGTACGCCAGCACCGCGCGCGCGTCCTCAGGGTTTTGCACAAACCGGAACGAGCCGGGGCTGCCCCATGATCCGCGATAGTTGAAGGTCACCACGTTCCACCCGGCGCGGCGCACCGCCTGCGCAAGATCGAGGTTCTTCTCGTTGCCCGGCCAGCCGTGGCACAGCACCAATGTGGGATGCGGGCCGATCCCGGCGGCGACATAGACCAGCGCGTTGATCTCTACCCCGCCGGAAGGCACATGCAGCACCTCCATCCGCGCCGGGTGCGCCTTGTCGGGCAACGGATCGGTGAAGATCGCGGCAGGGATTGGTGCGGGCTTGGCCCTTAGCATGGGCTTGGCGGAAAGCGGCGCAGCGCTCAACGCGAGCGCGGCAGCAAGAAGGATGGATGTGCGGTTCATGGATAGTCCCCTTTGTGGCACACGCTATCGCCGCCTCTAATGGAAATCACGCGATTTCGGAATGATCCGGGCATCGCGCGGGTGGCCGTGGCGGCTGCCTTGCAGCGGCCGCTGCACATGATCGCCGCGATCGACATGGTGCGGCAGCAGGTCATCGGACAGGGCGTGGAGCGCTTCGGTGGCATCGGTCAGATGGGTCGCAATAACGTGCACAACCTCGTCATCGTACTCCACCCGGCCGCGCACTTCCATCAGCCGCGCGCCCATGATTACCTTGCGCTGCTTTTCCATCAGGTCGGGCCAGATGACGATATTGGCGACCCCGGTTTCGTCCTCGAGCGTGATGAAGCACACCCCCTTGGCGCTGCCGGGGCGCTGGCGGATCAGCACTACCCCCGCCACCTGCACGCTCGCGCGAAACTTGCGGCTGCGCAGGTCGGCGGCGCGGATGAAGCCGCGTTCGGCCAGATCAGCGCGCAGGAAGGCGAGCGGGTGCGCTTTCAGCGACAGCCGCTGGGTCTGGTAATCGGCAACCACTTCTTCGGACAGCGGCATCACCGGCAAGCGGGTCAGCGCCCGCTCCGCCCCCTCGTCGCGCGCGGCAGCGGCAGCGAACAGCGGCAAGTCGGGCGCGGCAATCAAGCTGCGCGCATCCCACAACGCCTGCCGCCGGGTGAGGCCGAGCGAATTGAAGCAGTCTGCGCTGGCCAGCCGCTCGATCAGCGCGGGGGAGAGCCCGGCGCGTTCCTTCAGCTCGCGCACATCGCGAAACGGCCCCCCTTCCCGCGCCGCCACAATCCGCGCCGCCGCCGCTTCGGGAAAACCGTCGATCTGCCTTAACCCCAACCGCATCGCTGGTTTGGTTTCACGCGGAGGCGCGGAGACGCGGAGAAGAGAAAAGAGATCTCGCGCAGAGGGCGCAGAGATGTCGTCCTCGCGGCGTAGCCGCTTTATTCCTTCGATGTCACCGCCAGACGTCCCTTTACCGAATGATAATGAGCCTGCGGCGCTTTCCACTTCTCTGCGATCTCTGCGGTCTCTGCGCGAGCAAGAATCTTCTCTTCTCCGCGCCTCCGCGTCTCCGCGTGAATCATCCTCTTCCAACCCATTGTCCCACAGCGAAAAATTGACATCGACCGGCAAGACCTCGACCCCGTGCTCCCTTGCGTCGCGGACGATCTGCGCGGGGGCGTAGAACCCCATCGGCTGCGAATTGAGCAAGGCGGCGCCGAAGGCGGCCGGGTAATGGCACTTGAGCCATGATGAGACGTAGACCAGCAGCGCAAAGCTCGCCGCGTGGCTTTCGGGGAAGCCATACTCGCCGAAGCCCTTGATCTGGTTGAAGCAGCGTGTCGCAAAGTAGGGATCGTAACCACGCTCGCTCATCCGCCCGACCATCAGGTCTTCCAGCTCGTGCACCATCCCGCGGCTGCGGAAGGTGGCCATGGCCTTGCGCAGGCGGTTGGCTTCGAGCGAGGTAAAACGCGCCGCATCGAGCGCGATCTTCATCGCCTGTTCCTGAAAGATCGGCACCCCCAGCGTGCGGCCGAGGATCGAGGTCAGCTCGTCGGGCGGGCCATAAGCCGCGCCCGGAGCGGGAATCTCGACCGGCTCGGCCCCGCGCCGCCGCTTGAGATAGGGATGGACCATATCGCCCTGGATCGGTCCGGGGCGGACGATCGCCACCTCGATCACCAGATCGTAGAATGCACGCGGGCGCAGCCGCGGCAGCATGTTCATCTGCGCGCGGCTTTCGACCTGAAACACCCCGAGCGAGTCCCCCTTGCACAGCATGTCGTAGACCTCCGGGTCTTCGCGCGGGACCGCAGCCAGCGTCAGGTCGCGGCGGTGGTGCGCGCGCAGCAGATCGAAGCACTTCCTGATGCAGGTCAGCATGCCCAGCGCCAGGACATCGACCTTGAGGATACCGAGCGCGTCGATATCGTCCTTGTCCCATTCGATGAAACTGCGCTCGGGCATCGCGCCGTTGCCGATCGGCACGGTCTCGCTGAGCGGGCCTTGGGTGAGGATAAACCCGCCGACGTGCTGCGAGAGGTGGCGCGGCATGCCGATCATCTGCTCGGTCAGCGCGAGCACCCGGCGCAAATGCGGATCGGCGAGATCGACTCCAGTCTCCTGCTCGACATGGGCTTCCTTGATCGAGCGCCCGTGCCCGCCCCACACCGTCTTGGCGAGCGCGCTGGTGATGTCTTCGCTCAGCCCCATCGCCTTGCCGACCTCGCGGATCGCCATGCGCGGGCGGTAGTGGATCACCGTCGCGCAGAGCCCGGCATGGTGGCGACCATAGCGCGCGTAGATGTGCTGGATCACCTCCTCGCGCCGCTCGTGCTCAAAGTCGACGTCGATGTCGGGTGGCTCATCGCGGTCCTCGGAGATGAAGCGTTCGAACAGCAGTGCGTGCTCGACCGGATTAACCGAGGTGATCCCGAGGCAGAAGCACACCGCCGAATTGGCCGCGCTGCCGCGCCCTTGGCACAAGATCGGCGGGTCTTGAGCGCGCGCAAAATCGACGATTTCCTTGATGGTGAGAAAGTACTGCGCGAGGCGCTTCTTGGCGATCAGCGCCAGCTCTTTGCGCAGCGTTTCGGCGACCTCGTGCGGGGTACCGGACGGATAATGCTGCGCTGCACCCTCCCAGGTCAGCCGTCCCAGATAGCCCTGCGCGTCGAGCCCGTCGGGGTAAGTCTGGAGCGGGTATTCGTAGCGCAGTTCGTCGAGACTGAAGGTGCACATGTCGGCCACCTCGCGCGCTGCGCTCAGCGCATGCGGCCAGCGCCGGAACAGCCGCGCCATTTTCCCCGGCCCCTTGAGGTGACGCTCGGCGTTGGGTTCGAGCAGGTGCCCCGCCGCAGCGACCGTGGTCTTGTGCCGGATCGCGGTCATCACGTCGTGCAGCGGGCGGCGGTGCGCGGCATGGTACAGCACGTCATTGGTGGCGAGGATCGACAGGCCGTGTTCGCGCGCCAATGCATCGAGCCGGGCGATCCGGGCGAGGTCGTCCCCGCTGTAGAGATAGCTCGCGGCAATGTGGCGCAAGGTGGGGAACTGCTGGGTGAGGTGCGGGAGAAAATCGGGAAACGGCGCGGTCAGCAGGGTCTCACGCGGAGGCGCGGAGGCGCGGAGGGAAAAAGATTCTGGTTCGCGCAGAGAGCGCAGAGACGAGGAAAGCGCCGCAGGCCCATCGACTTTCGCCACCGGTGCGATTGGCCGCGCTGTTGAAGGACTGGAGCGGCTTTGCCGCGAAGAGCAAATCTCTGCGCTCTCTGCGCTCTCTGCGCGAACCCCTTCCTCCCTTCTCCGCGTCTCCGCGTCTCCGCGCGCATCAAACAGCGGCACCACATTGCTCTCAACCGCAATCGTGAATTCCGCATCGAGATCGGCCGGAGGAACCAGCACCAGCTGCACCCCCTCGCTCCGCTCAGCCAGCATATCCAGCGAGATGTCACAGGTCCCCTTGTCCTGCCACTCACCATCAAGCTTGCCCATCCTCCCCGCCGAGATCAGCGCGCAAAGCCTGCCATAAGCCGCGCGGTCAATGGGATAGGCGAGGAACGTCAGCCCCTCGGCAGTCTCGATCCGACAGCCGATCACCGGTCGCAGCTTGAGCGTCTTCGCCTCGCCGTGCAGCCGCACCACCCCGGCAAGCGTGTTGGCGTCGGCAATCCCGATCGCGTCGTAACCCAGCGCGCAGGCCTGGGTGACCAAGTCCACCGCATCCGAAGCCCCGCGCAGGAACGAGAAGCAGCTGGCCAGCCCCAGCTCGACGAAGGGGGCGCGCGGCGGCGGCGCTTCGGCTTCCCCGCTCACGCGGCGGCGTTCGGGAGTGAGGGCGGCTTCGGGCATGGGTTTCGAATCTAAATGTTCCTTATATGTTCTTTTTTGCGACGAAGCGAGTCTCCTGCTGTCGCATCCTGCCACCAGCCCGGCGTTGGAACGGAACCGACCGCGCGCCCCGCCGTTGTCGCCGTGAGCCCTCAAGCGGAGTACCCCCCATGCCGATGATCGAAACCAAGGACGGAACCAGCCTCTACGTGAAGAGCTGGGGGACGGGTAAGCCGGTGGTACTGATCCACGGCTGGCCGCTGTCAGGCGACAGCTGGGATCCGATCAGCAATGTACTGGCCGATAACGGCTATCAGGCGATCGCCTATGACCGCCGCGGTTTCGGTCGCTCGGATCAGCCTTCGGAAGGCTATGACTACGATACCTTTGCTGACGATCTTGCCGCAGTGATCGACAGCCAGGCCGGCGGACAGGACGTCGCGCTGGTTGGCTTCTCGATGGGCGGCGGCGAGGTTGCCCGCTACTTGTCACGCCATAAAGGACGGCAGGTCAGCAAGGTCGCGCTGATCAGTTCGGTGGTGCCTTACATGCTGCAGACCGAGGATAACCCCGAAGGCGTGCCGCAGGCCACCTTCGACCAGATGACCGAAGGGATGAAAGCCGATCGCGGAAAGTTCTTCACCGGCTTCTTCAAGGACTTCTTTGGCGCCGGCATGCTGACCAGCCCGGTCAGCGACGAGACGCTGCAGCTGGCGTGGAACACCGCGATGATGGCCGGTCTCAGGCCCACGCTGGCGGCGGCGAAGGCATTTGGCACAACCGACTTCCGGCCTGATCTGGCGAGCTTCACCGTGCCAACGCTGCTGATCCACGGCACCGCCGACAAGACCGTACCGATCGCCCCGACCGCGCGCGAAGTGGCCAAGGCCGTGCCCGCGGCGCAGCTGATCGAATACGACGGCGAACCACACGGGATCTTTGCCACCCAGACCGAGCGGCTGACCAACGATCTGCTCTCATTCCTGAATGGCGATGGTGAGCGCAGCGCATTCAACCTCGATGCGGTGCAGCGCGACGACCGCCAGGAGGTGCTCGACGAGGTCACTGCTGCGTCGATTTCGACTTATCCGGTCTAGGTACACAGCCCCTGCAGATACCACTCGGGCACGCCGCCGCGGCCATCGGCGGCGTGGCCGTGGCGGTAGATCCAGTAGCGCCGCCCCGCCGTGTCCTCGACCCGGTAGTAATCGCGCAGCCGCACGCCGCCGCGCTCGCGCCACCATTCGGGCGCGATCCGCTCGGGTCCTTCGGCGCGGACCACTTCGTGCAGGGCTCCGCGCCAGCGGAACCGGTGCGGTAGGCCATCGGGGCTGGCGTGGATCACCGCGATCGGTTCGGGCCGG
>JBJTLY010000105.1:0-6943 GCA_046063275.1 Novosphingobium sp. | reverse complement strand
CGGCTTTCCTCCTGCGTCAGGCGTTTTCTTATTGACATCAATGTCAGTTATCCTATGTAGAGCCGCATGAACGCCCAGACCAAATTCCCTCTCGACGTAGAACCCGCCAGCCTTTCGGGCAAGCACGCGGTTCCGACCCCGGCCGACCTAAAGATCACCGTACGCGATGAGCGCTTCGGGCGTGAGATCAAGCCGGGCAAGTGGTGGCTGGCGGGCGATCCGATCGCCACGCACTGGCACAACGCGCTGTCCGCCACCTTCCCGCGCGGCGAGGCGATGTTCATCGAGGCTGTCAAAGCCCACCGCGACGGCGTTCCGCCCAAGCTTGAGGCAGAGATCCGCGCCTTTGTGAAACAGGAAATCAACCACACCCGCGAGCACATTGTGTTCAACAAGGCGGCGATCGAAGCTGGCTACGATCTCGACAAGATCGACCGCCGGCTCGAGGAAAACCTTGCGATGACCAAGGATCGCCCGGCGATCATCAATTTGGCGGTGACCATCGCGCTCGAACACTACACCGCGATGATGGCCAACGATTTCCTCGCCAATCCCAAGCACTTCGCCGGTGCCGAGCCCGAAAGCGCGGCGATGTGGAAGTGGCACGCGATGGAAGAAATCGAGCACAAGGGCGTCGCTTACGACACCTACCTCCACGCCACCCGCGATTGGAGCGCGTGGAAGCGCTGGAAACTGAAGTCGATCATGATGCTGATCGTGTCGAAGAACTTCGTCGCCAACCGCTGGAAGGACACGCTCGACCTGCTCGCGCAGGACGGGATCACCGGCCCCAAGGTGAAGCTCAAGCTTGCCTGGTACCTGGTCGGCTCACCCAAAGTGCTGCGCCGCGTGTTCCCCGCGTGGTGTGCCTACTTCCTGCCGGGCTTCCACCCGTGGAACCACGACGACCGCGCGCTGATCACGCATGCCAGCGGCGAATTCCCGGATGCGGTGTTAGCGTAATTCCTCCCCCTTGGGGGAGGGGAACCACCGAAGGTGGTGGAGGGGCACAGGCGAGTGGTCCTGACTTCTCGAGGGTGCGATCACCGCACGTGCCCCTCCACCACTACGTGGTCCCCCTCCCCGTTCCGGGGAGGAATTTACGCCGCACGCATGGCGGCGGCTTCATCTTCACTGCCGTCGCAATCGCTCGGCTTGCCGAGCACAATGCGGTGCTCAACCGATTCGGCCTCATAGCCGCGTGACAGGCTGAAGCGACGCACCAGCTTGCCGGTCGGCTTGAATCCGGCCTTGCGCAGCACCGCACCCGAGGCCGGATTGTCGATGAAGTGGCCGGCGATCACCTCACGGTGGCCCAGCACCTTGGCGAGCCGCAACACCGCGCGCGCGGCCTCGGTGGCGTAACCGCGGCCCCAGTATTCGCGCCCGAACCAGTAGCCGAGCTCAACCTCGTCGCCATCGGGCGCGAGACCGACGCAGCCGATCAGCGGGGCCGGACCGGCGCCATCGGGCAGGGTCACCAAGAAGTGCGGGCAACGCGGATGCTGCGGCTGGCTGGCGAACCAGCGCGCATCGTCCGCGGTATAAGGCCACGGCGCCTTGGCGAGGTTCTTGACCACGCCTTCATCACCGATCCGAACCAGCAGTTCGGGCCAGTCTTCGGGCCAGGCGGGCCGCAGGAACAGTCTTTCGCTGCGAATGAACATCGGTCTTCTCCCAACTCGTTCGCCCTGCTGCGGTTCCCCTAGAACCGCGGCATGACAATGCAGTTACGCTTTGCGTCGGCCCGCTCCACTATTGAGGCGGGGACGCAAAGCCGTGCTGAGGGAGAGACAAATAGAGGGAGACGGGTCTGGCCCTCTCCCTCTTGTCGCTGGCACTGCAGCCAGCGGGGCCATCCCATCAGGGACAGCCCGTTATCGACTGTCCGATTATTCGGCGGCGACTGCCATATCGACCGACACGTACTTGCGACCAAGCTTGCCGTCGTGGAATCGGACGCGGCCTTCGGCGAGCGCAAACAAGGTATGATCCTTGCCGATGCCGACATTGACGCCCGGGTACACGCGGGTGCCGCGCTGGCGGATAATGATGTTGCCGCCGATCACTTCCTGACCGCCGAACTTCTTCACGCCGAGGCGGCGGCCTGCCGAATCGCGACCGTTGCGCGAGGAGCCGCCTGCTTTCTTATGTGCCATCTCGATCTACTCCGAATTCTTATTCAGCAGGCTTTGCAGCCTTGGGCGCTGCAGCCTTCTTGGGGGCAGCGGCCTTCTTCGGCGCGGCTTCAGCGGCAGGAGCAGCTTCGGCGGCCTTGGGCGCGGCTTCCTTCTTGGCAGCTTTCTTCTCGTCACCGACAGCCAGGATGCGCAGCAGGGTCATCTGCTGGCGATGGCCGTTCTTGCGGCGATAGTTGTGGCGGCGACGCTTCTTGAAGACGATCACCTTTTCGCTCTTGGCCTGGGCAATGATCTCGGCCGAAACGACGACGCCCTTGACGTCCTTCACTTCACCGCCGTCACCGGCCAGCAGGACATCGCCCAGCGTGATGGTCTCACCGGCTTCACCAGCCAGCTTTTCAACCGCGATCTTGTCTCCGGCGGCAACCCGGTATTGCTTGCCGCCCGTGCGCACTACAGCGAACATGGTACTTTTTCCGTCCATTTCATCAAGCTACCCGGCCAATCGGGCAGCGTACCGACCCCCGCCGCACGGCAGGTAGCCAGAAGAGAGCGCGCCCTAGATGAACCGGGGCGGAGTGTCAACGGCGGACATGCGCGGTTTGCGTTGGCATGCACAGGGCGGGGTTGCTAAGGCCTGTGTCATGCTTTTGCGCCCCTACGCCATGCTTGTGCCCACCGCGCTGCTGCTTGCAGGCTGCGCCAGTGACCGGGGCCAGTACCCTTCGCTCGCCCGGCGCCCGGCAGAGCGGATTACCGCCAGTTTCGATACGCCGCAGGTCACCCTGCCCGTAGTCCGCCCCGCCCCGCCTGCTGCGGTTGCCGGACGACTGGGCGGGCTGGTGAATGCAGCCGAAGCGGCGGACACCAAGTTCCGGACGCGCGAGGCACGCGCCCGCAGTCTGATCGGCTCCGGCAGCGGGGCGAAGATCGGCAGCGAATCGTGGGCCACCGCCACTATCGCAATCGCCGAACTTGAGGCCGCCCGCGCCGAAGCCATGGTTGCGCTGACCGACCTCGACATGCTGTTCAATGATACCAGCATTCGCGGCGAGGAACCCGGCAGCATCGGCGCCGCGCGCGACAAGGTCATCGGCCTGATTGCGCGGCAAGACCGTGTTCTGGCCGAACTGCGCGGACAGCTAGGCAGCTAGGCCCAGCGGCGAATCGACGCGTAATCGTCGGCGCGTGGCTCGATCCAGTGCCACGCCCCGCTGCGCCGCTCGCGCTTCCAGAACCACGATTCGCTCTTGAGGTGATCCATCGCATAGTCGACCGCGGCGAAAGCCTGCGCCCGATGCGGTGCAGCGGCAGCGACCAGCACAATCGGCTCACCAGGGCCCATCTGCCCGGTGCGGTGGAGGATCAGCAAACCTTCAAGCTGCCAGCGTGACAGGCAGGTCGCGGCAAGCTCGCGCATGCCCGGCAGGGTCAGCGGTTCGTAATGGCGCAGTTCGAGCAGGTCAGCCCCGCCCCCGCGAACCTGGCCGAGGAAGCTGGCGATCCCGCCCGATCCGGCGTGTGCGGCGCAGAAGGCGGCCAGTTCGGCGTCGGGCGCAAAGGCTTCGCCGAGCAGGCGGACATCGCAGGGCATGTCAGCCGCCGCTCACCGGGGGCAAGAACGCGAGCTCGTCACCCTGGCCAAGCACAATCCCGCCGCGTTCGGCGATCAGCACCCCGTTGAGCGCCATGCGCACCCGCTCACCGAGCAATGCGATGGCAAGATCGGGCTCAAGCGTGCCCAGCACCGCTTCGATCGGCCCCGTCGCGACCTCACGCTCGGCAGTGCCGGCGACATCTTCCAGCCGCCCGAGGAAAACAAGGCGCGCGCTCATCCCCCGGTCAGCGACATGTGCCGGGCCAGAGCCGACGCGCCGCCCGGCGCCGCGATCGCGAAATGGTGGCGCTCGGGCTTGATCGCCATCGCCCGGTCGAGCGCGGCAGAGAATTCGGTGTCAGGATCCTCACCGCGCAATGCGGCACGCAGATCAACTTGCTCGGTACCGCCAAGGCAGGCGTACAGCTGTCCGGTCGCGGTCACCCTCACCCGGTTGCAGCCCTCGCAGAAATTGTTGGTCAGCGGGGTGATCAGGCCGAGCCGCCCGCCGGTCTCGGCCACATCGAAATAGCGCGCCGGGCCGCCGCTGCGGTGCGCGCTGGGGGCCAGGGTGAAGCGCCGCTCAAGCTGTTGGCGCACTGCATCGAGCGGCAGATAATGGTCGAAGCGGTCGGTCTCGACTTCGCCCAGCGGCATGACCTCGATGAGAGTCAATTCGAATTGCTGCCCGTGCGCCCAGGCGATCAGGTCCGGCAGCTCGGCTTCATTGACGCCCTTAAGAGCCACAGTGTTGATTTTGACCCTCAGTCCCGCAGCTTTCGCCGCCTCAAGACCTTCGAGCACCTGCGGCAAGCTGTCACGCCGGGCGAGCGATGCGAACTTGGCGCGGTCGAGCGTATCGAGCGAAACGTTGATTCGCTTTACCCCAGCCCCGGCCAAATCGTCCGCAAACGTCGCGAGCTGCGTGCCGTTGGTAGTGAGCGTCAGCTCGTCGAGCCCGCTACCGATCTGCCGTCCCAGCGCGCGGACCAGCTCGATCATGTCGCGCCGCACCAAAGGCTCGCCACCGGTCAAGCGGATCTTGGTCACCCCGCGCGCGATGAAGCCGAGCGCTAGCTGGTGCAGTTCCTCCAGGCTCAGAACTTCGCTGCGCGGCAGGAAGGTCTGCCGCTCGGGCATGCAATAGGCACAGCGCAGATCGCAGCGGTCGGTCACCGAGAGCCGCAGGTAGCTGATCCGGCGCTTGAACTGGTCGACCAATGGTTGCGGAGATGCGCTCATGCCAGGGTCATACCACAGCACCAGCGCCCGCGTCATCAAGCGGGAGGTACTGCCCCGTCAGTCCGTCGGCGGCTTCCAGATAGGCGAGCGTTGCAACAACCGCAGCCCCGCTTCCGCCGGCCACCGCATTGATCCGGGCCGGAGCATGTTCGCGCGCCAGAGCCTGAACCACGGCGAGTCGCCACGCGCGGTGAGTGTGGTCTGCCGGAGGGAAGATCAGTGTCAGGCAATCGGCCTGACTCAGCAACCCAGCCGCCTGCGCCATCATCTCAGCATGGAATAGAGCAGCAGCCGCGCTTGGCAAGTCGGGCAGCGGCGGAACCTGCAACCGCGCCATCAGCGCCGTTCGCGCCGCAACGTGATGCCGATCTTCTCGCCGTTCTCGGCGATCGCCAGCTTGACGATCTTGACCGTCACCGCCTTGACCCGCGCATCCTGCACGAACAGCGTTTCGCACATATGGTCGGCGACCGCCTCGATCAGCTTGAAATGCACCCCTTGCGGCAAGGCGTCGCTCGCCGCGAACTTCAGGTCCATGTAGTTCTTGCTGGCAGTCAGCGGGGTATCGGGCGCGTAGTGCGGCGCGCAGGCAAGCTCCACGGTGATGGTGAAGCGCAGCGGCTGCGGGCGGCCGGTTTCTTCCGAATAGATGCCGGTGAGGACATCGTGCTCGAAATCGGCAACTTCCAGGATCAGGCTATCTGACACGCGCGGCGCACTGGCATGGTGGCGGCGCGAAGTCCAGCCCGGGTCCATTCCGCCCTTGGGGCCTGACCAATCACAAGCTACAACCTGCACAACAATTCCGGGAGTGAGTGGTTATGCGCAAATCGATTCTTCGGGCCGCATTGGTCCTGACCCTGGCCAGCTCGACGGTGCTGGTCGCGAAGGTTGCAGCGCCCGATTACGCCGCCGCGCTCGCCAGCTCCGAGCGTCCGGCCGCCGATACGGCGCGTGATGCCGATCGCCAGCCAGCGGCGCTGATGGCCTTCGCCAGAATCAAGCCGGGCACTCTGGTCGCCGAGTTGGTCCCGGGCGGCGGTTATTACACCCGGCTGCTCAGTCTGGCGGTTGGCCCCAAAGGTCATGTCTACACCTATGGCCTGCGCGCCAATCCGGCGATCGAAGCCTGGGCGCAGGGCCATCCCAACGTGACCGAGGGGATCGCGGGCCCCGGCGTGGGCCTTGCCCCGGTGCCGGTCGATGTGGTCTGGACCACGCTCAACTATCATGACCTCAAGAACTCCAAGCAAGGTGACCGCGATACTGCCGCAGTCATCAATGAAGCCGCATTCAAAGCGCTCAAACCCGGCGGAATCTATCTGATCAACGATCACCAGACCGCCAAGGGCGTAGGGACAACCCAAACCGCCACCTTGCACCGAATCGAGGACGTGGCTGTGATCAAGGAAGTCGAAGCTGCCGGGTTCAAACTCGAAAGCCGCAGCGCGATCCTCGCCCATCCGGGCGACGATCACACTCTGAAGGTGGTCGAAACCGGGATTCGCGGCAAGACCGACCAGTTCGTGCTGCGCTTCCGCAAGCCGCGCTGAGCGCCGCCAGCGCTGCATCAATTCTTAACCACGTTGCGCTAGCCCGTTCCCCGCACAGGGGGGACGAGGCTGCAACATGGCAACCGGTTATTCGAGCATTGCACTGCCCGCCGCGCCGGCCGCGGCTCCGGCCCGCCGGCGCTACCTGTTTGGGCCTGTCGCCGATTTCATGACCTTTGGCGGGCTTTCGTTGGTGGTGCTTCCCTTGTTGCTGCTAGTGCCGCTAAGCGATCTCGCACTGCAACGCGCGATGCTGCTGACGGTGGTGATCAGCCACTGGGTCAACCATCCGCACTTCGCCCATTCCTATCAGATCTTCTACCGCGGCTTCCGCAGCAAGGCTTTCGGGACGCTGCTCGGGCCAGTTATGCGCGCGCGTTACCTATTTGCCGGGATCGCGGTGCCGGTGC
>JBJTLY010000104.1:0-8235 GCA_046063275.1 Novosphingobium sp. | reverse complement strand
GGTCGGCCGCGCGTTCGAACAGGCCTTCGTCGCGGTAGAGGTCGAGCGAGGCGATCCCGGCGGCGGCCGCGAGCGGATGGCCCGAATAGGTATAGCCGTGGAACAGTTCGATCCCGTCGGGCCCGCCTTCGACCACGGTATCGTGGATCGTCCGGCTCACCGCGACCGCACCCATCGGCACCGCGGCGTTGGTCAGTCCCTTGGCCATGGTGATGATGTCTGGGGTCACGCCCAACACCTGCGCCGCGGTCGCCCCGCCGAGGCGCCCGAAGGCGGTGATCACTTCATCGAAGATCAGGACGATGCCATGCCGGGTGCAGATCTCGCGCAGCCGCTCAAGATAACCGAGCGGCGGGATCAGCACGCCGGTCGATCCGGCCATCGGCTCGACGATCACCGCCGCGATCGTTTCTGGCCCATGCAGCGCCACGATCCGTTCCAGCTCATCGGCGAGGTGCGCGCCGTGCTGCGGGCGGCCCTTGGTGAAGGCGTTGGCGGCCAGGTCATGGGTGTGCGGCAGGTGGTCGACACCCGCGAGCAGGGTGCCGAACTGGCGGCGGTTGTTGACGATCCCGCCAACCGAAATCCCGCCAAATCCGACCCCGTGATAGCCCCGCTCGCGTCCGATCAGCCGGGTGCGGGTGCCTTCGCCGCGCGCCCGCTGATAGGCCAGCGCGATCTTGAGCGCGGTGTCGACCGATTCCGAACCCGAATTGGTGAAGAAGATTCGGTCGAGCCCTTCGGGCATCAGCGCTGCAACGCGTGAGGCGAGTTCGAAGGCGAGCGGGTGGGCGAGCTGAAAGGTTGGGCCGAAATCCATCTCGCCAGCAGTTTTGCGGATCGCCTCGACAATCGGTTCGCGGCAGTGGCCGGCATTGACGCACCACAGACCGGCGGTGCCATCAAGGATCTGGCGGCCGTCGCTGCTGGTGTAATGCATGTCCTTGGCGGCACAGAGCAGCCGGGGGCTCGCCTTGAACGCGCGGTTGGCGGTAAACGGCATCCAGAAGGCAGCGAGGGGATCGTTTTCCAGTTTCACGCGGCTGCGCTCCTGATCAGGCTATTGAGTCTAAGCTGCAAGGATCGCCGATTGCGCGCCTTCCGGCGATTGAAATTAATGCCGCGATCGGAAAAATTCACGCGTCACGCATGCGGTCCCGCAGCCAGCGCGCCGCCAGGAAGGCGAGAGTGACCGCCACGCTGGTCCACAGCTCGATCTGGTGCGCCGGGCTGAAGGCCATCAGCACCAGCACTCCGGCCATGCCCGCGATCGCCAGCCAGGTGCCATAGGGGTGGAACCACATCTTGATCTGCAGTTGCTCAGGCGCCTCGCGCTCCAACCGGGTGCGCAGCCGCAACTGGGCGATGGCGATCAGCATGTAGATGAACAGCATGATCGCACCCGACGAGTTGACCAGGAAGTTGAACACCAGGTCGGGCGAAAGCACCGAGGCGGCGAGCGCGCCATAGCTGAACAGGCTGGCGATCAGGATCGCGCGGGCGGGCACGCGCTGGCGGCTGAGCTTTACGCACGATTGCGGCGCATCGCCGCTTTGCGCCAGCCCGAACATCGCGCGGCTGGTGATGTAGATCCCCGAATTGAGGCACGACAGCACCGCGACCAGCACAATTCCGTTCATCAGCAGATCCGCCCCCGGATAGCCCATGGTCTGCAGTGCGTGGGCGAAGGGCGAAACGCCGACCTTGATCTCGTTCCACGGCACCACCGCGACGATCATCAGGATCGAAAGGACGAAGAAGACGAGAATGCGCACCGAAACCGAAATCGTCATGCGCGCGATGGTCTGCTTGCCCTCGGCAGACTCGGCCGCGGCGAGGGTCGCGATCTCGGCACCGCAGAGCGAGAAGATCGTGGTGGCGACGCCCGCGAAGATCGCGGTAACGCCAAAGGGCGCGAAGCCCCCGTGCGCGGTAAGGTTGGCGAAAGTGTTGCCGCTCGGCGAGGTGATTCCGAAGGCATAGGCGGCGGCCACGGCGATGAAGATGATCACGGCGACGACTTTGGTTGAAGCGAACCAGAATTCGAACTCGCCATAAGACCGCGCAGACAGCAGGTTCACCGCGGTGAGCACCGCCATCAGCACGACGCCGACCTGCCACACTGCGAACTGGGGCAGCCAGGTGCAGATGATCTTGGCCCCGGCGATTGCCTCGACCGCAATGACCACCACCCAGAAGTACCAGTAGAGCCAGCCGACGATATAGCCGGCCCAGTCACCCACGCCTTCGCGGGCGAAATCGGTGAAGGTCTGCGTGCCGGGCAGCGCCATCGCCATTTCGGATATCATCCGCATCACCAGCAGGACGAGGAACCCGGCGATGGCATAGCTGAGCACGGCAGCCGGCCCGATCGTGCTGATCGCGGTGGAGGAACCGACGAACAGGCCGGCGCCAATGATGCCGCCGAAAGTGATCATCGAGACGTGCCGCGATTTGAGCGAGCGGCTGAGCTGGTCGGCCGCGCGGTCTTCGCTCATCGGTCCTGAGATGCTGGCCAACTTGTCCCCCTTGATGGTCTACTGGCGTCGATCGCCTTTAAGGCAATCATGCCCGAATTTTGCTTGAGCGCCACGCCCAAATGCAGCGCACCTCCGCTTTGGACTTATTGCAGGTATTAGAATGATCGATGTTAAGATCGGATTGTTGTCGCCGCGCCCGGTTGACTGACATAGCGCAGCTTGATCGAGAGCAATCGGGTGCGCACATGAAATCGACGGCAAGGGCAGTGGTTATCGGCGGCGGTGTAGTCGGCGTCAGCACGCTGTACCACCTCGCCAAGCTCGGCTGGACCGACTCGGTCCTTCTCGAACGCAAGGAACTGACCTCGGGATCGACCTGGCACGCCGCCGGGCTGCTGCCGTTGTTCAACCTCAGCTACTCGGTCGGCAAGCTGCACCAGTATTCGGTCGGGCTCTATCCCAGCCTTGAGGCGGAGACCGAGCTCAACGTCGGGTTCTCGCAGGTTTCGAACACCCGCCTCGCCACCACCCGTGACCGGCTCGATGAATACCACTATTACGCCGGGGTCGCGAAGACGATCGGGGTCGACGTCAACTTTCTGACCGCCGATCAGGTCAAGGAAGTTTGGCCGCTGTGCAATACCGAGGGAGTGATCGGCGCGATCCAGCATCCCGAAGACGGCTACATACAGCCCGCCGACCTCACTCAGGCGCTGGCCAAGGGTGCGCGGCAGCGCGGCGCGACGATCTATCGCAACACCACGGTCACCGGGATCACCCAGCTGCCCTCAGGCGAATGGCTGGTTGCGACCGATCAGGGTGAAATCACCTGCGAGCACGTGATTTCCTGCTCGGGCAATTTCGCCCGCCAGACCGGAGCGATGGTCGGCCTCGACATTCCGGTCATCCCGGTCGAGCACCAGTACATCGTCACCGAACAGCATCCCGCGATCATGGAACGCAAGCGGCAGGGTCTGCCCGAGATGGGCGTGCTTCGCGAGAGCGACGCCAGCTATTACATGCGCGAGGAAGCCGGCGGCCTGCTGCTCGGCCCCTATGAGCTGGGCGCTCCGGCCTGTTACGTCGACGGCCCTGCCGCCAACAGCGAATACGAACTGTTTCCTGACGCGCTCGAGCGGCTCGAGCCATACATTCTGGCGGCAATGGAACGCGTGCCCGCTTTCGGCGAAGTGGGGATCAAGCGGGTCTATAACGGCGCGATCGCCTATACCCCCGATGGCTCGCCGATCGTTGGGCCGGCGTGGGGGCTCAAGAACTTCTGGCTCAACGAAGGTCACAGCTTCGGGGTCACCGCAGCGGGCGGCGCGGGCTGGCAGCTGGCGCACTGGATCGTCGATGGCGAACCGACGATCGACATGATGGGGGTCGATCCGCGCCGCTTCGGCGATTATGCCGGGCGCGGTTTCCTGATCGAAAAGAACGAGGAGGCCTACGCCAAGGTCTTCACCGTGCACTACCCCGACGAGGAGCGCGAAGCCGCGCGGGCGCTGCGGCGGACGCCGTGCTACGACCGGATGAAGGATCTGGGTGCGGTGTTCGGATCGGTGTTCGGGTGGGAACGCCCGAACTGGTTTGCTCCCGAAGGGTATGCGCTGAGCGAAGCCGATTTGGACCGGCCCGATGTGCTGCTCAACCACAATCATCCGGTCACCGGAGACGGCGAACCGATCCGCGAGAAATGGTCGTTCCGCCGCTCGAACTATTTCGAGCATGTCGGCAACGAATGCCGCCACGTGCACGAAAAGGTCGGGCTGCAGGACATGAGCGCTTTCGCCAAGTGCGAGATTGCCGGGCCCGGGGCCGAAGCCTGGCTCGATGGCCTGCTGACCAATGCCGTGCCCAAGAAGGTCGGGCGGGTTTCGCTGTCCTATCTGCTCACCGCGAAGGGCGGGGTGCGCGCCGAATTCACCGTCTACAAGATCGCCCCGCAGCGCTATTACCTCGTTTCCGCGGGCGCATACGAACGGCACGATCATGATTACCTGCGCAAGGCGCTGCCGCGTGACGGGTCGGTTACCATGGAGCGGCTCACCACCGCGATGGGGGTGCTGGTGCTGGCTGGGCCGCGCAGCCGCGAAGTGCTTGCCAAGCTGACCGATGCGAACCTGTCGAACGAGGCCTTTCCGTGGTTGACCGGGCAGCGGATCAGCATCGGCGCGGCGCAGGTCGATGCGCTGCGGGTCAACTTCATCGGCGAGCTCGGCTGGGAAATTCACCACCCGATCGAGGTGCAGAACTACATCTTCGATAAGCTGATGGAAGCCGGGGCGGAGTTCGAGATCAAGCCGTTCGGGATTCGCGCGATGACCGCGATGGCGCTGGAAAAGAGCTACAAGCTGATCCCGCGTGAACTGTCGATCGAATATTCGGCGCACGAGAGCGGGCTTGACCGGTTCATCAGCCTCAAGAAACCGGGCTTTTATGGCAAGGAGGCCTTGCTCGCCTGGCGTGACGAGGGCCTTGCCAACCGGCTGGTTACGCTTGAAGTCCACGGCGTCACCGATGCCGACGCGCGTGGCTCCGAAGCGATTTACCAAGGCGACGCGCTGGTCGGCCGGGTGACCTCGGGCGGATATGGCTGGCGCTGCGGCAAGAGCCTGGCCTTGGCGATGATCCGCCCCGCGCACGCTGCGGTCGGCACCGAACTGGACATCGTGATCCTGGGGGAACGCCGCAAGGCCGTGATCATCCCGGACAGCCCGTTCGATCCGGACAACACCGCGCTAAGGGCCTGAAGCGATGTACCAGCATCCTGATGTGGAACAGTGGCTGGCACAGGACCAGCCTGGGCGCAGCCTGCCGCAAGGGCTGTACATCAGCGACGAGGCCTTTGCCTTCGACACGCAGGTCATGCTGAAATCGGTCTGGCTGTTTGCCTGCACCGCGGCCCACGTCAAAAATCCCGGCGATTTCTACCTGTTCGAAATGGCCAACGCGTCGGTGATCATCGTGCGTGGCCGCGACGGCGACGTGCGGGCATTCCACAACAGCTGCGCGCACCGCGGCGCAAAGATCTGCACCCAGGCGACCGGCCACGGCGCGCGTTTCACCTGCCCCTACCACCAGTGGTCCTATGGCCTGGACGGGCGCCTGCTGGCCGCGCGCAATATGCCGGAAGGGTTCGCCAAGCAGGCCAACGGGCTGAAGCCCGTGGCGCTGGAAAACATCGCCGGGCTGATCTTCATCTGCCTGGGTGACAGCCCTCCGCCGATCGGCCGGGCCAAGCCCGAAATCGCCGCGCAGGTTTCGCTTTACAACCTCGACCGGCTGAAAGTGGCGGTGCAGGAAGACATGGTGCACCAGGCCAACTGGAAGCTGGTGATGGAAAACAACCGGGAATGCTACCACTGCGACAGCAATCATCCCGAATTGAACAAGACGTTCGTGCCTTATGGTTTTGACAGCGCCATGCCGGTCAGCGGCTCGGACGGGGGCTATATCGCCGGCCAGATTGCGCGGTGGAAGGATCTGGGCATTTACCACGATCTGATCGAGTTTCCCGAAGGCGGTTGGCACCGGGTATCGCGCCTGCCCATGGCCGAAGGCACCTTTGCCGCCACGCTTGACGGCCAGCCGGCCTCGCGCCGCCCGATCTGGAGCCTGCCCGAAGCCGACAGTTCAAGCCTGTCGGTCCACACCCAGCCCAACAGCTGGCACCACTTTTTCTGCGATCATGTGGTCACCTTTTCGCTGACCCCGATCGCCCCCGATCAGACCCTGCTGCGCACGTCGTGGCTGGTCCACGAAGACGCGGTCGAAGGCACGGATTATGATCGGGACAATCTGACGGCGGTGTGGCGCGCCACCAACGCCCAGGATGGCCACCTGTCCGAACTGAACCACGCGGGGATCGCCACCGACGGGTACAGCCAGGGTTTCTATTCGCTCGACGAAGGCATGGTCGAAGCGTTCAAGGATTTCTACGTCAGCCGCGCCCGCAGCGCGCTGGCCGCCAGCCAGGGAGATGGGCGGTGACCCGCTTTTCCGCACTCAGTCTGTTCGCCAAGGCGCTGGGCAACCACCAGGACTGGCCCGAACTGTGGCCCGACGCCCAGCCCAAGCCCGCCTATGACGCGGTGATCGTCGGTGCCGGCGGGCACGGCCTGGGCGCGGCCTATTACCTTGCCAAGAAATACGGGATCACCAATGTCGCGGTGATCGAAAAGGGCTGGCTGGGCGGCGGCAACACCGGGCGCAACACCACGATCGTCCGGTCGAACTACCTCTACGACGAAAGCGCGCACCTTTACGATCACGCGGTCAAGCTGTGGGACGGCCTCAGCCAGGACCTCAACTTCAACGTGATGTATTCGAAGCGCGGGGTGATGATGCTCGCGCACAACGTCCACGACGTGCAAAGCTTTCAGCGCCACATCCACGCCAACCGGCTGAACGGCGTGGACAACGAATGGCTGACCCCGGAAGAAGCCAAGGCCTACTGCCCGCCGCTCGATCTCAACCCCAACGCGCGCCATCCGGTGCTGGGTGCGGCGTTGCAACGGCGCGGCGGCACCGCCCGGCACGACAGTGTGGCCTGGGGCTATGCCCGGGCGGCGTCGGCGCTGGGCGTCGATATCATCCAGAACTGCGCAGTCACCGGCATCCGGCGCGGTGCCGACGGCGCGGTCGAAGGGGTGGAAACCACCCGCGGCTTCATCGCCACGAAAAAGGTCGGGGTATCGGCGGCCGGCAACACGTCGGTGGTGATGCGGATGGCGGGGCTCGACTTTCCGCTGGAAAGCTATCCCTTGCAGGCGCTGGTGTCCGAACCGGTCAAGCCCGTGTTCCCCTGCGTCGTGATGTCGAACACGGTCCACGCCTATATCAGCCAGAGCGACAAGGGCGAGCTGGTGATCGGCGCGGGGACCGATCAGTACGTGTCCTATTCGCAGCGCGGCGCGCTGCACATTGTTGAGCATACGGTGGCCGCGATCTGCGAAATCTTTCCGATTTTCCGGCGGATGCGGATGCTGCGCAACTGGGGCGGAATTGTCGATGTCACCCCGGACCGGTCCCCCATCCTGGGCAAGACCCCGGTTCCCGGCCTTTACGTCAACTGCGGCTGGGGTACCGGCGGGTTCAAGGCTACCCCGGGCGCCGGCGATCTCTTGGCCTACACCATCGCCAAGGACGAACCCCATCCCATCAACGCCCCCTTCAACCTTGACCGGTTCCGGGGCGGCCGCCTGATCGACGAAGCGGCCGCAGCAGCAGTGGCGCACTGACATGATCCTGATCACTTGCCCGTATTGCGAAGAAACGCTGCCCGAGCTGGAATTTGCCTATGCCGGTGAAGCGCATATCGCCCGCCCGGCCGATCCGTCCGCATTAAGCGACGCGGAGTGGGAAACCTATCTGTTCATCCGGGCCAACCCGCGCGGCCGGCACCATGAACGCTGGCGCCACGTGCATGGATGCGGACGGTTCTTCAACGCGGTGCGCGATACGGTGACCGACAAGTTCGAGACGACCTACAAGGCGGGAGAACCCCGCCGATGACCGCGCACCGCCTGGCCGGCGCCGGCCGCCTTGCCGGGGCGGACCCGGTCGCTTTCACCTTCGATGGCAAGCCGTATCAGGGCCTGGCCGGCGACAGCCTTGCCTCCGCGCTGTTTGCAAGCGGCGTGGTGCTGTTCGGCCGCAGCTTCAAGTATCACCGCCCGCGCGGATTGCTGGGCGCCGGAGCGGAAGAGCCCAACGCCCTGATCAGCGTGGACCGCGGCGGCGGGCGTTT
>JBJTLY010000103.1:0-8433 GCA_046063275.1 Novosphingobium sp. | reverse complement strand
GTTCGATGTGCCGCACCGGCTTGCCGTCAAGCGTCACCGCCTCGGCAGTCGAAACCGCGTCCTTGAGATACGAGAGGATCAGACGGTTGCCGACTATCCGCGCGCGCTCGAGCGTTTCGGGGCGTTCGGGGACGACTTCCTGCGGAGCACGAAGGTCCGCAATTGTGCGCGCGATTGCTTCCTCGGACGGATCGGCAAAGGTGCCGATGTTGATCCTTTTGGGGAGCGCCAAATTGATCCGTACCACGCGCAGCCGCGGCGCGCCTTGGTTGGTCATGAAATAGAGCGTGTCGCCAATCCCCTCGATCAGTCGCCAGTCATTCTCAAGCCCTACAATCAGGTTCTGTGCTCCGCCCCATTTGCCGCGCTTGTCGAGCGCAAGCACGTGCACCTCGTTCTTCGCATCGGTCCCTTGCGCCGAGGTTATGATCAGCCAGCGCCCATCGTGAGTCACCTCCGCGCCGTGGCCTAAATCGGGCCGCTCGGGCGTGGCATAGACCAGCTCATCCGCGCTCTGCGGGGTGCCGACGCGGTGGAAGCGGACTTCCTGGTTCTTGTTGAGCTGCTGGAAGGCCTGCCCCTCCTTGGGCGCGGGGAAGCGCGAATAGAGGAAGCCCTTGTCGCCGATCCAGGCAATGCCGGTGAACTTGGCCCATTTGATCTCGTCGGTCGTGACCTTGCCGGTCCGGGTGTCGAGCATGCGGATGATCCGCCAGTCGGTCCCGCCGTCCTGCACCGAATAGGCGAGGAACTTGCCGCTCTTCGACGGCTCCCAGTCATCGAGCGCGGTGGCGCCGTCCTTGGCCCAGCCATTGGGATCGATCAGCAGCCGCGGCGTGCCGCTCAGCCCAGCCCGCACGAACAGCTGGGCCTGGTTCTGCAGCCCCGAATTTCGGGTGTAGAAATAGTACTTGCCCGCCTTCTGCGGCAGCCCGAAGCGCTCGTAATCCATCAGCGCCTTGATCCGCTGCCCGAACCACGCTCGCTGGCCCAGCGTATCAAGATAGCCTTGCGTCACGGTGTTCTCGCGCGCCACCCAGTCAGCCACGTCCTTGTCGGTGCGGACATCGTTTTCGAGCCAGCGATAGGGATCGGCGACCTTCTCGCCGAACTGCGTTTCAACGAGGTCGATCTTGCGGGTTTGCGGATAGGTGAGTTTCATCGTTTCAGCCGTTGCTGCAGCGGCGGTCAGTCCCAGCAGCAGGCCCGCCAGAAGTTTCATTCGACGCTGCACGGCATTTCCCCAAAAGCAAAAGACGGCGGTCAGGGTAGAACCTGCCGCCGCCTTTGCAATTCGCCGTTCGACGAATGTCAGGGATTATTCTGCGTCGTCAGAGAAGACCGGACCCGAGTCCTGACCCTTGGCCGACACATCGCGATCGACCAGTTCGATCACCGCCATCGGCGAGGCGTCGCCAGCGCGGATGCCGGCCTTGATCACGCGGGTGTAGCCGCCTTCACGGGTGGCATAACGCGCGGCCAGCACGTCGAACAGCTTCACCAGCTGCGCATCGTCGAGCATGCGGGCATGCGCGAGACGACGGTTCGAAAGCCCGCCGTGCTTGGCCAGCGTGATCAGCTTTTCAACGTAGGGGCGCAGTTCGCGCGCCTTGGGCAGCGTGGTGGTGATCTGCTCGTGCTTGACCAGCGCGGCCGCCATGTTGCGGAGCAGCGCCTTGCGGTGTGCCGAGGTGCGGTTGAGCTTACGCCCGCCGAGTTTATGACGCATGTGTTCAGTCCTTCGTTCGTTAGGGGCCCGTATCAGGTAGCCCGTAGCTGGCGGTGGAACCGCCGGAGCGCGCCCTGAACCCGATTTGCCGGTCGAAGTCAAGTTCGCAAATGTTGGGCTTAGGCAATCGAAGTTGGCGAGGCGCTCTATTTCGACTGCATCGCTCTGGCATCATTCGACTCCAAAGGATTTGGCGTTGCTAGTGGAGCCCACTTCGGTTTTCCCTTTGGATCACGTTCCAAAATCCAGATATGGCCTCCTTTCTGGAGCAAAGCGCCATTCCCCATTCCCACCAGGACCGGAGGTGGATCGCTTGCCTTACGCAATTGATCGAGCGCCACGACTCCGAAAACCGCGAAGAGGATGAGGCCAATTGCCAGAGTTGTCAGCATCGCTACAAGTGACCAGTCCGATATCGATTTATAGCCTTCTGCTTCTTTTACTGTTGCACCACCTTCTCTACTCGCAAGATAGAAATGCGACGAACCAAGGTAGATCGCAGCTGCCATCGCGCAACCGCACAATGCCATAGCAGTCCAGGCGAACGAAAAGCGCAAGGCGTCATCATTCGAATGGTCTTTCAGGAAATCGAAGCCGTAGGCGAGCAGCCCCGCAACGATGGCCAGTATCCATTTGGCGCCATCAATGTAGAGCTCGAAGCTCCTTGGAACGACAAGGGATGGCTTTTGATCGACTTCAGCCGGATTCTCTACGCTCTTCACGACTCGCTAAAACGGCGTAAAGTTGGGGCAAGCGTTCAGTGATACAGCGCTGTCAGTCTCACGTAGCAGTGGAATCTTGCGCCCATTAAAGTCGACTTGCGAGCCGCCACTTACTGCCGAGTCGATTGCTCGCTGGCGCGCGTCATTGGCTGCGGCAGTCAGCTTATTGATGGGAATTCCGCGATCCAATTCAAATGCGACACGGCGCACGAAATTTTCAAACGAGCCATTGGTAATGGCGAAACGCCCATCGCCTTGGTTTGTCAGGAAGGTCAGAAGCAACTGCTCGACTTCCTTGCTTTCCACAAGTGCCATCCTTCAGTCTCCCGCAGCTTTGATTGCTCTGTATACAGCAAACTGACCCCGTCTGCAGCCAGAATCTCGAATTGTGCGACGAGGCGATTAGTCGGTTTCTTGGGCGCGAAAACCGGATACACTTAGTCACAGCAAGCTTGGGCTTTGACCTCAATAAAAAGGCCGCCTTTCGGCGGCCTTTTCGCATTTTGATCGAGTAGTCTTAACCCAGCAGTTCCTGCTCGAGCTTCTTGGCCATCTCTTCGATGTTCTCGGGCGGCCAGCCGGGAATATCCATGCCGAGGCGCAGACCCATCGAGCTGAGCACTTCCTTGATCTCATTGAGCGACTTGCGTCCGAAGTTCTGCGTGCGCAGCATCTCTGCTTCGGTCTTCTGGACCAGATCACCGATGTAGATGATGTTGTCGTTCTTGAGGCAGTTGGCGCTGCGTACCGACAGCTCGAGCTCGTCGACCTTCTTGAGAAGGTAACGGTTGAGCTGGTTGGTGTCGCCCTCGTCGCTCGGTGCCGAGGCGGCCATGCCGATCATCGGCGAACCGCCCACTGGCATCGCATCCTCGAAGTGCACGAACAGCGAGAGCTGGTCCTGCAGGATCCGGGCGGCATAGGCTACGGCGTCTTCGGGAGTGATGGTGCCGTCGGTTTCGACCGTCAGGCTGAGCTTGTCGTAATCGAGTTCCTGCCCGATGCGGGCATTGTCGACCTTGTAGCTGACCTGGCGCACCGGCGAATAGAGCGAGTCGACCGGGATCAGGCCAATGGGCGCGTCGATCGGACGGTTGCCGACGGCGGGGACATAGCCCTTCCCGCTATCCGCGGTCAGTTCCATGTTGAGGTTGGCGCCTTCGTCGAGGTGGCAGATCACCAGATCCTTGTTCATCACCTCGATGTCGCCCGAAACGGCGATATCGCCCGCAGTGACTTCACCCGGACCGGTGACTGACAGCTGGAGACGCTTGGGGCCTTCACCCTGCATGCGCAGCGCGATCTGCTTCACGTTGAGCACGATGTCGGTGACGTCTTCACGCACGCCGGCGAGCGACGAGAATTCGTGCAGCACGTTTTCCATTTTGATCGAGGTGATTGCCGCGCCCTGCAGCGAGGACAGGAGCACCCGGCGCAGCGCGTTGCCGAGCGTCAGGCCAAAGCCCCGCTCAAGCGGCTCGGCAACGAAGGTAGCGCGACGCTTGGCGTCATTGCCTGCCTTCACTTCGAGGCTGTTGGGCTTCTTAAGTTCCTGCCAGTTTTTGATATTGACGGTCATGGACTTCCCCTTGGGGTTTGTTCTGGCGGGAACGGCCGGGGTTTCGGTTCAGCGAAACCGGCGGCCGATCCGATTTGCGGCGGGCGAGCCCGCCACGAACGGTTGATCAGACGCGGCGGCGCTTCGACGGCCGGACCCCGTTGTGCGGGATCGGAGTGACGTCGCGGATCGAGGTGATGGTGAAGCCGACGGCCTGGAGCGCACGAAGCGCGCTCTCACGGCCCGAGCCAGGGCCCTTCACTTCGACTTCGAGCGTGCGCACGCCGTGTTCGGCGGCCTTCTTGCCGGCATCGTCAGCGGCAACCTGCGCCGCGTAGGGCGTCGACTTGCGGCTGCCCTTGAAGCCCATCATGCCGGCGCTGGACCAGCTTATCGCATTGCCCTGCGCGTCGGTGATGGTGATCATGGTGTTGTTGAAGCTGGCGTTCACATGCGCGATGCCGCTTGAGATGTTCTTCCGCTCGCGGCGCTTGATGCGCTGGGGTTCGCGTGCCATTTTTTCGTTCCTACTCGAATTTCAAGGAAGGGAAGCTTGGGTCCGGTTAGTGAGCCCGCGCTTACTTCTTCTTGCCGGCGATCGGCTTAGCCTTGCCCTTGCGGGTGCGGGCGTTGGTGTGCGTGCGCTGACCGCGAACCGGCAAGCCCTTGCGATGGCGCAGGCCGCGGTAGCAGGCCAGATCCATCAGGCGCTTGATGTTCATCGCGGTGGTGCGACGCAGATCGCCTTCCACGGTGTGTTCAGCGTCGATCGTTTCGCGGATGTGCAGCACTTCCTGATCGGACAGGTCTGACACGCGCTTGGCGGCATCGATGCCGAGCTTTTCGGTGATCTGGCGGGCCTTGAACGGGCCAATGCCGTGAATGTAGGTCAGCGCAATGACAACGCGCTTGTTGGTGGGGATGTTTACCCCGGCAATACGAGCCACTTAATTCTCCATGCTCCACAGGCGATTCCGGCAAGCCGCAATCCCTATCTCAACGCTTCAACCGGCTAAAAACGGCAAAAAGCCCGGCTGGCGAGCACTATGGCCTACGCCTTCCGGACTTACCCCGTAATTCGGTTGAGCGGCGCGCTTAGGGCGATTCGTAATACATGTCAACGCCTCGCCCGGCGCAGGACGAACGCGTGTTCCGGATCGCTCCGGACACGCCAGATTTGCTTGAGCCAGACTACGAGTTCGGAAGCGTTTGTCAAAGCCCGCTCACCGCGAAGTCCGCTCAGCCTGTCTTGCCCGCCGCTTCTGCGGGCGGAGTTTCGAACAGTTTGGCGAGGCTGGTCAATTGCTGGCCCAGAACAGTATCTACAGCCGGGGCAATCTCCTCGGACTTCATCCGCATGTAGCCGCCGACCACATATTCCATTTCAAGCCGCGTGCCGGTTTCGGTCTTTTTGAGTTCGATCGTGAGTGTCCCGTTGAGCGCCTCGCCTTGCAGCGGTCCAAGCGCGCCGGACATGCGCAACACGCCGCGCTGTGGGTCCGCATAGAGCACATGCATATGCTCAACGCTGCCATTACGCTGATCGGCCGGAGCATCGGCTGGTTTGGGCAGCTTTTCGCAGAAGCAGCCGCTACCTTGCGCATCGAGATAGAGGTTGGCCGCATCGTGCGACCAAGTGTGGTCGCTCGACCACCACTTGGCTGGGGCAATCAGCGCTTTCCACACTGCCTGCTGGTCTGCCGCGACTTCGATCGAATGCTTGATCACGAAGCCCGCGTCGGACTGGGCGACCACCTCGGCCCGCGCGGGCACGGGGGGCGCGGCAAGCAACAGCGCGGCGAGCAGGAATTTGGTGCGGTTCATCGGGTCCCCCGGATCAATGCCGGGCGTCTTGGACCCGATCGATCAGGCAGCAATAATCGCTTCGATCGCCGCTGTCACATCCTCGATGTCAGCCATCCCGTCCACGCGTGAGACGATCCCGCGCGCGTCGTAAATCGGGAGGATCGGCGCGGTCTTGGCGCGGTATTCGGCCATGCGGGTGCGGACGGTGTCTTCGTTATCGTCGGGGCGGCGTTTGAACTCGTGGCTGCCGCACTTGTCGCAGGTGCCGGGAACCTTGGGCTGCTCGAACGTGTCGTGATAGCCCTTGCCGCAATTGGCACAGGTGTAGCGCCCGCAGATCCGCGCAACCAGCGCGTCTTCGTTCACTTCTAGCTCGATCACGTGCTCGAGCTTGCGGCCGCGACCCGACAGGATCTGATCGAGCGATTCCGCCTGAGCCGCAGTGCGCGGGTATCCGTCGAAGATTGCCCCCTGCCCTGGCGCCAGCGCGTCAAGTTCCTCGCCGATCAGCGCCGAAACGATCTCGTCCGAAACCAGCTCGCCGCGGTCCATCACGGCTTTGGCGGCGAGCCCCACCGGGGTCCCGGCCTTTACCGCCGCGCGCAGCATGTCGCCGGTCGAGAGCTGCTTCATGCCGTGCGCATCGACCAGTCGCTGCGCCTGGGTGCCCTTGCCCGCCCCCGGCGGTCCAAGCAGGATGATGTCCACTTTACCGTCCCCCGAGATTACGCCTAGCGCATGCGGCCCTTGAGCTTGGCCTTCTTGATCAGGTCACCGTACTGGTGCGCCAGCAGGTGCGACTGGATCTGGGTGATCGTATCGACCGTCACGTTGACCACAATCAGCCAGCTGGTGCCGCCGGCGAAGAAGAAGCGCAGCCCGGTCTGCTCCATCACCACTTCGGGGATGACGCAGACGATGGTGATGTAGGCCGCACCGATCACGGTGATACGGGTCAGCACGTAATCGAGATAGGTCGCGGTGTTCTTGCCCGGGCGGATGCCGGGAATGAAGCCGCCGTTGCGCTTGAGGTTCTCCGACGTTTCTTCCGGGTTGAACACCACTGCGGTGTAGAAGAAGCAGAAGAACACGATCAGCAGCGCATAGAGGACCATGTACACCGGCTTGCCGTGGCCGAGGTACTGGTTAAGCCCGATAATGAAGGCACCCAGCGTCGAGTCCGTGGTCATCGAGCTGCTGGCGAACTGGCTGATGGTCAGCGGGAGCAGCAACAGCGAGCTCGCGAAGATCGGCGGGATAACGCCCGCGGTGTTGATCTTGAGCGGTAAGTGGCTGCGGTCTGCCTGCATCATGCCATTCTGGCTGGCACGCTTGGGGTACTGGATCAGCAGCCGCCGGGTCGCACGCTCCATGAAACAGATGAACAGGATCATCGCCACGACCATGCCGAGCATGAGTGCCACGGTCAGGCCGCCGATCCCGCCGGTGCTGTATTGGCTAAACATGTTGGAGAAAAACACCGGCATCTGTGCGACGATGCCGGCCATGATGATCAACGAAGTGCCGTTGCCGATCCCGCGGCTGGTGATCTGCTCACCCAGCCACAGCAGGAACATCGTTCCGCCGACCAGCGAGATCAGGCCGGCGCCGTAGAACAGCGGCCCCGGATCGATCGCAAAGCCCTGGACATCGGCGTTGCGCAGTGCCGCATAGCCCTGCAGCAAGCTGAGTAGCACCGCGCCATAGCGGCTGTACTGGTTGAGCTTGCGCCGTCCGCTTTCGCCTTCCTTCTTGAGGCTGGCGAGCGAGGGGTGCAGCGACGAGGCAAGCTGCACCACGATCGAGGCGGTAATGTAGGGCATCACACCCAATGAGATGAGGCTGTAGTTGGCCAGCGCCCCGCCCGAGAACATATTGAAAAAGTCAAGAATCCCGCCCGAATTGCGCTCCATGAAAGCGCGCAATGCGATCGGGTTGATGCCTGGCAGCGGCACGAAGCTGAGGAACCGGAAGACGATCAGCGCACCGATGGTGAACCAGATACGCTTCTTGAGCTCGGTCGCCTTGGAGAAATTGGCGAGGCTGAGATTGCTCGCGATATTGTCCGCGCGTGATGCCATCGGAATGAAATGCCTTGCTGTCGGTCCGCCCCGGACCGCTCCATTGCCCCCATATAGGGACGAAGCAGCGAAGTCGAACCCCCCAAACGCACATTCCCCGCCCCGGCTTTCACCGGGACGGGAATGCACGCAAAAGCGTTACTTTGCGGTCTTGGCGGCCTTGGCAGTCTTGTTGACTTCGCGGCGCGCGGTCTTCTTTTCGTGCTCGCTGGCAACCGCCTCGGGCAAATCGACACTGCCGCCGGCCTTTTCGACCGCAGCCTTGGCACCGGCCGAAACGCCGTGGACCGCGAACTTGACCTTGGCGGTCAGTTCACCCTTGCCAAGCAGGCGCACGCCGTCCTTGCCGCCGCGGGCAAGACCAGCGGCCATGAGCGCGGCGTGATCAATCACCGCCTTGGCATCGAGCTTGCCCGCGTCGATCGCCTTCTGGATCAGGCCCAGGTTCACTTCAGCGAAATCCTTGGCGAAGATGTTGTTGAAGCCGCGCTTCGGGATCCGCATGTGCAGCGGCATCTGGCCGCCTTCGAAGCCGTT
>JBJTLY010000102.1:0-3463 GCA_046063275.1 Novosphingobium sp. | reverse complement strand
CGCCAGCCGATGCGACGCGGCCTTCTGACGCTGCGAAGCCTGCGAACGAGGACGTAACGGAGCCGTTGAGCACCGACGACGTGCGCAGCACCGATATCGTTGTCACCGCGCAGGTCATCAAGGGCAAGGTCGATACGGTGGAGGCGCCCGTTGCAGTGCTCGACGAGGCGGACATCCAAGCAACCGGCGCGACTTCGGTGGCGGACCTGCTTTCGCGGGTCAGCCCGCAGACCAATTCGGGCCGCGGCCGGGGTGGCAGCGGCGGCGGGCAGCCGGTGGTGCTGGTCAACGGCCAGCGCGTCAGCAACTTCCGCGAACTGCGCAATTTCCCCCCCGAGGCGATCCGCCGGGTGGAGATCCTGCCCGAAAGCGTCGCGCTGAAATACGGCTTTCCGCCCGATAGCCGGGTGGTGAACCTGATCCTCAAGCCCAAGTTTCGCAGCAAGACGATTGAAGCGAGCTACGGCGTGCCTACGCTGGGCGGGTTCAGTACCTGGGGGCTGGAAAGCTCGCTGACCAAGATCGATGGTGCGGCCCGGCTCAGCTTGACCGTTTCTACCGATGACACCACCCCGCTGTTCGAAAGCGAGCGCGGGCTGCTGCAGCAGGGCACGACGTTGACCACGGTCAGCACCGATCCCAAACAGGCCGATTACCGCACGCTCATTGGGGATTCGCGTAATTTCGGCCTCAACGCTGCCTGGACGAAAGGCATCGGCAAGGACGGCCTTGGCGGTTCGCTCAGCCTGAGCGGGGCAGCCAGCCGGGCCGACAGCCATTCGTACCAAGGGCTGGATTCGGTGATCCTGACGGATACCTCAAACAACAGCGCGCTGCGCACGTTGCCGGGGCCGCTCGAACGGGTGAACCATGTGACCACGCTGCAGGCCGGGGCGGGGTACAACACCTACGTCGGTACGTGGCAGCTCAACACCACGGTGGATGGCTCGCATGTCGAAACCACCTCGCAGTTCGATCGCCGCGCGGATACGACCGCGCTGACCACTGCGGCGACTGCCGGGACCTTGCCCATCCTCGGCCCGCTTCCGGTCCTGCCCGACGCAGGTTCCGATCGCACGTCTAGCACTGTCAACTCGATCACCTCGCTCGCCACGCTGATCGGGCGGCCGTTCCGGCTGCCCGGCGGGCAGGCGAGCGCGACGATCAAGGCCGGCTATGCCTGGTAGGGGATCGACAGCACCGACAGCCGCCCGTCGGCGCTCGATGCCAGCCTGCGTCGCGGTGACCTCTCGTTCGGCGGCAACCTGACCCTGCCGATCACCAGTCGCCGCGAGAACTTCGGACAGGGTATCGGCGACCTCTCGCTCAACCTGAGCGCGGGCTACGATTACCTCTCCGACTTCGGATCGCTGACCGACTGGAGCGCGGGGCTGACCTGGGCGCCGACCCAGAAGGTCAGTTTCGGAGCCAGCTACATCGTGAACCAGGCGGCGCCGACGCTTGGCCAGCTGGGCAATCCGTTCTCGCAGACGTTTAACGTGCCGGTCTACGATTTCAAGAACAACCAGACTGCGCTGGTAACCCTCACCAGCGGCGGCAATCCGGCGCTGCTCAAGGAAGAACAGCGCGACATCAAGCTGTCGGCCAACTGGCAGCTGCCGATCAAGAATTCGAACCTGATCGTCGAGTACTTTCGCAACCGCTCGACCAACGTCAGCGCCAGCTTCCCGCTTCTCACCCCCGATATCGAGGCTGCTTTCCCCGGCCGGGTAAAGCGCGATCCGTTGACCGGGCGTCTCACCGAAATCGACCAGCGCCCGGTCACCTTTGCCCGGCAGGAAGGATCGCGGCTGCGCTTCGGCTTCAACACCAATGGCGGCTTCGGCAAGGTCGATGACGGCAACGCGCCCGCCGCCCCGATTCCGGGAATGGGTCGGGGCGGCGGCGGTGGACGTCCGGCCGGTGCAGGCCCGCGCAGTGGCGGCGGTGGTGGTCGCGGCGGCGGCGGCGGTATGGCCGGCTTGTTCGGCGCCGGTCCCGGCGGCCAGCCCGGTCGTTGGAGCATTGGCGTGTTTGACACAGTCCAGCTGCAGAGCCGCGTACTCGTGACCCCGGGCGGGCCGGTGCTAGATCTGCTCGATGGAGATGCATTGAGCGGTGGCGGCACGCCGCGCAACACGATCGAGTTCAATGGCGGGCTGTTCTACAAGGGGCTGGGCGGCTTCTTCCAGGGCACCTGGTCGGCGCCGACCACGGTCAAGGCGAGCGGTCTGCCCGGCACCAGCGACCTGCGCTTCGGCAGCGTGGCGAACGTCAATCTGTTCCTGTTCCTGGACTTCAACCAGAAGCCCAAGTTGATCAAGCAGGTGCCTTTCCTGAAGGGTTCGCGCCTGACTTTCCGGATCGAAAATCTGCTCGGTCAGCGCCAGCGGGTGACCGATGCGAGCGGCCAGGTGCCGATATCCTACCAGCCGGACTACCTCGACCCACGCGGTCGGGTGATCACCCTGCAGTTCCGCAAGGCGTTTTGATCGGGTCCCCGCGTAACGACGCAGGGACCCGGATCAGGTTAATGGAACAGTGCCAGCAGCAGGTGCAGGCACAGCGCGAACAGCGCCAGGCTTGACAGTGCGAACAGGATGAACCGCGGCGCAACCTTGTTCACCGTCGCCTGGAACACCGAGTGCACGATGCGCAATGCGACATAGACCCAGGCAATCTTGGCGTTCATGCCGTCGCCGGAACCGATCATCGCCAGCGCCAGCGCTACCGCGTAAAAAACCGTCGGCGCTTCATGCAGGTGGTTGTAATTGTGCGCTTTCCATTGGACTTCGCGAGGCAGGATGTTCTCCAGCATCGCTCCGGTCCAGCCTTGATCGGCACCGGCCTCGGTCGGCTTGGGCAGCTTGTTGATCGCCGGAATGCGGGTGGCGTACATCCAGATCCACATGATCATGGTCCACATCGCGAGAACCGCGACGGGTTTGAGAATTTCAGCTTGGATCATTTCACATTCCCCCTGTGTGAAGTGCAGTCAGTTCGAACGCATGGATTGCCAGCGCGACCAGGCAGGCGCTGGCCAGCGAAAACAGCATGAAGCGGATCGACACCTTGTTGATCGTCGCCTGCCAGATCGAATGGACGATCCGCAGTGCGACGTATCCCCAGGCTAACATGACGTCAGTGGCGCTCGCCCCCATCAGCGCCAGGATCATGATCGTGGCGTAGAAGATGGTCGGCTGCTCCATCAGGTGCGTGTAGTTGTGCGATTTCCAGTTGATGCTGTCGGGCAGCACGCCTTCAAGATCGGCCCCGCGGCCGCCCGGCTTGGCTGCACCGAGGCCACCCGGCTGCTTGAACAGCGGCGGCAGGCGCGTTGCCGCCAGCCAGAATAGCATCACGATCGACCACAGCACCAGTACGGCTGCCGGCGCGAGAATTTGGGCTTGCATGTCTCTCCCCCTCTTGTTGGACCCAGAGTCCGGGGAAGGTGTTCCGGTTC
>JBJTLY010000101.1:0-6711 GCA_046063275.1 Novosphingobium sp. | reverse complement strand
CCTCATGACGCTCCCAAAGATCCGGCCTGCGTAACCGAGTATCGATCTCGGACTGTGACTTGCGCCAAGCCGCGATCTTCGCATGATCCCCCGATCGCAGCACTTCGGGGATCGTGCGCCCTTCCCATTCCACCGGGCGGGTATAGTGCGGATATTCAAGCAATCCTTGTTCGAAGGATTCCTCGGTACCACTGGAAGCCGCGCCCATTACGCCGGGAAGCAAGCGAATGCAAGCATCAAGCAGCATCAGCGCGGCGGGCTCTCCGCCCGACAGGACGATGTCGCCGACCGAGACTTCCTCGATCCCGCGCGCGGTGAAAATCCGTTCGTCGAAACCTTCGAACCGGCCGCACAATACGATGACGCCGGGGCCAACCGAAAGCTCGCGCACCCGCGTCTGAGTGAGGGGTTTCCCGCGCGGGGTCATGGCGAGGATCGGACTGTCGGGGTTGGCGGCGCGCGCATGGTCGATCGCCGCCCCCAGCACGTCCGCGCGCAGCACCATCCCCGCCCCGCCGCCGGCGGGCGTGTCGTCAACGGTGCGGTGCTTGTCGATCGCAAAATCGCGAATCTGAACCGCGTCGAGGCTCCACTTCCCCTCCTCCCGCGCGCGGCCCGCGAGCGAAATGCCCAGTGGACCGGGGAACATCTCCGGGTAGAGGGTGAGGATAGTGGCGGCGAAGGTCATTTGCGGGTGAACAGCCTAATCAATTCCAAGGCCCCAATAGGGACCAACGCCACTAAGGCCAAGAACATCACATCCCCCACGAGTAACCACTTTTCAGTCCAAAGGGTTGCTGGATATTCGCGGCAACAAAACCCTTCCGCCCAATCTTCCCAGAACACGAGGCCACCCCAGACCAAGCCACCAGCCAAAGCCGAGGTCAATGCACGCACCAAAGGACGATTGGGCATGGCAAATAGCAATAGGACCCACGTCAATAGATACGGCGCGGCCAGCAGTGCAAATCTTCCAGCTTCGCTCATAAATACCATCCTCCCTCGCCATCTATGCAAGTTGGCGCGAGCAAGCCAGATGACGTTTCAATGAGCATTTGATGCATCCTCGCCGAAGGTGCATCGTGCGGTCATGAATAGGATACGCCTGTCGCTGGTTCCGCTTCTCCTGCTCATCGCCCCCGCTTCGGCAGAGATCATTGGCGGGTGCAAGTTCGACCGCGACACGCTGACTTTTGCCGGTACGCCGCTCGAGCAGGCCAACTGCCTGTTGCGCAAGGTCGAGCTGCTGGGGGCGAAGAAGGAGCAAAAGCTCCCGCTGGTGATCGCGCGCTTGATGACCCAAGGCGGAGCGCCTTCAGCGGCCCAAAAGGCGGCGGCGATTGCGGCGTTTCCTGAGCCTTACCGCGACTATGCACTGGCTTATCAGGACAAGCCCGCCTCGCAGACCGAGTCCGGGATGCCGCTGCTGTATTTCGTGATTCACGATACCAGCGAGCCATTCATGGGCAACGCGGAGTTCCCGCATCACCTCAACCAGGACCCGAAGATCAACAGCTTCGACTATTACCTTGCCGCCGAGCCGGTCGCGCACATCTTCCTCAACCGGCAGGGACAGATCTGGGCGGCGCACGATTTCAGCATCCCGTGGCGGGCGACCAAGCTGGAGAGCCGCGTGGTCGGCCCCACGGCGCGCGGGCGCTTCGTACATGTCGAGACGGTCCAGCCGCGCCGGTTCCTGCCCGGCGCGACCAATCGCGGGCAGACCTATGGTCCGAAACCCGGGTTCACGCCCGAGCAGTACAAGATGCTCGCCGCGCTCTACATCTATGCCAGCGCGCGCGCCGGGCACTGGCTGATCCCGGCGTTCCACTCGACCGTGGATGACCAGATCCCCGACGCGCACGACGATCCGCAGAACTTCGATCTGAAGCGCTTTGGGAAGGAGCTGGAGAAGCTGGTAAAGGCCTAGCTGCCTCCGCACCCTCCGCAGCCGCCGCCTCCGCAGCCACCTCCGCCGCAGCCACTGTTACCGCCGTCAGATCCGGAATAGCCGCCAGTGTCGCCGCCGTTCGAGCGGCGCATGGCGTGAAACTCAGTCAGTACCGATCCGGCCAGCACGGCGGTGCCGAACAGCGCTACGGATTGCGGCATTTCGTCGCGAACCGGCGCGCGGCGCAGGCGCTGCGCTGAGTTGCGCTC
This sequence comes from Novosphingobium sp., assembly GCA_046063275.1. Lineage (GTDB taxonomy): Bacteria > Pseudomonadota > Alphaproteobacteria > Sphingomonadales > Sphingomonadaceae > Novosphingobium. The sequence goes on along the minus strand of JBJTLY010000101.1, from coordinate 4,551 downwards.
GCGCTCCAGCAGCCGGCTACCCTCGCGGGTGAGCCGCGTCGTCTTCGCCCAGCGCACTACTGCAAGCACTGCAGTCAGCGTCAGCAACAGCGCCAGATAACCGACCGGCTTGCCGCGGCCCACGCCGATCACCAGCTTGGTGGCGCCAAAGGCAAGTGCCAGCAGCAAAGGTGCTGTCCCCAACAGCCGCAGCCGCAATTTCTCGCCGGGATCGAGCAGAAGTCCCTTGGCGGCGAGGCGCTGCTGGATCGAACCGCTCTCACCCAAAACCGCGCGCAACACAGCCGGCCAGGTCGCTGGCTTCGCCATGCTCAGGATCGCGCGTTCGACCGGGGTGTTGCCACGCGCGCCCGGCTTGGCTTGAAGCTGGCTACTTCCCTGCACAACCATGGCCCCCGCATCGAGCAGTCGCACGGTCGCCACATCGGCCAGTCGCGGTACACCGCCGGCAAGGAAAGCCAGTTCGTCCTCACCATCGGTCCGGCCCGGCCGACCTTCCGGGCGCAGCCTTGCAGGCAGGACGATGCTGGCGAGGCCCGCCGACACCAGCACTGCAGAGTACAGGGCGAGAAATGGTCCGCCGGTCAGATCGAATGGTCCAAGGCTCATCTATTCCCTCCGAACATGACCCAGCCCAATGCCAGGCCAATCAACAGCGTGACGACCAGAAGGGCCGCCAGCTTGCCTCGCGAAACGATCAGGCCATCGCGTGGATGGACCCGCCGAGCGCGCGGATCGTCGAGCAGTCGGCGCGCGGCAGCGGGCCAGATGTCGGCCGGCGCGGGACCAAAGGCCTGCTCGTAAAGTTTCAGGGTCTGGGCGTATTGCTCGAAGAACCGGCCGCGCTCGGTCTGTCCGCCCCTGGTCGGACCGTGATGCAGATCGGAGCCCAGCACCTCGGGGCAGAAGTGGTCCCAATAGTCGCGGCTATAGGTAAGATGCAGGTGCCAGGCCTGGTCGACCGCATCGGACGGGGTGACCTCACCTCCCGAAGTGACGGCGAGAAAGCAGAACCGGCGATATTCCTCGATCACCCGCGCGGCGAAATCGGCGCTCCAGCCATTTTCGCGGGCCAGGCGATGCGCAAAACTCAGCGATGCGTCCTGTGGGCCGATATTTGCAGCAGCGATTCGATGCCAGATCGGGGCGTTGACCGCATGATCCAGAGGAGAAATGTCACCTCGCATCCGACTTATCTCTACAATATTAGTAGATATGAGTCAAGCTGCTTTGGGGCTCAGTCGACAAAGCCCGTTCGTAGCGGCACGGCCCAGTCCATCCTGCCGTTGGCTTCGGCGCGGGCGGCGGCGGACTGGTTATCGTAATCGACCGAGATCAGCTCGATCGTCAGTTCCTCACCCGCACCGCTGAGCATGGCATAGCGCGCATCGGTACTACCCAGTTCCATGCGGTGAACGTGGGGATACTCCCAAGCATAGGCCGGCAGGCCTACCGAGCCCGGGTTGAAGACCTGACGACCATCTTCAAGCACGACCAGCCGCGGCACATGCGAATGGCCGCAGCCGACTGCATGAGTGCCGCGTGCGCCAAGCATTTCGGCGATCTCACCCTCGTGGGCATCGCGGATCCGCTCAGGCTCCACCCGGTGCATCAAGTAGTTAAGGTCATCGGCGGGATTGCCGTGGCAGAGGTAAATATCCGCGCGCCACTGCAGGTCGGCGGGATGGCTGCGCAGCCATGCCAGATGCGCCGCGTCCAGTTCCTTGATTGCGTGGGCATCCGAACGCCCCATAGTCGCGGGATCGCACGTGATCAGCTCGCGGTCGTGGTTGCCCGCAATCGTCGGCCAATCGTGCCGCATCAGCCAGTCTGCGGTTTCGCGCGGCCACAGCGGGCCGGAGAGGATATCGCCGAGATTGAGGAACTGGGTCGCGCCGCGCTTCAGGGCATCGGCATGGCATGCTTCGAGCGCAGGCAGGTTGCCGTGAATGTCGGAGAAGACCGCGATCATGCGCTCAGTCTAAGACGAACGCCGCCGTAATCACAAGCTTGTCGCCCCATTCGGGCACAGCCTCGGCGCGCATCGGGACCATGAAGCGTTTCTTGTCGGGGCGTTCGATTTCGAGCACGTCACCCGCGCCGAAATTCTCGACATTGATGCAGGTGCCCAGCTCGTCGCCCGTGGTCGATACCGCGGGAAGCCCGAGCAGATCGGCGTAGTAATATTCGCCTTCGCCCAGCGGCGGCAAAGCGCTGCGCGGGACGGTCAGCGCGGTACCGCGCAGCGCCTCGGCGGCGTTGCGGTCGGTCACCCCGGCGAACCGCGCGACCGCGCCGCCTTTGCCATCATCGCTCAGTTTTTCGACCACCAGCTTGCCGTCGTTGAAGGCGCGGAAGGGCTTGAGCCCCGCCACGCCTTCACCGAACAGTTTCAAGCGAACCTCCCCCGCGATGCCTTTCGCGCCAATGATGGCGGCCAGCGTAACGGGGCGGTCCTGCGCCAAGACTTAACCCTCGGCCGCGTCCTGCGCGCTTTCACCAGTGGCGGCTTCAGCGCTGTCGCCGGCGTCGGCGTCAGGAGTGGCGGCGTTGGCTTCGGCTGCTTCTTCGGCCGGAGCTTCAGCGGGTTCCTCAGCCGGAACTTCGGCGGGCTCTTCGACCGCAGGCGCTTCGGCGGGTTCTTCCATCGGAGCTTCGGCAGGAGCTTCAGCCGGAACTTCGGCCGGCTCTTCGGCGGGAACTTCTTCGGGTGGAGCGGCAGCAGCGGCGGCGGCAGCTTCGGCTTCGGCCACCTTGGCGGCTTCGGCGGCTTCAGCGGCTTCGACAGCCTTGCTCGCCTTGTCCTCGGCGCGGTCCTTGGCCTTCTTGCCCGGCTCGGCCTTGTTCGGATTGTTGGTCGCGGCGCGTTCCTTGATCCCGGCCTTGTCGAGCATGCGGGCGACGCGGTCGGTCGGCTGGGCGCCAACGCCAAGCAAGTACTTGATCCGGTCTTCGACCAGGCGGACGCGGTTTTCGTCATCCTTGGCGAGCAGCGGGTTATAGGTCCCGACCTGCTCGAGATATTTGCCGTCACGCGGGCTGCGGCTGTTCGAGACAACCACCTTGTAATAAGGACGCTTCTTGGAGCCACCACGCGAAAGACGAAGAGAAACAGCCATTTGATATACCTTTCAGAGAATTCAGTTTAAGTTTGTAATTCGATTATTTCTTGAGCAAATCGTTGATGTTGGAGGGCAGCGCCCCCATGCCGCCGGAGCCGCCGAGACCCGGGAGGCCGCCGCCAGCGCCGCCCATGCCACCCCCGCCCATTCCGCCGCCGCCAAACATACCGGCCAGGCCCTTGAGCCCGCCCATCTTCTTCAGCCGCTTCATTGCGGTTGCCATTTCCTGGTGCATCTTGAGCAGCTTGTTGACGTCCTGCACGTTCAGTCCCGCGCCCTTGGCAACACGGATCTTGCGCTTGGCGTTGAGCAGTTCGGGCCGGGCGCGCTCCTTGATGGTCATCGAGCCGATCAGGGCCTCAAGGTGGATCAGCACCTTGTCGTCCATGCCCGAGGCGTCCATCGCCGCCTTGGCCTTCTTCATGCCGGGGATCATCCCGGCGAGCGCGCCGATTCCGCCCATCTTGCGCATGTTGCGGAACTGGCCGGCCAGATCGTTCATGTCGAACTGACCCTTGGCCATGCGCGCGGCCATGCGCTCGGCCTCATCCTCGTTGATCGCAGCAGCGGCCTTCTCGACGATCGAGACGATATCGCCCAGGCCGAGGATGCGCCCGGCAACGCGGCCCGGATTGAACGGTTCGATCGCATCGAGCTTTTCGCCGGTGCCGGCGAACTTGATCGGCTTGCCGGTGACCGCACGCATCGACAGCGCCGCGCCGCCGCGGGCATCGCCGTCCATCCGGGTCAGCACGACGCCGGTCAACGGGACCTGCGCGGTGAAGGCCTGAGCGACGTTGACCGCGTCCTGCCCGGTCAGCGAATCGACCACGAGCAGCACTTCGCGCGGGACCGAAATGCCGGCCACCGCCTGCATCTCGTCCATCAGCTGCTGATCGACGTGGAGCCGGCCCGCAGTATCGAGCAGCAGCACGTCGATCGCCTGGAGCTTGGCCGATTGCAGAGCGCGGGTGGCGATCTCGGTCGGCTGCTGGCCGGCAATGATCGGCAAGGTCGCAACCTCGACCTGCTCGCCCAGCACCTTCAACTGTTCCTGCGCCGCCGGACGATTGACGTCGAGCGAGGCCATCAGGACCTTCTTGCCCTGCTTTTCCTTGAGCAGCTTGGCGAGCTTGGCGGTGGTGGTGGTCTTGCCCGAGCCCTGCAGCCCGACCATCATGATCACCACCGGGGGTGCCGCGTTGAGATCGAGCTCGGCCGGTTCTTCGCCGCCGAGCATCTCGACCAGCGCGTCGTTGACGATCTTGACGACCTGCTGCCCCGGGGTGACCGAGCGCAGCACCGACTGGCCGACAGCCTGTTCGGTCACACCATCGATAAAGCGGCGCACCACGGGCAGCGCAACGTCGGCTTCGAGCAGCGCGATCCGCACCTCGCGCATGGCATCGCGAACGTCCTGCTCCTTGAG
>JBJTLY010000100.1:0-6487 GCA_046063275.1 Novosphingobium sp. | reverse complement strand
TTCGAATATTCGTGGCAATGGGCCTATCAGGAGCGCTTCAAGGAAGCCGGCCTGATGGCGCTGCTCGGCTCGGGCTTCGATCCGGGCGTGACCAGCGTCTTCGCGATGTGGCTCAAGAAGCACAAGCTCAAGACCATCCGCCAGCTCGATATTCTCGATTGCAACGGCGGCGATCACGGGCAGGCCTTTGCGACCAACTTCAACCCGGAAATCAACATCCGCGAAGTGACCGCCCCGGCGCGTCACTGGGAGGGCGGCCAGTTCGTCGAGAGCCCGGCGATGGGCAAGAAGGTGGCCTTCGACTTTGAAGCTGTCGGCCAGAAGAACATGTACATGATGTATCACGAGGAGCTGGAAAGCCTCGCCAGGTTCATCCCCGAACTGGAACGCGCGCGGTTCTGGATGACCTTCGGCGATCCCTACATCATGCACCTGACCGTGCTGCAGAACGTCGGCATGACCCGGATCGATCCGGTGATGTATCAGGGCCGCGAAATCATCCCGCTGCAGTTCCTCGCAGCGGTGCTGCCCAAGCCCGAAACGCTGGGGCCGACCACCACGGGCAAGACCAACATTGGCGATATCGCCACCGGCGAAGCGCTCAACGGCAGCGGCGAGAAGACCTTCTACATCTACAACATCTGCGACCACGAGGACGCCTATGCCGAAACCGGTAATCAGGCGATCAGCTACACCACCGGTGTCCCCGCGATGATCGGCGCGGCGATGGTGATGACCGACAAGTGGAGCGGAGCAGGGGTGTTCAACATGGAGCAGATGGACCCCGATCCGTTCATGGACATGCTCAATGCGCATGGCCTGCCTTGGCAGGTGAAGGAGTTGGACGGGCCGGTGGCGTTCTAGTGGAAACAAGAGCCGGCGATCCCGGGGCTTTTGCCCACTTCGACCTTTCTCGGGTCGATAGCCCCAGCTTCGTGGTCGATGCCGCGCGGTTACGGCAGAACCTCTCGGTGCTTGCCGACGTGCGTGATCGGGCGGGGATCAAGATGCTTGCGGCGCTCAAGGCGTTCTCGATGTGGTCGACCGCGCCGATCGTGGGCGAATACCTCGACGGAGTTTGCACTTCCGGCCTGTGGGAAGCGCGGCTGGCGGGGGAGTTCTACGACGGCGAAATCACCACCTATTGCGCCGCCTACAAGCCCGAAGACCTCGACGAGATCCTGCGCCTGTCGGACCACGTGATCTTCAATTCACCCCAGCAGATCGTGCGGTGCAGCGCGATCATCGCTGCGGCGCGGGATCGGGGTGAGATCTTCGATGTTGGCCTGCGGATCAACCCTCTGCACCCCACCGGCGAAGTGCCGCGCTATGACCCCTGCGCGCCGCATTCGCGGCTCGGTTTTCCGATCGACCAGCTTGAGGAAGAGCACTTCGAGCTGATCGACGGCCTCCACATGCACACGCTGTGCGAGCAGGATTTCGAACCGCTGCGCGAAACCTGGGATGTGGCCTTCGACTATCTCGAGCCGTGGTTCGGTCAGTTCAATTGGATCAACCTCGGCGGCGGGCACCACATCACCCGCGCCGATTACCAGCGCGACGAACTGGTCCAATTCCTGCTCGATCTGCAGGACGATACTGGCGCGGAAGTGTACCTTGAGCCTGGTGAGGCCGTGGCGCTCGACGCCGGGATCCTGGTCGGTACATTGCTCGACATCGGCGACAACGGGATGCCGGTGGCGATCACCGACATTTCCGCCACCTGCCACATGCCCGACGTGATTGAGGCCCCATATCGCCCCGCGATGCTCGGCGAGCTGCCGCATGACGAACAGGCCGTCGATGAAGGGCAGGGCGGCGCAATCCGACTCGGCGGTCCGTCGTGCCTCGCTGGCGACGTGATCGGCGACTATCGCTTCGCTACCGGCCCGAAGGTCGGCCAGCGCTTCGCCTTCCTTGATCAGGCACACTATTCGATGGTCAAGACCACCACCTTCAACGGGGTGCCGTTGCCCTCGATCTGGCTGTGGGACAGCGCGACCGACAGCCTCGAATGCATCAAGCGCTTCGGCTACGAGGACTTCCGCGACCGGCTGAGCTGAGGCATGCTGTCCCGCAAGGATAAGCGGGAGAGTTCAGTGGCAGACCAAATCCTAGACGCATACACCAGCGATCCCGTTACGATGGGCTGGCAGCACGGCCTGCCGCCCGCGCCCGACAAGCGGCTCGCCTGGGAGCGGGCGGATCACATGCGTTTCCCGATGCACCGCTATGCCTATTCGAACATGCGCGAGTTCCTGCCGACCGCGCGGGTGGCGCGGGGGGTCGGGCCGGTGTGGGACCTGCCGGTGGCGCTACGCGATGATCTCGACGCGGTGGAGTTCCAGACGCTGGGTGATGGCCGGACGCTGACCTGGGAAGAATCCTTGGCGGTAAACTTCACCGACGCGATTCTGGTGCTGCACCGCGGCACGATCGTCTACGAACGGTTTTTCGGCGTGACCCGGCGCGACAGCACGCACATCGCCTTCTCGGTGACCAAGAGCTTTGTCGGCACACTGGCCGAGATGCTGATTGCCGAAAGACGGCTCGATCCCGTATCACCGGTTGGCGACCTGATCCCCGAACTGGCGGGAAGCGGCTTTGCCGATGCAACGCTGCGCCAGGTGCTCGACATGACCACCGCGCTCGATTTCTCCGAGGAGTATACCGATCCCAGCTCGGGCATCGGCGCGATGAGCAATGCGCTGGGCCTGACCCCGCGGCCAGCGGGCTATTCCGGTGAAACCGATGTCTTCGCCTTCCTCCCGACCATCCGCAAGAGCGGCACCCACGGCGAACGCTTCACTTACCGCACCTGCAACACCGAAGTGCTCGGCTGGATCGTTTCGCGCACCACCGGGCAGCGGCTCGACAAATTGCTCTCGGAGCGAATCTGGGCGCCGTTGGGGATGGAGCAGGACGCCGATTTCCTCACCGATTCGACCGGGATGCCGTTCGCCGGGGGCGGACTCAATCCGGTATTGCGCGACATGGCCCGATTCGGTGAAACCATGCGCTGCGACGGGCACGGTAACGGCGGTCAGGCGATCGCCAGCGAAGTGGTTGCCTCGATAAAGGCCGGCGGCAGCCGCGAAGCCTTTGCACCTGCCGGATACGCGACCCTGCCGGATTGCTCGTACAAAAGTCAGTGGTGGTCAATGCCAGGAAATCATGGCGCTTTTTCCGCCCGCGGCATCCACGGACAGGCGATCTACGTCGACCCGGCAGCCGAGATGGTCATCGCCCGATTCGGCTCACACCCCATCGCCGCGAACACCGCATTTGACGCCACCTCGCTGCCTGCATTCCGTGCCATCGCGGATCATCTTATGCAGGGGTAATTCTGACCGCATTTTCACTTGCAGTTCACCTCGCACGAATTATAGCGACCCCCCGCTGCCCCAAGGGGACTTCCAATAACCGTAAGGCAGCTTTCGCTTCGTGTTACCTGGCCGAAAGGCCTATTGGAGGTCCCTTGAGTTGCACCAGTATCCTGACGCATCGGCTGTAGTTCGCGCTCTCTCGCCCGACGAACCCGTAATACTCAATCGTCCGCACGCCGCCGCGCGCGCCGCCCGCTTCTTTGTCGAGAAGTTTCCGGGCACGTCGCTCTATGCGGTGAAGGCCAACCCGTCGCCCGAGCTCCTCAAGGTGCTGTGGGACGCCGGGATTACCCATTACGATGTCGCCTCGATCGCTGAGGTGCGGCTGGTCCGCGCGGCGCTGCCTGAGGCGGTGCTGTGCTTCATGCACCCGGTGAAGTCCGCGAGCGCGATTGCCGAGGCCTACAAGGTCCACGGCGTGCGCACTTTCAGCCTCGACAGCCATGACGAGCTGGCCAAGATCGTTGCGGCAACCGCGCAGGCCGATGGCACCCCGGCTGAGGACCTGCGCCTGTGCGTGCGGCTGCGGGTCTCCTCGGAATATTCCGAGCTGAGCCTTGCCTCCAAGTTCGGGATCGATCTTGCCGATGCTGGCGCGCTGCTTCAGGCGACCCGTCAGGTCGCGGATTGGCTCGGCGTGTGCTTCCATGTGGGTTCGCAGGCGATGACCCCGTTTGCTTTCGTCCAGGCGCTTGAACGCGTGCGTGCGGCGATCGTCGATGCGGCTGTCACGGTCGACATTATCGATGTCGGCGGCGGCTTCCCGTCGATCTACCCGGGGATGGAACCGCCGCCGCTTGAGGATTACTTCGGCGCGATCCACCGCGCCGCCGAATCGCTGCCGGTTTCCTATTCGTCGGAACTGTGGTGCGAACCCGGCCGCGCGCTCTGCGCCGAGTACAACTCGCTGATCGTCCGGGTCGAGAAGACCCGCGACGACGAGCTCTACATCAACGACGGGGCCTACGGCGCGCTCTACGATGCCGCGCATGTTGGCTGGCGGTTCCCGGTGCGGAACCTCTCCGAAGGCCGCAGCGAGCAACTGAAGCCGTACTCGTTCTACGGCCCGACCTGCGACGATGCCGACTATATGGAGGGGCCATTCCTGCTCCCGGTCGACGTCAAGGCTGGTGACTATGTCGAGATCGGTATGCTCGGGGCCTATGGCGCGGCGATGAAAACCGCGTTCAACGGCTTTGGCCAGGCTGCGGCGATCGAGGCCGGGGACGAGCCGATGGCGAGCCAGTACCTCGGCAACCGCCGTGATCCCCGCCAAAGCGATAATGTGGTCTCGCTGCGCTAGGCGGTTCTACGCAAGGCAAACAAAAGGGGCGACTGCCAGGCCGGCAGCCGCCCCTTTTCGTTGGGCCCTGCGGACCCGCTGCTACTTACTTGACGACGACTTCCACGCGGCGCGCCGCATCCTTGGCGGTGGTGGCATCGATCACCGCGTCAGGCTTGACCAGTGCAGCACTGGTGGCTGGGATGCCTGCGGCCACCAGAGCGGACTGAACCGCCTGCGCACGCTGCTTGGCAAGCTCGGCATTGACCTTGGCGTTGCCGCTCGGGTCGCTGTAGCCCGAGACGGCCAATGTAGCACCTGAATGGGTATCGAGCCATGACTTGAGCCCGCCCGCAGTCGCCCCGAAAGCAGAGGTTACGTCGGTCTTGCCGCTGTCGAAGTAGACCTTCACCACTGGCTTGCCGTCACGCATTTCGCTGGTCACCCCGGCACCTTGCGGAATGGGAATGGTGTTTTCGGCAGGCGCGGCAGCCAGATCGGTGCCGACATCCGAGGCAGCCGCGCTCGCGGCTACTTCGGTGCTGTTGCCTTCGGTTGCGTCAGGATTGCGCGACGAGAACCACCACCAGGCGAGGAAGGCCAGCACGGCGAGCCCGATCACCCACCACAGCCAGTTCATCTCCGAACCATCATCGGCCGGTGCCGCAGCAACAGGCGTGGGCTTGCTCGCCGCAGGCATGGCGGCGGCAACCTTTTCGGCAGTGCCGCTGGCGGCGTCCTTGACCATGCTGGCAGCGCCAGTTGCCGCAGCACCGACCACGGCTGCTGCGCCGACCGCAGCGGCCACCGTGGCAGCCGGGGCGGCCTTTACCGCTTCCACCGCCGCATCGACCTGGGCAGCCGGCTTGTTCACCAGCTTGGCTGCAGCTGCAGGCTTCTTCGCCGGAGCCGCAGCCTTCTTGGCGGGTGCGGCAGCCTTGGTAGCAGGCACCGCTGCCGGCTTCTTCGCTGGCGCCTTGGCAGCAGGGGCTGCCTTCTTGGCCGCGGCAGGCTTTGCAGTGGCCTTGGCGGGAGCAGGCTTTGGCGCTGCAGTCTTCACTGCAGCAGTCTTCACTGCAGCAGGCTTCGTCGCGGCGGCCTTGGGTGCTGCCTTGGTTGTTGAGGCCTTTGCGGCGGGTGCCTTCGTTGCCGGAGCCTTGGCAGGCGCAGCGGCTTTGGCGGTCTTGGTTGCAGGAGCCTTCTTCGCGGCCGGTGCCGCCTTGGCGAACTGACCGAGCTGGCAGAGTTCCGCAGCGAGCAGATAGTAAACCGTTACGCGGTTCTTGGTCCGATCGGCCTTCATCCGCTCACCCACCTTGGCGATCGCGGCATCGAGCACGGCATCGGACTGGGTCAGGCCCAGCTTCTTCTTGAGGAAATTGTTGCGGACCCGGTCGGTCTCAGCCTTGTCGCTGAAGGATACCAGCGAAGAATCGCGGTTGCGCAGGGCGATCCCGCAATAGCGGACGATCCCGGCGATGGCGGTTTCATCAGCTTTGGCATCGTATTTCTTGACGTCTGCGGCCCAGTCGGTTGCCATGCTCTACTCCCAAAGAAGACTGGCAATCGTTTGATTGCCGACCTGCGCCCAAGCTGGCGCTTCGGTAGGAGTCGTAACGGATTCCTCGCGGCGGTCCAGCCGGAATCGCGGTAAATCGCGCTTAAGCAGCGAGTGCGAGGTCGAGCCGTTGCCAGATCTCGGTGAGCGCCTCGGTGAGTCCGCGCATCATCGGCTCGGTGTGCGCGGGGCCGGGGGTGAAACGCAGTCGTTCGGTGCCGCGCGGTACCGTGGGGTAATTGATCGGCTGGACGTAGATGC
>JBJTLY010000099.1:0-4457 GCA_046063275.1 Novosphingobium sp. | reverse complement strand
GGCGCCAACGACGTGGTCAACCCGGCTGCCAAGACCGACAAGTCGAGTCCGATCTATGGCATGCCGGTGTTCGATGTCGAAAAGGCCAAGACCATCATGTTCATCAAACGCTCGATGGGCGGGGTGGGCTATGCAGGTGTGGACAACGACGTGTTCTACATGGACCAGACCATGATGCTGCTGGCCGACGCGAAGAAGATGGTTGAGGATATCAACAAGGCGTTGTCGCACTAGACTCTGTCCCGTCCTACCGCTCAACTCCCCGCCCATCGAGCGTTTGATGAACATGATGGTCTTGGCCTTTTCGACATCGAACACCGGCATGCCATAGATCGGACTCGACTTGTCGGTCTTGGCAGCCGGGTTGACCACGTCGTTGGCGCCGATGATGAAGGCGACATCGGTCTGCGCGAATTCGCCATTGATGTCTTCGAGCTCGAAGACCTCGTCGTAAGGCACGTTGGCTTCGGCGAGCAGCACGTTCATATGCCCTGGCATCCGCCCCGCAACCGGGTGGATCGCGTATTTCACCCTCACGCCCTTGGCCTTGAGCTGATCGCCCATCTCGCGCAGCACGTGCTGCGCCTGGGCGACCGCCATGCCGTAGCCGGGGATGATGATGACTTGCTCGGCCTCACCCAGCAGGAAGGCGGCATCTTCGGCCGAGCCACGCTTCCACGGGCGCTGCTCCTTGGCCTCACCCGCCGGGCCCGCCTCCGCCCCGAAGCCGCCGGCGATCACCGAGATGAAGCTGCGGTTCATCGCCTTGCACATGATGTAGGAAAGGATTGCGCCCGACGAGCCGACCAAGGCCCCGGTGATGATCATCGCGGTGTTGTGCAGCGTGAACCCCATCGCCGCCGCCGCCCAGCCCGAATACGAGTTGAGCATCGACACCACCACCGGCATGTCCGCCCCGCCGATCGGGATGATGAGGAGAAAGCCGATGATGAAGGCGAGCGCGGTGATCGTGGCGATCACCCAGAGGTTCTGATCGGTCGCAAAGTTCCCGATTAGCAAGAGGATTGCGGCAAGCGTGCCGAGATTGATGAAATGTCGCGCCGGAAGGAGGATCGGTGCACCGGACATTTTGCCTGCCAACTTCAAGAAGGCGATCACGCTTCCCGAGAATGTGATTGCACCAATCGCAATGCCCAGGCCCATTTCGACCGCACTCTGGGTCTGGATAATCGACAACGAGGCCCAACGCGCCGCTGTTGCGAATGCGGTCCAGCCGCTCCCTCCATCAATCCCGATTCCGAAGGCTTGCGGGTTGAAATAGGCTGCCCAGCCTACCAGCACTGCGGCCATGCCGACGAGGCTGTGGAACGCCGCGACCAGCTGCGGCATGTCAGTCATCTTGATTTTGCGCGCGGTGATCCAGCCGATTGTCCCGCCGATGGCGATGGCTGCGAGGATCTCGAGTAAGCCAATTTCATTACCTGGCGCAGCCGAGCGGCAGGCGGCAAGTTCTTGGGCGACGTCAGCGACAGGGGTCTGGCAGATTCTTGATGCTTGGTAACTGATGACCAGCGTCGTCACCACCGCGATTCCCATGCCAATCATGCCAAAGCGGTTGCCGCGCTGCGAGGTGCTCGGGCTCGACAGCCCGCGCAGCGCGAGGATGAACAGCACCCCTGAAACGAGGTAGGCGAGCAAGGCCCAGGCGGGGGTCGCGGCGTGTTCCATCGCGTTTGGCATCATTGGCCCTCCGGCTTCGCTGCAGGCCGGTCCTTCTTCTTGTACATCGCCAGCATCCGCGCGGTCACGGCAAAGCCGCCGAAGATGTTGACGCTGGCCAGCACCACCGCCAGCAGCCCTAGCCACTTCGAGCTCGCACTACCCGCCGCCGCGCTGGCAATCAGCGCACCGACGATGATCACCGAGGAGATCGCATTGGTCACCGCCATCAACGGCGTATGCAGCGCCGGGGTCACCGACCAGACGACGTAATAGCCCACAAAGCAGGCCATGACGAAGATCGAGAGGATCGAGATGAAGTCCATTTTCGGCGCTATCCTCGTGTGCGTTGAATTAAATCGAATTTCCGGGGCCAGGAGGGCTAATGCGAACTGTAACCGTATCTCCAGATCCCGAAAGGAACTCGACCGAACCGCCAAGATAACTGAAGACCTTTGGGTACTGCCCGTCCTTGACCTCCACCTTCATCGGTGAACAACGCGGTTCGGCGTGCTTCATGCCGAGCACGCTCTGGTTGAAGCTGAAGACGCAGAAATGAAAGACATTCACTTTCACCCAATCGGCCCGATTTTCGAAATAAAGCTTAACATCGGCAATGATCGGTGGACTCGACTCCTCCACGCTCAGGGCAATCCCTGATTTGCCAGACTTTGGACTCGGACGCGCGATCGCCATGAAGAAATAGTCGCTGTTGGCGTACAGCTTCATGTAGCTCTCAAAGCGACCATCGCGATCCGTATCGACCAGACAAAGGTGAGACTCATTGCCTTTTTGGCGCTCGATCGAGCATGCCACTGGAAGCCCGATATTCTTGCCCCAGACGATGTCTGCATCGATGAAATGGGTACCTTGCGGTATTAGCACCTTGCCTTGGGAATCGAGAAAGGGTTCCGCTGAAACAAGGTTGCGCTTGGGCACAAGTGCGGAAAACGCAGCCGACTGCCCCGCCTTTAACGTCACCCGCTGTTCGGCTTGAGCAGGACTTGGCGTGACCCATCGTGCAACCACAGTTGGGGGAATCGCGATGTATTGCGCTGAAATCGGCGCGGCTCCAAACAGCGCAAGCCAAAGGCTCAACAAAGCAATGGCCGACCTCAACCCAGCAACCTCTCGTTCACAACCTTGCCGCCCTGGGTCAGCCGCACGGCATTGCCGATTTCCTCATCGAGCTCCGGCTTGCCCGCTTCCTTGTCCCAAAACGCGCTGAGGAAGTTGTAGAGGTTGCGTGCAAACAACGCCGAGGCATCCGCGGCCAAATGCGTCGGGGTGTTCGACCAGCCGATGATATTGACCCCGTGCTTGACCACCACCTCGTCGGCCTTCGAACCCTCGACATTGCCTCCCTGCGCCACCGCAAGATCGAACACCACGCTGCCGGGTTTCATGCTGGCGAGTTGCGCGTCCGACACCAGCCGCGGCGCGGCGCGGCCGGGGATCAGCGCGGTGGTGATGACGATGTCCTGCTTGGCGATGTGGCTGGAGACCAGCTCGGCCTGCGCCGCCTGGTATTCCGCCGACATTTCGGTGGCATAGCCGCCCGCGCCTTCACCCTCGATGCCCGCGACGTTCTCGACGAACACCGGCTTGGCGCCGAGTGACAGGATCTGCTCTTTGGTCGCCGAACGAACGTCGGTGGCGGAAACCTGCGCTCCCAGACGCCTTGCGGTGGCGATCGCCTGCAGCCCGGCAACGCCGACGCCCATCACGAAACACTTCGCCGCACTGACCGTGCCCGCCGCTGTCATCATCATCGGAAATGCGCGGCCATAGGCGTTCGCCGCCTCAATCACCGCCTTGTAGCCCGACAGGTTCGACTGGCTCGAGAGGATGTCCATCGACTGCGCGCGGGTGATGCGCGGCATGAATTCCATCGCCAGTGCCTCGAACCCGGCCTTGGCATAGGCATCGATCCGCGCGCGCTGGCCGAACGGGTCGAGCCCGGCGACGATCCACGCGCCCTTGCTGGCACCCTTCAGTGCGGCCACATCCGGCCCTTGCACGCCCAGCACGATATCCGCGCCCTTGGCCGCATCCTTGGTCACTTCGGCCCCCGCAGCGGTATAGTCGGCATCTGAGATCGCCGCACCCAGGCCCGCGCCCGCCTCAATCGCGACGCTCGCGCCCAAAGCAATGAATTTCTTCACCGTTTCCGGGCTCGCCGCAACGCGGCTTTCGCCCGCTGCGGTCTCTTTGAGGACCGCGATCCGCACCCGCCCGGGCCCGCTTACTTGGTGATCATGAAGATGACGAAGGCGGCGATCAGCGCGACCGCAACCATCGTGAATTTCACCAGCCCGATGAAGCCGGTGTAAGTGGATTCGTGCGCCTTCTGGTCGTTGCCGCTGGCCATAGGTAAGAGTCCCTGTCTGTGGATTGCTGTTTCGCCCGCTTCCCTATCGCCCTCCTTCCGTCCCCTCAAGAGCTAACCTCAGCCTTAATGGGGTCTTTACCCAATCGCGGTATCGCTGGGGACTTGGGGCAGAGCTCGCCCCGGATGGGGCAAATACGGGACCTATGGCCGAAATCGAACAGCGCACCCTTATGCTGATCGACGATGAGCCGGCGCAGAGCCGGTTGATCACCGCGCTCGCCTCGCGCGAGGGGTGGCGGACACTGGTCGTGGGCGACAGCGAAACGGCGATCGCCACGCTGGGAACCCGCCAGGGGATGCAGCTCAGCGCGATTATCCTCGATCAATGGGTGCCGGGTGACGAAGCCTGCAGCCTGATTGCCGAACTGCGCAGCCGCCGCCCGGC
>JBJTLY010000098.1:0-3367 GCA_046063275.1 Novosphingobium sp. | reverse complement strand
GCAAGAGCCTGGTCGACCGCGAGACCGACGTCTGTATCATCCCGCCCAACTCGTTCGCGCTGGCCCGCACCGTTGAATACTTCCGCGTACCGCGTGACGTGCTGGTCATCTGCCTCGGCAAAAGCACCTACGCCCGCTGCGGGATTATCGTGAATGTCACCCCGCTTGAGCCCGGCTGGGAAGGCCATGTCACGCTGGAATTCTCGAACACCACCCCGCTTCCGGCCAAGATTTACGCCAACGAGGGCGCATGCCAGTTCCTGTTCCTGCAAGGGAACGAGCCGTGCGAAACGAGCTATGCCGACCGCGCGGGCAAATACATGGGCCAACGCGGGGTCACGCTGCCGCGGCTTTGAGGGAACCTATTGCGATGTAGCGCGCTTTGATTCCTGGGGAAGCGGATCGGAGTGCTGCCATGTCGACAATCGCCGCCATTATCGGCCGGGTTCTGCTCGCCGTCATCTTCGTCATATCCGGAATAGGCAAATTCATGGATGTCTCGGGTACCGAGGCGATGATTACCGGCGTAGGCCTGCCGGGTGGTCTGGCGATCCCGACCGGCGCTTTCGAGATTCTGGCTGGCCTCGCGCTGGGTCTCGGACTGGCGACGCGGCTGGTTTCCATCTTGCTGTTTGTGTTTATCGGGCTGGCGACGCTGTTCTTCCACCACAAATTCGCCGATCCGATGCAGCTCGCCCAGGCACTCAAGAACCTGGCGATCATGGGGGGCATGCTGATGGTATTTGCTCACAGCCAGATGTGGTGGTCGTGGGATTCGATGCGGCGCGAGCGGCAGAGCCAGCACGCCGTGCGCAATGTCGAGCGTGAACGCGATGAGACAACGCTCGACGCTGAGCGGCGTATTCACGAAGCCGAGCTGCGCGCCGCGCGCGCGGAAGGTCGTGCCGAAGCAGTTCAGGGAGGGGCCCCGGTCGCTGCAGACCGCCCCGTGATCGATGCCGATCGCGACGGAATACCCGAAACTCGCCTTCGGCGGTGGTGGCAGTGACTGAAGGGGCGCAGTGACATTGCCTCGCCCTCAATGATTTCTGTGACCGTTCGGTAACACGAATATCCTTGCCACGATCGGGCAAATCGGCTCAATTCTCCGAACCGGGCGCAGGGGCGGCCGGACTTGAGGGGAATTGTCATGAACAATCTTGCGGCGCCGCTGGGGCGCCTTTTCCTGTCGTTGATCTTCATCCTTGGCGGGGTGAGCAAGTTCGGCAACCTTGCTGGCACCGGAGCTTACATGCAGAGCGCCGGGGTGCCTTCGGCACTGGCGCTGCCCGCTGCGGCGTTCGAGTTGCTGGCTGGCCTTGCCATCCTGGTGGGTTGGCAGACCCGCATCACCGCACTGCTGCTCGCCGGGTTCTGCCTGCTTACTGCGGTGCTGTTCCATTCCAATTTCGCCGACCAGACGATGATGATCATGTTCATGAAGAACCTGGGTCTCGCCGGCGGATTCCTGCAGCTTTACGCTCATGGCGCTGGTTCCATGAGCCTGGACGCACGCAAGGGCGACTAACCGCGGCCAGCTTGCCGTAGCGGCAAGCGAAATCAGTTCGACATTGCCACCCGGCCCGTGCAGTTCTTGGCCTGACAAGAACCCGCAGAGTCGGGGCAATGGAGAGCTGACATGACCGCCAAGGCAGACCGCCCGTTCGATATCGTTGTCTACGGCGCTACCGGTTACACCGGACGTCTGGTCGCCGAATACCTGACGCACCATCACGCCGATAGCGGCGTCAAATGGGCGATGGCCGGACGCAGCAAGGCCAAGCTGGCCGAAGTGCGTGACCTGATTGGAGCCCCCGCGGATACCCCGCTGATCGAAGCCAACTCGGACGATCCTGCAAGCATGAAGGCGCTGGCGGAAAGCACCCGTGTGGTGCTGACGACGGTCGGACCCTACCAGCTTTACGGCGAGCCACTGGTCAAGGCCTGCGCCGAGGCCGGAACCGACTATGCCGACCTGTGCGGTGAGCCTGGCTGGATGCGCGAAATGATCGACAAATACGATGCTGAGGCCAAGGCGTCGGGCGCGCGGATCTCGTTCTCCTCGGGCTTCGATTCGATCCCGTTCGATCTGGGCGTGCTGATGCTGCAGAAGGAAGCGGTAAAGCGCTTCGGCAAGCCTGCGCCGCGCGTCAAGGGCCGCGTTCGCGCGATGCAGGGCGCTGCCAGTGGCGGCACCGTGGCGAGCCTGACCGAGACGATGAAAGCTGCCGCCAAGAACCCCAAGCTGATCCCGATTTTGCAGAGCCCGTTCGGACTTGCGCCCGGTTTCGAGGGGCCGAGCCAGCCGATGGGACTGGTGCCCGAATACGAAGAGAGCGAGGGCAAGTGGGCCGCGCCGTTCATCATGGCAACGATCAACACCAAGAACGTCCACCGCACCAACCTGCTGCTCGGCCATCCCTATGGCGAAGACTTCCGCTACGACGAGATGATGCTGACCAGCGCGGGCGAACTGGGCAAGAAGGCCGCGCATGCGGTGGGCGAAATGCTCAAGAACCCGTTCGGGGCCAAGCCGCCCAAGCCGGGTGAAGGGCCCACCCCCGAAGAGCGCGAGAACGGTCACTACGACGTGCTGTTCATCGGCGAGTTCGAAGACGGCAAGACCCTGCGCTACGGGGTCAAGGGCCGCTACGATCCGGGCTACGGCTCGACCAGCCGGATGCTCGCCGAGACCGGAATCGCCCTGCTCGATTGCGATGCCCCGGGCGGCGTCGCAACCCCGGGCGCGCTGCTCGGTGAAGCCTTGGTCCAGCGGCTGCAGGACCACGCCGAGATCAGCTTCGCGGTGGAGGATTGAGCTGCCGAAGTGACAGCTCCTTCAAGTTCCACCGAATGGGCGACAGGCTGGCGCATCGTGCTGGCCGGGGCCTTGGCCAATGCGACCGGCATCTCGCTGCTGTTCTATACCTTCAACCTGTTCGTCCTGCCGATGGCGGCAGACCTGCATCTGTCGCGCGCGCAGGGTGGGCAGATCCAGTCGGCGATCATCGCCGCAGCGGTCGGTGCGCCGGTGATCGGCTGGCTGTGCGATCGGATCAGCTTCCACCGCCTTTTCCTGGCCTGCACCCTGATCATGGCCGCAACCGAAATCGCGATGTGGTACGGCGCAGGCAGCTTTGCCGCGATGTTCGTCGGCACCATGATCATCGGCTTCATCGGCGGGGGCAGTTCGACCGTGTTGATCACCCGGCCGATCAACGCCCATTTCCGGCGCTATCGCGGGCTGGCGCTTGGTCTGGTCGGCGTCGGCATTTCGGTCAGTACGATCGTGGCCTCGCCGTTGATGGAGCGGGTGATTGCCTTGCATGGCTGGCGCAGCGGATTTCTGGCGCTAGCCGCAGTTGCC
>JBJTLY010000004.1:0-5399 GCA_046063275.1 Novosphingobium sp. | reverse complement strand
TTGATTACCCGGATCGAACGCTTCTTGCGTGAAACGGGAATGCCCTGGACCAAGTTCGGGCGGCTAGCTGCCCACGATCCGCGCTTCGTCCAGGATCTGCGCAACGGCCGCTCACCTCGTGTTGCAACCGCGAAACGTGTGGAACATTTCATGAACATTTATCGCGAGGATGCCCGTGCAAATCAATCTTTCGGCTGATGCCGCCATGCTTTCCGCCACTCGGCGCGCGGCGCGCCGCACCCCCTGGATGCCGCTGCTTTCAGCCTTGCTCGAACTTGCGGGTGGTCAGGCCGAACTGGTTCGCCACGCCGAACGGAGCTGGGCCAGCGTCACATTTACGGGCACGCGCCACACCGTTGTGCTGAGCTTCACCGGCACCCAATCGGTAGAAGCCGGCGAGCGCTTCATCGACGCCCTGCCCGAACACGAATTCGCCATTCCCCGGCAACTCGTGGCCGATGCTGCCGTGATCCGGGTCGAGCACACTGCTCTCCCGCAGCCGCGGCTTGAGGTCGAGGTTCAGCTGTTGCTGCTCGACGAGGCCTAGCCCCTGGCGGCGTCGAAACGCGCCAGCATCGGCGGGGTGTGCAGGCACTCGGCAAAGCTGAACCGCCGGGTGGTTAGCGGCGCGACCCGTGCCGCATCGGGGTGCGCGGGGTTGAGATAGATCACGTCTGCTTCGGGCAGCACGCGCGAGCGAATCGCGGCGCAGAGCGAGCGTTTCTCGGCCAGCCACTCACCGATGAAGTTGCGGATAGTCTCCTCATCGGGATCGGGAACCCGCTCGGGCGCGGCATCGACCTCGGTCCAGCCGAGCACGAAGTCATCGGGAATGCCCTGCAGGTCGCGCGGCTGGTACCGCAGCGCCACCAGTACCGCGAGCCCGGCCTCGGAGGCCAGGCTGACCACCGGATAGCCCGCCGGCGCATAACGCGCGCCGTTAAGCTCGGCTCCCTTCCCGTCGAGCGCAACAAACGGCGCGCGGGTCAGGCGCCAGAGTTTCATATCAGTGGCGCCGCTCGATTTCGTTGCGCGCTGCGTCAGCGAGGAACGCGCTGCGGGTCAGGCTGCGTTCGCTGGCGGCGCGATCAATCGCATCAAGCATTCCGCGATCGAGCGAGATGTTGGCGCGGACCTGTTTGCCCAACCGGCGGATGCGCGGAACCGCGATCAGGAATGCGCCTTCGGCCAGATCGGCTGCTACCGCCGCGCGCGCCTGATCGAGCCGCATCGGCACGACATTCTCGGCATCCTCAAACCACAGTTCGAGCGCCTCGCAGGCATTCGGCAAGACATCGTCGATCAGGTCGGCGGCCGAAAAACAACCCGGAAGATCGGGGAAAGTCACCCCGAACGCACTGTCTTCGTCCTTGTGCACTACGGCATAAAAATACTGCATCATTCCCATCCTGCCATCTTGGCGATGCTGCGTGCGGTTCCGAGCGGCAGATCCTTTTTCGGGTGCGGGACGATCACCGTCAGCCCGCCCTTGCGGAACTTGTGATGCGAACCCTTGCTCGATATCGCGACAAAGCCATCCGCTAGGAGCCGCTTGACGATCTTGCGACTATCCAGCTCCATGTGCAGTTAATTACACATCGAACGGTGAAATGTCAACATGTGTGCGCAACATGGTGCGCACGGCTGCATCAGAACTTCCAGTCCCAGCCAAGCGGATCGCCGTCCATCACCTCGACGCCCTGCGCGGCGAGTTCGTCGCGGAGGCGGTCGGAGGTGGCCCAGTCCTTGGTGGCGCGGGCTTCCTTGCGTTGGGCGAGGATGGCGTCGATTTCGGGTTCGGTGATGGTGGCTGCTTTGGGGCGGATGCGGAGATCGGTGCGGGTGAGTGTTTCGAGACCGAACCCGAACACTTGGTCAAAAGTACCGATCAGTTTGTTCCTGTCGTTAGGCGAAATCTCAGAATCTTTCGCAGCCACGACCTCGTCCAGAAACACGAGCGCGGTCTCGACATGGAGATCATCGGAGACTCTATCGTCAAAGCGATTGAACCACGAATTGCTGTAATCGACCTTCTGAGCAGGATTAGAAGAAGCGTTGCCCGGTACACCGCGCCACTTCTCCACCCCCATCACCAACCGCTTCAGCCGCACCAAAGCCGCCCCCAGCCCTTCCCAGCTGAACTCTAGCTCCGACCGGTAATGCGCCTGCAGGCACATCATCCGGTACGCCAAGGGATGATACCCCTTGTCAATCAGCAGCTGGAGCCGCAGGAACTCGCCCGACGACTTGCTCATCTTGCCGCTGCGTTCGATCAGGAAGTTGTTGTGCATCCAGATGTTGGCGCCCGAATTGGACGCCTTGTCCAACCCGTTGGTGCAGCAATGCGCCTGGTTCTGGGCGATCTCGTTGGGGTGGTGAATTTCGCGGTGGTCGATCCCGCCGGTGTGGATATCGAACGGGAAGCCGAGCAGGTCGCCGCTCATCACCGAGCATTCGAGGTGCCACCCGGGCGCGCCTTTGCCCCATGGCGAATCCCATTCCATCTGGCGCGTCTCGCCCGGCGGGGTCTTGCGCCAGATCGCGAAGTCGGCGGCGTTGCGCTTGCCGTCGACGGGTTCGATCCGGCTCTCGCCCTCGTCGGTATGAGCACGCGCGAGGCGGCCGTAGTCGGAGACGGTCGAGACATCGAAGTAGAGCCCGCTGTCGAGTTCGTAGCAGTGCTTGGGTGCAATCTGTTTGCCCCATGCGATCATCGCCTCGACATATTCGGTCGCCCGGGGATGGACTTTCGGCTGCACGTTCAGACGCTGCAGGTCGCGCTCGAAATCCTCCTGATAGAACCGCGCGATATCCCAGGCACTCTTGCCCTCGCGCGCGGCCATCGCCTCCATTTTGTCTTCGCCCGTATCGGCATCCGAAGTGAGGTGCCCGACATCTGTGATATTGATGACGTGGGTGAGCTTGTAGCCCTTGAACTGCAGCACCCGGCCCAGCGTGTCGGCAAAGACGTAGGCCCGCATGTTACCGATGTGCTGGTAATTGTAG
This sequence comes from Novosphingobium sp., assembly GCA_046063275.1. Taxonomy (GTDB): domain Bacteria; phylum Pseudomonadota; class Alphaproteobacteria; order Sphingomonadales; family Sphingomonadaceae; genus Novosphingobium. The sequence continues at coordinate 2,393 of JBJTLY010000004.1, read as the reverse complement.
ACCGTCGGCCCGCACGAATAGACCCGCGCCTCGCCCGGGTGGACGGGTTTGAATTCTTCAAGGCTGCGAGTCAGGCTGTTGAACAGCATGAGCGGGGTATCGGTCATTCCTGCGCCTTAGTGGCGCGCGCGCGTCAGGTCAAAACCCCACCCAGCGCACCGCTTCGTCCAGATCGCCGCGCGCGACCGGGAACTGGTTGACCGGGTGATCGCGATCACCCCAGCCGATCGCCACGCCGCAGAAGAAGATGTGATCCTCGGGAATGTCCACGCATTCGCGGATCTGCTTGGAATAGACCGCCCAGGCTTCCTGAAAGCAGCTGTCGAGCCCCTCTTCGCGCAGCAGCAGCGCGACGCTCTGCAGCCACATCCCGATGTCCGACCACTGCGGCGGGCCCATGTATTTGGGAGTATGGACCAGCATCAGCACCGGCGCGCCGAAGGCCTGGAAGTTGCGCGCGAACCAGGCGAGGCGGCTCATCTTGTCCTCGCGCGGGATCTGCAGCGCGGCGTACATCGCCTCACCCACCCCGAACCGGCTCGCCTCGTAGCGGCCTTCAAGCTCGGGCGGATAGACGTCGTACTCAGGCGCGAAGGCCGCCCGGCCCTGCGGCACGACCTCGGCCACCTTGGCGAGTAGTGCGGCAAGCGGCTCCCCGGTCAGCATCACTGCATTCCACGGCTGGGTGTTCCCGCCCGACGGCGCGCGCTGCGCGGTTTCGAGCACGCGGCGCAGCGCCGCCTGATCGACCGGCTTGTCGAGGAACGCGCGGATCGAGCGGCGGCTGGTAATGGCTTCGGTGACGGACATGTTCATACCGGTTTAATCGGTCGGTTAAATCGGCGGGTCAAGCCTATTCCTCCTCGAACAGCCCGGCGAGCTGTTCGATCATCGTCCCGCCGAGCTGCTCGACATCCATGATCGTCACCGCGCGGCGATAGTAACGGGTGACATCGTGGCCGATGCCGATCGCGACCAGTTGCACCGGCGATTGCCGTTCGATCCAGTCGATCACCTTGCGCAGATGCAGTTCGAGGTAGCCGGCGTTGTTCACGCTGAGCGTGCTGTCATCGACCGGCGCGCCATCGGAAATGACCATCAGCACGCGGCGATCTTCGGCGCGCGCGAGCAGGCGGGTGTGCGCCCAGAGCAGCGCCTCGCCGTCGATGTTTTCCTTCAAGAGCCCCTCGCGCATCATCAGGCCGAGGTTCTTGCGGGCGTGGCGATAGGGTTCGTCGGCCTTCTTGTAGACGATGTGGCGCAGGTCGTTGAGACGGCCCGGCTGTGCCGGTTTGCCCCCGCCGAGCCAGGCTTCGCGGCTCTGCCCGCCTTTCCACGCGCGGGTGGTGAAGCCGAGGATCTCGGTCTTGACCCCGCAGCGTTCGAGCGTGCGCGCCATCACGTCCGCACTGATCGCGGCGATCGAGATCGGCCGCCCGCGCATCGAACCCGAATTGTCGATCAGCAGCGTAACCACGGTGTCCTTGAACTGAACCTCGCGCTCGATCTTGTAGCTCAGCGAATGGCCCGGCGAGATCACCACCCGGGCGAGCCGTGCGGCATCGAGCATGCCTTCTTCCTGATCGAAATCCCAGCTGCGGTTCTGCTGCGCCATCAGCCGCCGCTGCAGCCGGTTGGCGAGCTTGGTGACGATCCCCTGCAGGCCTTTGAGCTGCGCATCGAGATAGGCGCGGAGCCGGGTCAGTTCTTCCTCGTCGCACAGCTCATTCGCGGCGACGACTTCGTCAAAGGCTTCGGTATAGGCCTTGTAGTCGAACTTGCTCGGCAGCTCGGTCCACGGGCGGTTGGGCCGGACGGGGAGCATCCCCTCCTCGCCTTCTTCGCCTTCCTCGCCCTCGGAATCGCTATCTTCGGTCTCGCGCTCGGCTTCGCTGTCGCCTTCTTCGTCGCCCTCGCTGGGTTCGGCAGCGACTTCGCTCGGGGACTGGTCTTCGGCACTCTCGCTGTCATCAGCGTTCTCGTCGTCCTGATCCTCGCCGTCGGCGTCGTCGCCTTCGTCGGTTTCCTGGTCGAGCGGGCTGGCCTGGGTCAGTTCGAGATGTTGGAGCATGTCGAGCGTCAGGTTCTGGAAGGCCTGCTGGTCGTCGAGCAGCAGCGACAGCCCCTCGAAGTCCGCTGCGGCGCGCTCCTCGATCCACTGGCGGACCATCGCCACCCCGGCCTCGGCCACTTCGGGCACCGGCTGGCCGGTCAAGTGTTCGCGCAGGAGCAGCGCCAGCGCCTGCGGCACTGGTACCTCATCGGGCCGGGTCGCGCGGGTGATCGGATCGCCGCCCAGCCGTACCGCGTTGGCGGCATCAAGATTGCCGCGCATCCCTTCGTAATTTCGCGAGCCAAGCGCTTCGTAGCGCACCTGCTCGACAGCATCGTAA
>JBJTLY010000097.1:0-13265 GCA_046063275.1 Novosphingobium sp. | reverse complement strand
TGGAATTCCTCCTCGACAAGATGAAGGATTCCAAGACCAACGAAGACTTCTTCGCGACGATGAACCAGTAGGGACGCCCGATGGCAGCCGACATGATCCTTGTTGTCGGCTGCACCGGGGCCGGCAAGACCACTTACGCGCTCAAGCTCGCCGATGAGCTGGGCGGGGTGCGCTTCTCGATCGACGAGTGGATGACCGCGCTGTTCTGGGCGGACAGCCCGCAGCCGCTCGAATTCGCCTGGACGATGGAGCGGATCGGGCGCTGTGAGGCGCTGATTTTCGCGCAGGTACGGCAGCTCGCCGCGCGCGGCGTACCGGCACTGCTCGATCTGGGGTTTACCCGGCGCGAGCACCGCGACCGGTTTCGGGCAATGGCTGCCGAAACTGGCCTCACTTGCGCCGTTCACTTCGTCGACGTGCGCGCCGACGAGCGCTGGTACCGCGTCAACCGCCGCAACAAGGAGCAGGGCGAAACCTACGCCATGCAGGTCGACCGCCAGATGTTCGATTTCATGGAAGGCATGTGGGAACCGCCCGATCAGGCCGAGTGGGAGCTTGGCGGAGGCTGCCGGATCGACGAGTCGAGCCGCGCGTGACCATTGCCCTGCCTGTCCGCGCCGTACTGACCGGCGCGCCGGGGGCAGGGAAATCGACCTTGCTCGATGCTGCGGCAGCAGCGGGGCTTATGACCTCACCCGAAGTCGCGCGCGAACTGTTGCAGGCACCTGGCGGGATGACGCTGCGCGAGAGCGACCCGCTGGGCTTCGCCGAGGCTATGCTTGAGGCACATGCCCACGAATTTGAGCGCCATGCGGTAAATCCGGGACCTGTGCTGTTTGACCGCGGTTTCCCCGATGTGGTCGGCTTTCTCGACGTGTCGGGATTGCCAGTACCCAAGGCGGTGGACCTCGCCTGCCGCCGCCTGCGCTACGCCGGCCCGATCCTCCGCGCCCCGGCCTGGCGCGAAATCTACCGGCAAGACGCCGAACGCATCCAGACATGGGACGAAGCTGTGGCCAGCGACGAGGCGGTTACCGCAGCCTGGCGGCGCTACGGGTATGACCCGATCGATTTGCCGCTGGACAGTGTCGAAGCGCGGCTGAGGTTTTTCCGCGAGCTGCTCTAGCCAGCCTTCTCGAGCTGCGCCGCCATCAGTTCCCAGAGCTTGTTCATGGCCTTCATCGGCCGGACCATCACTTTGAAATCCTTGATCTTCCCGGCATCGTCAAACTCGATCAGGTCGATCCCGTTGACGTGAATACCACCGAGCTCGTTAGTGAACTCCAGGCAGACCTGATTGCCGTCGATCAGTTCGCGGACATACGTGAACCCATCGCCGCCAAGCACCTGTGCCGCCGCGCCAAGGTAGGCCATGACCTTGGCTTTGCCCACTTGCGGGGTGTGCACCACGGGTGAGTGGAAGACCGCATCGTCATCGATCATCGCGCCGAGCAGGGTCAGATCGCCGCCCGATTCCATGTATTCGTGCCATTTGGCGAGACCGTATTCACCGCCCTTCATGCGAGGTTCTCCTTGAGGAACGCCATGGTCCGGCTGTCTGCCAGCTGCGCCCCGGCCGAATCGCGGCGGTCGCCCATTTCGGCGGCGAAACCGTGGTCGAGGCCGGGGTAATCGTGCAGCGTCACGCGAGGATGACCGTCGAGCGCGGCGTGGATTGCAGCCTGAGCATCGGGGGTGACGAAATGGTCTGCTGTGGGAATGTGCAACATCAGCGGTTTCGCAATGTGATGCGCTTCATCGAGCATCGTATCGATCATCACCCCGTAATAGCCGACCGAAGCGTCGATATCGGTGCGCGCCGCAGCCATGTAGGCGAGTCGGCCGCCAAGGCAGTAACCCGCGCAGCCGACCTTGGCTGCGCCCTGGCTGCGCAGCCAGCGGATCGTCGCCTCGATGTCGTAGACCCCCAGCGCGGGATCGTACTGCTGAAAGTAACCGAAAGCTTGCTGAAGCTCAGCGGGAACGTCGGGATTGAGCTCGACCCCGGGAGCGAAGCGCCAGAAGATGTCAGGCGCGATGGCAAGGTACCCGGCCTCGGCCCATTTATCGCATTTCTGGCGGATTCCTGCGTTGACCCCGAAGATTTCGGGAATGACGATGATGCCAGCAGAGGGGGTGCCGGCGGGCCGCGCGACGTAGGCGGGGATTGAGCCGTCGCCCTTGATCGATTCAATCTGCACGGTTTCGGTCATCGGTTTCTCCGCAAGCTGGTTTACCGGCACCCTAAGCGCGGCGTGGACTTTGTGAAGGGGCTATGCCAGCTTGTGGCTCACGAGGAGCAAGGCCCATGAAAGTCCACGTCGAGATCGAATGCACTCCCGAGGAGGCGCGCACCTTTCTGGGCCTGCCCGATGTGTCGAAGGCCAATTCGGTCTATGTCGACATGGTCTCCAAGGCGATGAAGGGTGCGGGCAGCGTCGAGCAAATCGAGGATTTCGCCAAGGGCATCGCGCCGATGGGACAGATGGGGATGAAGCTGTTCCAGCAGTTCATGGAAAGCGGGGCGGCATTTTCCGCGGGGGCGGGCAAGAAGAAGGACGACTGAGCACCCGCTCAGCCACTTATGGCATGACTGACACCATTTTTGCATTGTCGAGCGGCGCGCCTCCCGCAGCGATCGGCGTCGTCCGGGTCAGCGGACCTGCGGCAGCGGAGGCGATGAAGGCTATGCTGGGCAAGGCGATCCAGCCGCGACATGCGGTTACCGCAACGTTCCGCGACGCATCAGGCGCTCCGCTCGACCGCGGTCTGGCGCTCTGGCTGCCGGCGCCGCACAGCGCAACCGGAGAGGACACGCTCGAGCTCCATTGCCATGGCGGCCGCGCGGTGATCGCGGCGCTTGAGGCCGCACTTGAGGCATTGCCCGGGCTGCGCCGCGCCGAACCCGGCGAATTCACCCGCCGCGCCTTTGCCCATGGCAAGATCGACCTGGCCGAGGCTGAGGGGCTCGCCGACCTGCTCACTGCCGAGACCGAGCTGCAGCGCCAGTCCGCCATGGCCATGGCGGGCGGGGGCTTCTCGCGGCAGGTCGAGCATTGGCGTGAAAGCCTGCTCAAGCAGTCCGCTGCGCTCGAGGCGGTGCTCGATTTTGGTGACGAGGACGACGTTGCGTTGCTTCCCGCCGATTTTGCGGTGCAACTGGCGGTACTGGAAACCGAACTGGCGCAATGGCTCGCTCGCCCCCGCGCCGAACAATTGCGCGAAGGCTACCGGGTGGTCATCGCTGGACCGCCAAACGCCGGAAAGAGTACGCTTTTCAATGTGTTGGTCGAAGCAGAGGCAGCGATTGCCACGCCCATTCCAGGGACCACCCGCGATGTGCTGACGCGCCCCGTGGCTTACGCCGGGGTTCCGTTCCTGTTTGCCGACACGGCCGGTTTGCACGACACCGTGAACGATGAAGTCGAGGCGATCGGAATCGAGCGGGCGCTGGAAGCGCTTGACCGGGCGGATCTGGTGCTGTGGCTTGGGCCGGAAGGTGCGGGTCCCGAAGGTGCCTGGGAGATCGAGGCACAGGTCGATCGGGCAGGGGGAGCGGCCAAACGCACGCCGCGTCACCGCATTTCGGCAAAGACCGGGGAGGGCGTCGATGCCCTGCGCGAAGATCTGGTGCAGACCGCGAGGATTGCCTTGCCCGGCCCGGGTGAGGCCGCGCTCAACGAACGCCAGCACATGCACCTGCGCCATGCGCAGCGGGCGCTGGCTGCCGCGCGGCACGAGCAGGACACTCTCTTGATGGCCGAAGCTTTGCGCATTGCCCGGCTGTCGTTTGACGCTTTGCTAGGCCGGACGACCACCGAAGACATGCTCGATGCCCTGTTTGGGCGCTTCTGCATCGGAAAGTAGCGGCACTGTTCCACGTGGAACATCTTTCCGCCGGTTCGGCTAATCACTGTTCCACGTGAAACACGGCTGCGCTAAGGGCGCGGTAATGGACGGCTACGACATCATCGTTGTTGGCGGCGGACACGCCGGGGTGGAAGCCGCTGCGGTGGCCGCCCGGATGGGTGCGCGCGTTGCCTTGGTCAGCTTCGATCTTGCGGCGATCGGAGCAATGAGCTGCAACCCGGCGATCGGCGGGCTGGGCAAAGGCCACCTGGTGCGCGAGGTCGATGCCTTCGACGGCATCATCGCCCGCGCTGCCGACGCGGGCGCGATCCACTACCGCATGCTCAATCGCTCGAAGGGCAGCGCGGTGCAGGGGCCAAGGGTCCAGGCCGACCGCAAACGCTTCAAGGCTGAAGTCCAGCGCCTGCTGGGGCAGCAGGGCAATCTCGCGCTGGTGGCAGGCGAGGCGGCTGCGCTGCGGCTTGAAGGCGAGCGGGTCTGCGGGATCGAACTCGCCGATGGCACCAGCCTGGCCGCAAAAGCTATCGTCCTCTGCACGGGCACATTCCTCGGTGGCGTGCTGTACCGCGGCGAAGAGCGGATCATCGGTGGACGCATCGGTGAGGCTTCGGCGCAGAAGCTTGCTGCCCAACTGCGCGAGGCTCAGCTGCCATTGGCGCGGCTCAAGACCGGCACCCCGCCGCGGCTCGATGGTCGGACCATCGACTGGGCCCGGCTGGCCGAGCAGCCCTCCGATGAAGAGCCGTGGACGATGTCGGCGCTCACGCCGGCGCGTCCACTGCCGCAGGTGTTCTGCGCGATCACCCGAACCAACCCGGCAAGCCATGACGTCATCCGCGCCAATCTTCACCGCTCACCGCTGTTTTCAGGCGCGATCGGCGCCTCCGGGCCGCGCTATTGCCCGTCGATCGAGGACAAGATCCATCGCTTTGCCGATCGCGATGGCCACCAGGTTTTTCTGGAGCCCGAGGGTCTCGACACCCATCTGGTTTATCCCAACGGCATCAGCACCTCGCTGCCGGCCGATGTGCAGCTTGCCATGCTCCGGACCATGGAGGGTCTCGAGCGGGTCGAGATGGCGGTGCCGGGCTATGCGGTCGAATACGATCACATCGATCCGCGCGCGCTGCGCTCGAGTCTTGAAGTCCGGGCGATCCCAGGCCTCTATTGCGCCGGGCAAATCAACGGTACCACCGGGTACGAGGAGGCTGCGGCCCAAGGGTTGGTTGCGGGGCTCCATGCGGCTTGCGCGGTCCTTGAGCGCGAAGCGCCCGCGCTCGACCGCGCGAACAGCTACATCGCGGTGATGGTCGACGATCTCACCCTGCACGGCGTGAGCGAGCCATACCGTATGCTCACCGCACGCGCCGAATACCGACTGCGCCTGCGCGCCAACAATGCTTCCACGCGGCTTACGCCGCTGGGTTTGGGGGTGGGGTGCATCGGTGCCGAGCGCACCGATTGGTTTGCAAAGCGTGAGATCGAACGCGGCCAATTCATTGAGCGGTTGGAAGCGGGTGCCAGTGGCAGCGAGCTTGCCAGGGCGGGGTTGCCGGTGCGGGCCGACGCAGGCCGTCTGCCGCTGCGCGAGTGGCTGCGCTTTGGCGGGATTGATCTTGCAAGTCTTGAACCTTGGATCGAGGGCGGTTTGCCCGACGATCGCGCGCTGGCTGAGGAAGTGGCCGAAGACGCCGCCTATGCGCCATACCTTGCGCGGCAGGAGAACGAACTTCGCGATCTTCGGGCCGGGGAGGGTCTCGCGCTTGGCGATAGCTTCCCTTATTCCGATATCCCCGGGCTTTCACGTGAAATGGTCGAGCGGCTGACCGCGGTGCAGCCCGCCACGCTCGCCGCGGCAGGCAGGGTGCCAGGCATAACGCCCGCTGCGCTCGCGGCGCTCCTCGTCCACGCCCGGCGCCGCGCCGCATGAGCATTTCGAGCGAAACCCAGGCCAGGTCCTGGTTGGCGGAGCTGCCTGAAGGCACACCCGAAGCAATGGCGCGGCTTGAACACCTTGTGGCCATGCTTCGCGAGGAAAACCTGCGTCAGAACCTCGTATCTGCGGCCAGTCTTGAACAGGTGTGGGTCCGGCACATTGCCGATTCGGCGCAGCTCCTGCACCATGTTCCACGTGAAACATCCGCGCCGTGGCTCGATCTCGGCACCGGGGCAGGGTTTCCCGGCCTGGTGATCGCGGCGCTGCGCCCCGAATGCCGCGTGGTCATGGTCGAATCGCGACCGCGCCGAACCGAATGGCTCGAAGCGGCACGGCGTGAACTGGGCCTCGAAGCTGCAGAAATCTTTTGCGGCCGGCTCGAAGCCCTGCCGAGCGCGCCTTTCCGCGCGATTTCAGCCCGCGCCTTCGCCCCGCTCCCCAAGTTGCTTGAATTGTCCGCACGATTTTCCACAAGCGACACCACCTGGCTGTTGCCCAAAGGCCGTTCCGCCGCGCAGGAACTGTTGGCGCTCTCTGGGTGGAAGCATATGTTCCACGTGGAACAGTCGCTCAGCGATGCCGAAGCCGGCGTGATTGTCGGTCAATTGGCGGGGCAAGTGCCGCGCAGGAAAGGGAAAAAGCCGTGATTCGCGTAGCGATCGCCAACCAGAAGGGCGGAGTGGGCAAGACCACCACGGCAATCAACATCGCCACGGCCATGGCTGCGACGGGGTGGAAGGTCTTGCTGATCGACCTAGACCCGCAAGGCAACGCCTCGACCGGGATCGGCATCTTGGCCGGCGACCGAACCTCGTCGTCTTATGACCTCTTGGTCGACCAGATGCCGCTGAGCCAATGCGTCATGAGTACCAAGATTCCGGGCCTCGATCTGGTCCCGGCGACGGTCGATCTGTCAGGCGCGGAGATCGAACTGGTTGGGGTGGATAATCGCACCGACCGGTTGCGCAGCGCGCTGAGCGGCGATTCAGCCTATGATATCGCCTTTATCGATTGCCCGCCTTCGCTCGGGCTGCTGACGTTGAACGCGCTTTGCGCTGCGGACACCCTGCTGGTGCCGCTGCAGTGCGAATTCTTCGCGCTCGAAGGACTTTCCCAGCTTTTACAAACTGTTGAGCGCGTCCAGCAGCGCTTCAACAAGGACCTCGGGATCGTCGGGATCGCGCTGACAATGTTCGACCGGCGCAACCGGCTGACCGACCAGGTTGCCGACGACGTACGCTCCTGCCTGGGCAATCTGGTGTTCGAAGCGGTGATCCCGCGCAACGTGCGCTTGTCCGAGGCACCGAGCCACGGCCTGCCAGCACTGGTTTACGATCACACTTGCTCGGGCAGCAAAGCCTACATGGCGCTGGCGCGCGAGCTGATTTCGCGCCTGCCCGAACAGAGGAAAGCCGCATGAGCGACGATTCGGTAATACGTATGACCGCCAAACGCCCGGCGCTGGGCCGCGGGCTTGGCGCCCTGCTGGGTGAGAGCCGCCGTGAGGAGCCACTGGTTGCTGCGTCCCTACCATCGGGCACTGTGCCCGCCAGTGGCCTTGCTATGCTGCCCATAGCCGACATCGTGCCGCACCCCGGCCAGCCCCGCCGCCGCTTCGAGGAAGCCGCGCTTAGCGAGCTCGCCGCTTCGATCGCCGCGCGCGGGGTCATCCAGCCGGTGATCGTCACCCCGCATGGTGCGGGGCGATGGCAACTGGTCGCCGGCGAACGCCGCTGGCGCGCGGCGCAGCGTGCTCAATTGCACGAAATCCCGGCAATCATTCGCGATCTCAGCGACCGTGAGGTCACTGCGCTCGCCTTGATCGAGAACTTGCAGCGTGAAGACCTCAACCCGATCGAGGAAGCCCGCGCCTACCACCGGTTGAGCGAAGACGACGGACTGACCCAAGCCGAGATCGCCACGCTGGTCGACAAGAGCCGCAGCCATGTCGCCAACTTGCAGCGACTGCTTGCCTTGCCCGAGCCGGTGATCGAGCTGGTTGAGGAAGGTAAATTGTCGATGGGTCACGCCCGCGCGCTGATCGGCGCCGAAAATGCGCTCGAACTGGCGGCCAAGGCGGTTGCTGCGCATATGTCGGTGCGTGAGCTTGAGCGGCTGGTGCGGCGCGGATCGCCTCAAGCTGCGCCGCGCCGGGCCCGCGGTGCCCGCGATCCTGAAGCCACTGCGGATATTACCGCAGTGCAGAGCCATCTCGAGGAATTCCTTGGCCTTTCGGTCCGCATCAACACCGATGCCGATCCGCGTTCGGGGGCAGTCACGATCCGCTATCGCACGCTCGACCAGCTGGATCTGATTTGCCAGCGGCTCACCGGCGGGGGCATTTAGGGTTGAGCGTAAAGGTTAATTTTTGCGCCAAACCGTTAACCAAGCTCACAAGTAAACGCTGAACACAGTGTTCCTACATAGTCCGCAACGAATGGGGGGAATTGCCAGCCATTCGGAGGCAGCGCCGGTGGCGTTGCTGGCAATTGTGAAGGGACCAAAAAGATCATGCGTAACACGCTCCGTTTTGTCGCTGTCGGCGCCGCACTCGCCGCCGCTTCGTTCGCTACCTCGGCTTCGGCTGCCGCTTCGGCGACCGCCACCGCCACCGCTGAAATCCTCCAGTCGCTGACGCTGAGCGCTGATAACGCGCTCGACTTCGGCCAGATCGCTGCCAACACCGGCGGCACCGTCAAGGTCAATGCCGACAGCACCGTTGCCCAGACCGGTTCGGTCGTGTGGACCGGCACCCGCACTCCGGCTGGCTTCACCGTCACCGGTTCGAAGGGCGCGAACGTTGTCGTGACTCTGCCGACCACCACGTCGACGCTGTACCTCGGCGGCAACACCGCTTCGCCGAATCAGATGGTTCTCGACCAGTTCAACGCGAACCCGGTTGGTGGCGTTGTCCAGCTTGATGCGACTTCGGGTCAGGCACAGTTCAACGTAGGTGGCCGCCTGACAGTCGGTTCGGCGCAGGTCGCGGGCACCTATTCGGGTACCTTCGTCGTCTCGGTCGAATATCAGTAAGTCTTTTCGCGCCCCGACCCGGGCGTGAGATATGGGCCGCATCCGCTTCCACGCGGGTGCGGCCCTTTTTCGTGTCTGCAGTTCGGGCATGGTTAGCCGCAAATTAACCCTCTTTGCCTAAACCCCTAGGGTAATTCCCGTAGGTCGCGCCTGGCGATCGCGGGCCATGACCAAGGGACTCGCCAGAATGACCGTTTCACGCCTGCGCCGCCTGATCATGGCCGGAGCCGCGCTCGTTGCCGCATTGGCCGCTATTCCTGTCCATGCGCAGGGCGATCTGCTGATCGCGCCGACCCGGGTGATCATCAGCCAGGGCGGAAGCTCCGAAGTGATCCTCAGCAACATCGGGACAGAGCCCGCGACCTACCGGATTTCGGCGGAACTGCGCCGGATGACCGAGGACGGTGATTTCATCGAGGTCAAGGAGGGTGAAGCCACCCCGGCCGAACAGGCCGCCCTGCAAATGATCACTTTCGCCCCGCGGCGGATTACGCTGCTTCCGGGGCAGCCGCAGTCGGTGCGGATTTCGATCCGCCCGCCCGAAGGCATTGCCGATGGCGAATACCGGGTCCACCTCAACTTCCGGGCCGTACCGCCGGCGCTTAAGCCTGAGGAAAGCAGCGGACCGGCCGCCGGGGTCTCGATCAAGCTCATCCCGGTCTACGGCATCACGATCCCGGTATTCGTCCGGCGCGGACGGCTTGAGGGTGGGGCGACGCTTTCGGGTTCGCACCTGGTCAAGGATGAAGGCGGCAGCTTTGTCGAACTCGATCTCGCGCGCTCCGGGCAACGCTCGGTCTACGGCGAGTTCATCGGCAAGGGCCCACGCGGGGACGTGCTGTTCGAAATGCGCGGCGTCGCCGCGTACCCCGAAATCACCCATCGCAAGGTGCACATCCCGCTCAGCGACGAGCAGCTCGCCAAACTCAAGGGCCCGGTGAAGATCGAATACCGCGAGCTGCCCGAAAACGGCGGCGGCCTGATCGCCGAGACTGCGGCAACGTTTCCTTGATCATCAGTAAAATCAGGTACTTGGACAAATCGTGACGTCATGAGGGGCTTGACCTTCCGGATCGGCAAGGCCGCTGCACTGGGTGCGGCGGCTTTGGCTGTTTGGGCGGCCCCGGCGCGCGCAGAAACCTGGCGCGCCAATGAAGACGACGCTTTGCTACTCGAATTACATTCTGGCCAATACAAGATCGGCGATACCTTGCGTGGCTACCAGACCCCGCAAGGGGTCTGCGTCGATTTCGCCGATCTGGTCCAGACGCTCGATCTGCCGATGCGCGTCGATACAAAGTCGCGCCGCGCGACTGGCTGGCTATTCGCCGAGGATCAGCGCCTCACCATCGACCGTGACTCCAATATGGTACAAAACGTGAACGGCAATCGTTCAATAGGCGCCGGAGCGATCAATGACACCCCCGAAGGCTGGTGCATCGATCTCAAGACCCTGTCTGACTGGATGGGCGTTCGCCTCAAGCCTGACCTTGGATCGATGTCGATTCGGCTGGAATCGGACAAGAAGCTACCGTTCCTTGAGGCAATCGAGCGCAAAAGTCGCGCCGCGCGACTTCGTGCCCCGCGCGACACCCAATTCGATCTCGCCAGCCTGCCGCACGCCGATGCGCCTTATCGTGCCTGGCGCACGCCTTCGATCGATGTGCAGGTTCAAGCCCAGTGGAGCCAGCGCAGCGGCGCGCAAGTGCAGTACGAAGCGCTCGCCAGCGGTGAGGTGGTGGGGCTGAGCTATACCGCGCGCCTTGCCGGCACGAATGGCCTCACGCCCAATTCGCTGCGGCTCAAGCTTTACCGTAACGATCCGGCGGGCGGTCTGCTCGGCCCGCTCAAGGCGACGCGCTTTGCCATCGGCGATGTCGATACCGAACCAACGGCACTGACCGCGCAAAGCGCCTATGGCCGGGGGCTGTTCGTCAGCAACCGCCCGCTCAACCTGCCCTCGCGGTTTGGCACCACGACCTTGCGCGGGATCCTGCCCGCCGGCTGGGATGCCGAGCTTTACCGCAACGGCGAATTGCGCGCCTATCAGGCCGATCGCGGTGACGGGCGCTATGAATTTGGCGATATCGAGCTGGTCTTCGGCGATAACGAGTTCGACGTGGTGCTTTACGGTCCGCAGGGTCAGATTCGCCATGAACGCTCGAACATGCCGGTCGGGCTCGAGAACTTGCCGGCGGGCAAGACCTGGTACTGGGCCGGGGTGGTCGATCAGGGGCATGACCTGATCGGCAATTCGCGCGGATCGTCGGATCCGATGAACGGCTGGCGCTGGGGTGTCGGGATCGAGCACGGAATTGACCGCCGGACTACGGTCGGTGTGGCCTACACCTCGTCGATGCTGATCGGACGCAGACGAAACTATTTCGAAGGCACCTTGCGCCGCGCCATGGGGCCGGTTCTGGTCGAATTGTCGGGCGCGCAGCAGTTTGGCGCCGGCCGGGCCTGGCGCGGCGAGGCCTTGGGCAAGCTCGGCTCGTGGCGTTTCGCCGGGCATATGCTGTGGGTCGACGGTGAATTTGATAGCGAACAGGTCAACGCCCGCCAGCGCAGTGAAGCCGAGTTCCGGATCAACGGCCATCTCGGGCTCGGCGGCTGGCGCCTGCCGGTCGAACTGGCGGCGCGGCAGAACCGTTCGCGCGACGGAGTAAAGATTACCGAATTGTTAACGCAAGGCTCGCTGCGGATCAGCCGCGCGACCCTGACCGTCGAGCTGCTCCATCGCACGGCCACCGGAGATCCGGCACTTTTGACCAATGAGGCGCAGGGCAATGCGATCGGCGTGCTCGGCAACGTCGGTTTCGGGCGGATTCGCCTGCGCGGCCAGGCGCACTTCGGTCTCGACGGCAACAAGCCCGGATTTCAGCAGGCGCAGATGGTCGCCGAAGCCCCGCTCGGCCGCGATACCACCGCGCGGGCGAGTTATGATGTGGATGCGGCGAGCGACCGGCGCACTGCTTCACTGGGATTTGTCCATCAATTCCCGCGTTTTGCACTGCGCGGCGAAGGGACGCTCGACAATCACGGCAATCTCGGTTTCGGACTGACGCTCGCGATGAGCCTCGGTCCCGATCCGGCGGGCGGCGGCTGGCGGGTGTCGCGCGAGAAGCTCGCACAGCAGGGCCAGGCGAGCATCGAGGTGTTCCGCGACGATAACGGTGACGGACTCAAGCAGGACGGCGAACCGGCGGTCGAAGGCGTCGCGATCGAAGCAGGGTTCAAGCACAGCGAAAAGCCCACCAACAAGGCCGGGCGCGCGGTGATCGACGGGCTGCTGCCCTATGTGCCAGTGCTGGTCTCGATCGACGGGGGCAGCCTGCCCGATCCGTTGCTCCGGCCCAAGGGTCTGGGCATGGTCGTGGTGCCGCGGCCCGGGGTCGCCGCCAAGGTCCTCCTGCCGCTCGCGCCGACTGGCGAGATCGAGGCAGTCCTGCTTGGCCCCGAAGGCGAGCCGCAGGGCGGAGTGACGATCGAGCTCACCGATCCGGCCGGCCACGTGCTTTATCAGACGGTCAGCGATTTCGATGGCTATGTGCTGTTCGATAGCGTGCCCTACGGCGATTATCGCCTGCGCATCGGCACCGCCAGCGCCGCCGTTCTCGGAGTCGCCAACACGCCCCGAGTGCTGCGGATCGACCAAGCGCATGCTTCGCAGCAGCTGGGCCGGATGCGGCTGCAGCCGCGCGCGCCGCCGCTAGCGCAAGGGCCTTAGAGCGGCATGCGGTAGACCCGATCCACCGTGACGGAGCCGATTTTGGCCTAGCGCGAGGAGAGAGGAGAGAGCCATGCCAGAGCATAGTGATCGACGATCGACGCTGCGATAGGCCAAAAGCGGCCCGCCGCACGCGGTTGCCGCAGGAAGCCCCTCGGACAGCGTCGCGCTGCTTGGACGGGCTACCAGCCCGCCCGGCACAGCGCTCCTTGCCGAGATGCTTCCTGCGGCAATCACGGCGGGTCGGGTCTGCCGCATGCCGCTCTTAACCGTTCGATTAAATAGCGGTTGACCGCAGGGCCTGCTGCGCCCTAGTCCGCTTGGCAATATTTGTCCCCAAGGGAGGATTAGCCATGTCGCTCGATTTGCTGGCGCGCACTGCCTACAACGAAGATCACGAAGCCTTCCGCCAGACCGTGCGGAAATTCCTTGAAGCCGAGGTTGCGCCGCATCAGGCGGAGTGGGCCGATAACGGCATCGTTCCCAAGGACTTGTGGCCCAAGGCCGGCGCGCTCGGCATGCTCTGCCCCACCGTGCCCGAAGAGTTCGGCGGGCTCGGGCTCGACTTCGGTTACAATGCCATCGTCGATGAAGAGAGTGCTTATTACGGCCGGGTCACCACCGGCTTTTCGCTCCAGTCGGACATCGTCACCAATTACATCGTCAAGTACGGCTCGGACGAGCAGAAGGCGAAGT
>JBJTLY010000096.1:0-4904 GCA_046063275.1 Novosphingobium sp. | reverse complement strand
CGTTGCCGCGCACCGCGTGCTGCAGGCTGGCAACGTTCTCGGCGGTCCAGGCGTGGTCCTCACCGCGCAGGCGCAGCCCGTACATTCCGCCGACGTCGAGCATGCCCTTGTAGATCGGGTTGTCGCCATAGGCTGCCTGGTGGCGGCGCACGGTTTCCTCGGCCACTTCAGCCAGGCCGATGCCCTCGATCGTGGTGGCGGTACCGGTGAAGTAGCGCTCAATTATCGCACTCGATAGTCCGACCGCGTCGAAAATCTGCGCGCCGCAGTACGACTGGTAGGTCGAAATGCCCATCTTGGACATCACCTTGAGCACGCCTTTGCCGACCGCCTTGATGTAGTTCTTCTGCACCGTCTTGGGATCGTGCGGCATGTCCTTGCGGCAGCGCAGGTCCTCGAGCGTTTCGAACGCAACATAGGGATTGATCGCCTCGGCGCCGTAGCCGGCGAGCACGCAGAAGTGGTGCACTTCGCGGGCCTCGCCCGTTTCAACGACCAGCCCGGTTTGCATCCGCAGACCCTGGCGGACGAGGTGGTGGTGCACCGCGGCGGTGGCGAGCAGCGCCGGCATGGCGATCCGTTCGGGACCTTGCGCACGATCGGACAGAATCAGGATGTTCTTGTCCTGCAGCACCGCTTCGGTCGCCGCCCAGCACATTTCCTTGATCGCCATTTCGAGACCGGCGGCGCCAGTGCTCGCGTCCCAGGTGCAGTCGATCGTCTCGGTGCGGAATGCGCCGTCCAATGCGGCTTCAACCGAACGTATCTTGGCGATGTCTTCATTGGTCAGGATCGGCTGGTCGACCTCAAGCCGCTTGTGCGTCCCGGCCTCCATGCCGAGCAGGTTGGGGCGCGGGCCGATCATCGAAACGAGGCTCATCACCAGCTCCTCGCGGATCGGATCGATCGGCGGGTTGGTGACCTGCGCGAAGTTCTGCTTGAAGTAATCGTAGAGCAGGCGGCTGCGGCTGGAGAGCACCGCGATCGGGGTGTCGGTGCCCATCGAACCCAAGGGATCGTCACCGTTCTGGGCCATCGGCTCAAGGAACCGCGACAAGTCTTCCTGCGTGTAGCCGAACGCCTGCTGGCGATCCAAAAGCGTGGTGCTCTCCTCGGGGATCGCCGCCAGCTCGGGCTCGACCACTTCGAGGTCTTTGAGCTTGTACTGCGCGGCTTCGAGCCAGTCCTCGTAAGGCTCGGCCCCGGCCAGTTCGGCCTTCAATTCTTCGTCCTCGATAATCCGGCCCAGCGCGAAGTCGATCAACAGCATGCGGCCCGGCTGAAGCCGCCACTTGCGCACGATGTTGTCTTCCTTGATCGGCAGCACGCCGCTTTCGCTGGCCATGATGACGAGGTCGTCGTCGGTCACGCAGAACCGCGCGGGACGCAGTCCGTTGCGGTCAAGCGTCGCGCCGATCTGGCGGCCGTCGGTGAAGGCGACCGCCGCGGGGCCGTCCCACGGCTCCATCAAGGCGGCGTGGTATTCGTAGAAGGCGCGGCGTTTGGCATCCATCAAGGGGTTGCCGGCCCAGGCCTCGGGGATCAGCATCATCACCGCGTGAGCGAGGCTGTAACCTCCGGCGATCAGCAGTTCGAGCGCATTGTCGAGGCAGGCGGTGTCCGACTGGCCGTGCGGGATGATCGGCCACATCTTGTCGAGATCGGGACCAAGAAGTTCGCTTTCCATGGTTCGGCGGCGTGCGGCCATCCAGTTGACGTTGCCGCGCACGGTGTTGATCTCGCCGTTGTGGGCGATCAGGCGATAGGGGTGGGCGAGCTTCCAGCTGGGGAAGGTGTTTGTGCTAAAGCGCTGGTGGACCAGCCCCAGCGCCGAAACGCAGGCCGGGTCGGCGAGGTCGCGGTAGAAGTCGCCCACCTGCGTCGCCAGCAGCAGCCCCTTGTATACCACCGTGCGGCTCGAGAAGCTCGGCATGTAGAGTTCGGTCAGCCCGGGCAGGCCATGCTTGGCGGCGAGCGCGGCGAGCGGGTTCTGGGTTTGCTTGCGGATCGCCAGGATCTTGCGCTCGAACGCGGCCTCATCCGCGCAATTGTCGCCGCGCGCGATGAAGCACTGGCGGATCACCGGCATCTGTTCGAGCACGGTCTTGCCAAGCCCCTTGGCGTTGACCGGCACTTCGCGCCAGCCGATCAGCCGCTGGCCTTCCTTGGCGATGAATTTCTCAAAGGTGCCGATCACGAAGTTGCGCGCGGCATCGTCCTGCGGCAGGAAGCACATCGCCACCGCATAGTCGCCCTCGGGCGGCAGCCGCATGCCCTCAGCGTCAGCCCAGCCGCGATAGAGCGCATCGGGGATCTGGATCAGGATGCCCGCGCCGTCACCCAGCAGCGGGTCGGCGCCGACCGCGCCGCGATGGTCCAAGTTGTGGAGGATCTGCAGCGCCGAGCTGACGATTTCGTGGCTTTTCTTGCCCTTGATATGGGCGACAAAGCCCACGCCGCACGAATCGTGCTCGTTGCCGGGATCGTAAAGCCCTTGGGGCGCGGGATAAGCCATCGTCCTTAATCGTCCAATTGGGCGCAGTTTCTGCAACTGATTCGCGCGTGGAGGCGCGAAACAGCGGAAATGCGGCAATTTTCCACTACACCTCCTGCCGCATCATGCAGCATTTGTTGCGTGGAAAACTCCAATGACGACAGGAAGCTGTTTTTGCAACTGCGAAAAGGGCCACGCGCGGCTGCGCTGCGCCGAGCCGCGCGGTGAATAGGTTTTCAGGACAGGTAGGGCACTGAGACCGGCCCGGAGCTCAGGCCGCGCCGCTCATCCGTTGCAGGTTGCTGAGCGCGGCACGCAAGGCCTGCGCAGCCTCGTCGGGCGGGATCTGCGATACGGCTGCATGGCCGGCAATTGGCTGGCCCTGGCCCGCTGAATCGGGTGCGTCGAAGCGGCGGAAGCCGGCCTCTTCTGCGGCCTGTGCGGTCGGCGCGGCCAGTGGTACGACCTGGCCGCTCTGGCCGGGGAAGATCACCACCGGCTCGATCTCGGCACCGGCAGGCTCGGCCTCATCGATCCGTACGTGGCCCTGGCGAACCGGGGCCACCGCAAGCAGCGAAGCATAGGGGTTGTCTTCCGCCGCGTCGGCAAGGCTTTCCTCGAGTGCGCTTTCCTGCTCCGGGACCGGCGAAGCAACTGGTGCCTCAATCGGGGCTGAAGCTTCGGGTGTAGCTGCGGGCGCTGCGAACG
Organism: Novosphingobium sp.; assembly: GCA_046063275.1. GTDB lineage: Bacteria > Pseudomonadota > Alphaproteobacteria > Sphingomonadales > Sphingomonadaceae > Novosphingobium. The sequence goes on along the minus strand of JBJTLY010000096.1, from coordinate 1,702 downwards.
GAGCGGACGGTTGCGGAGCCGCCGGCATGGCGATGTGGCGCGGCGGCAGGAAGCTGGTGTTGTCCAGCGCAGCGTCGTCTTCCAGGAAGGCATCGAGCGCGAGTGGACGCATCGCAGCGGGGATCGCCAGCGGCACTGCGGAAGCAGCCGCTTCAGGCTCGGATACCGGTGCAGCGAAGCGGGGCAACGGGTCCGCTGCTGACACTGCCGCTTCCACTACTGCCGCAAGGGACGGAGCAGGTTCGTTGACCGGCTCGACCGGTACGGCAAAGGCGGGCGGCATTGCGGGGATTTCGAGCGGCACCGATGCACTGGGCTGAAATTCTGCCTGGAACGGCGCAGGCGCTGTGGGCTCGTGGGTGGCGACACCGGCTGCGGGCGTTGCCGCCCCTTGGGCGCGCTCGCGCCTACGCCGCATCGATTCGGCCAGCCGCGCCGCAAGATCGGTCATGCCGAGGCTCGACGGGCTGGGGAGAGGTTCCGCGGCCGCAGGCGCCTCGATGGGCATGACCGCAGCGGGGGCCATTTCGGGCTGCACGGCTTCCTGCAGCGGCTGCGGCGCAATACTCATTGCTTCGCCCGCAGCTGCAGGAGTAGCCGCGACTTCGGTCGGCCGCTCGAACAGCGGGCTGGGTTCGGGCGCGTCGAAGACCGATGTCTGGAAACCGGCGGCCTTGACGAAGTCTTGCGGGACGTGATCGTCTTGAGCCTGAATGCCGAAGATCTGGCGCGGTGCGGTTTCGGGCGCGGCAGGCGGGGCCATCCCGAAAACCTGACGTCCGGCAAGGTGCGCGGCTTCGGCGGAAATCGGTGCGTTCTCAATCGGCGTGGGCGCCGGAGCCGGGCGTGACCAGTCGAGCGAAGGGGCCGGGCTTGGCGCCAGCGCCTGATAGACCGGGTCGGATGCAACCGGCGCATCGACCGGCAAGGCCAGCGAAGCAAGGTCGAGCGGCGCGACCTGATCGAACCCGGGGAGCGGTGCGGCTTCGTGCGGGACGAACTCTGGTTCCTCCTCGCTGATGGCGAGCGAGCGGCGGCGATTGGCGAGCAGGCCGCCACTGGGCCGCGCCATATCCAGCGGTTCTTCATCGCCGAACTCTTCATGCGCCGAGATCGGACGGCGCGCGGGCGCATCGGGATGAGCATCGCGATTGCGTACGCGCGGCGATGTGGCGGCAAGATCCTTGGCACCGCGCTTGCGTTCACGCTCTTCGATCTTGGGGCGGGTCAGAAGGCGGGCGAGTGCGATCCCCAGCACCGCGCCGATGGCGGCCAGGATCAGTGCCAGCAAGATGCGTGCGGTGATCCCGAGCGGCGGCGCCGCAGCGGGAATGACAAGGTCGACGTGGCTTTTGAGGACAAGGTTCTCGATCGCGGTGGCTCCGACCGCAAGCGTGCACAGGCCGAAAGCAGCGCTGAGCCACAACGCGACCACCGCCGGGAACAGCGGGTGGGCACTGATCGGTGCGGACTTTGCCGCTTTGCGCTTGGTCTTGCTCACGTTCCGCAGAACCCCCGTTAACTCAGCTGCGATCGCATCTGCCGGGGCTTCAGGCGGCCTCGGAAACGCGGTTTCGCGACCTCGGGGCTAACAGGACTTGGTAAACAACGTGATAACGATGAACGTTCTGAGCCCAGTCATGATTGGTCCGGACGTGCTTCAGACCTGCTTCGCGCAAGGCCGGCCACGATGCCGGATCGC
>JBJTLY010000095.1:0-5473 GCA_046063275.1 Novosphingobium sp. | reverse complement strand
CGAGCAGCACCACCGCCAGCGCGCCAAGCGATTCGGTCGGCTCGGCGGCCTGTCGGTGCGGGCGCAGCACAACCAGCTCAAGCGCGGCAAGTCCCAGCGCCATAGCAACAAGGATCGACCTTGCGCGCGGCATCATCTGCGGCGCGACCTGCCCGCCGAGCCAGCCCGCCACACCAGCGCTGAGCAGGGCGACCGACACAGCTGTCACCAATAGCCCCAGGCCCGTCCCGCGTCGCGCCGCCAACTCTGCCACCACCATTTGGTCACGCGCGCCAAGACCCGCGACCAGAGCAGCTAGCAAGGCAAGGAGAAAGGCCGACATGGTTCCTGCGATCAACGGTACTCACGGCAGCACGTCAAGCGCTTTGCCCGCTCGCGGTAGAAGTGAAGGAAGCGCGCTGCGGCCAATCAAGTGCCCAGTTTGACAAGAGAATTGCCGCGCCCCTTTTTGGCCCCCTTGTCAGCGACGGGGTATCGCCTACCCTGCGCGCAAGGGGAGACGCGAATGACCGAGGCCAACCGATCTGCTGCAGAGTTTGGCGGACACCCAAAGGGGCTCTACTTCCTGGCCTTTACCGAGATGTGGGAACGATTTTCGTTTTACGGAATGACCTCCCTGCTCACGCTCTACATGACCAAGCAGCTGCTGCTTCCGGGGCATGCCGAAAACGTCGCGGGACTGGCAGGCTTGCACCAGGTCTTCGAATTCGTGCGCCACCTGTTCGGAGCGCACACGCCGATGACTAACCTCGCCTTTGCTGCGCTGATCTACGGCTGGTATTCGGGGCTGGTCTATTTCACCCCGATCCTTGGCGGGTGGATCGCCGATCGCAAGCTGGGCGCAAATCGCACGGTGATCATCGGGGCGCTGTTGATGAGCGCTGGGCACCTTGCGATGGCATTCGATCTCAGCTTCCTGCTGGCGCTGGTCCTGCTGATCCTTGGTTCGGGCTGTCTCAAGGGCAATATCTCGGCGCAGGTCGGGTCGCTCTATCCGGCTGAGGCAGAATCGCTGCGTTCTCGCGGGTTCACGATTTTTTCAACCGGAATTAACGTAGGTGCCACTGCCGGCCCCCTGGTGACCGGGACCGTTGCCGCGATCTATGGCTGGCATGCCGGATTCGGCGTTGCTGCGGTGTTGATGCTGCTTGCCCTGATCACCTATGTTGTCGGGCAGCGCTATCTCCCCGCGAGCCGCCCGCTGGGCGAACGCAAGGCAAAGCGCGCGCCGCTGAACGCCGCTGAACGCCGCCGCATCTGGGTGCTGTTCGCGATCATCGCGCTGACCATCCCGGCTGAAATCGCCTATCCGATGATCTGGAGCATCGGCATCGTCTGGGTCGATCAGCAGGTCAACCTGACCAGCATGTTCGGGACTGTTCCGGCGAGCTGGTTCAACTCGGTGGATTCGTTCGGCAGCATCCTCTCCGCCCCGGTGCTGGTTGCGCTGTGGGCGTGGCAGTCACGGCGCAAGGCCGAACCGAACAGCCTCGGCAAGATGGGCATCGGGATGGTGCTGATCGCGCTCGCGGCGCTGGTGCTTGCGGCCGGCAGCGCGCTCGCTCCGGCACCGGGGCAGGTTGGCGTCGCCTGGGCTCTCGGCGGGTTCCTCGCGATGGGCCTGGCCTGGATGTACTATTGGCCGACCCTGCTCGCGCTGGTGAGCCATTCCGCACCGCGCTCGGTCACCGGGGCGATGGTGGGTGCAGCCTTTCTCTCCCCGTTCATCGCCCACACCGCCGCCGGAATGGTCGGCAGCTTCTATGATCAGATGAGCCCGGCCACGTTCTGGACGATGGACGCGGGGATCGCCCTGCTGGGTGCGGCGCTGGTGTTCGCGCTGCGCGGCCCACTTGGGCGGGTGCTGGACCAACCGCTGGAGGCCGGTGCGGCGAGTACCGGTAGTGCCTGAGAATGACCCTCGCCAGCTGGGTCAAAAAAGCTAGAATCAGGCAATGACGCAAACGACCCACCCCGATTTGACGCGTGACGCGAACCGTGAACGCATTGCCCGGCTTGAACTGATCGACAGCCGGCTGCGCTGGCTTTCGTCTTGGATCATCCACAACGCCAACCACCTGCGCGAAAGCCGCGATGGCCTCAAAGTCGGCGGCCACCAGGCCAGTTGCTCGTCGATCTCAACCATCATGACCGCGCTCTACTTCCATGCGCTGCGCCCGCAGGACCGGGTTGCGGTCAAGCCGCATGCCGGGCCGGTGCTGCACGCAATCCACTATCTGCTCGGCAACCAGTCGCTCGAACAGCTCAAGGCCTTTCGCGGGCTGGGCGGCGCGCAAAGTTACCCGTCACGGACCAAGGACAAGATCCCGGTCGATTTCTCCACCGGGTCGGTCGGGCTTGGCGTGGCCATTACCGCCTTTGCCAGCCTGGTGCAGGACTACCTGATCGCGCACGGCCAGATGGCGCAGAGCGAAGCCGGACGAATGATCGCGCTGATGGGCGATGCCGAACTGGACGAGGGCAACATCTATGAATGCCTGATCGAAGGCTACAAGCACGACATCCGCAACTGCTGGTGGATCGTCGATTACAACCGCCAGTCGCTCGATTCGACCACTGCGGACAGGATGTTCCGCCGCTTTGACGACATCTTCGAGACCTGCGGCTGGCGGGTGCTGACCCTGAAACACGGCAAGATGCAGCGCGAAGTGTTCAAGCGCCCCGGAGGCCCGGCGATCGAGCAGTGGATCGATGATTGCCCCAACGCCGAATATGCCGCGTTGACCTATCAGGGCGGTGCGGCCTGGCGGCAGCGGCTGACCACCGATCTGGCGGGTAACAAGCGCGCGCTGGCGCTGATCGCCAGCATGGATGATACGCAGCTCTCGGCGCTGATGCTCAACCTTGGCGGCCACTGCATCGAAACCTTGCTCGAAGCCTTTGCCGAGGCCGACGATGAACGACCGACGATGTTCATCGCCTATACCGTCAAAGGCTATGGCCTGCCCTTCCAGGGGCACAAGGATAACCATGCCGGGCTGATGAACCCCACCCAGATGGAATCGCTGCGGACAAGTCTAGGCATTGCCGAAGGCGAGGAATGGGAGCCGTTTGCGGGCCTGGGCGACAACAGCGCCGAAGACCTCAAGGCGTTTATCGAACCGGCCCGAGCGGTATTGGCGCGATCCGCAATGCGGGCCGCGGAAATCCCGCTGCCCGATACCCTCCCGGTTCCCGATGGCTCCGAACAATCGACCCAGGCGGCGTTCGGGCGGATCCTGCTCGACCTGTCGAAGTCCGGCCATCAACTGGCCGATCGCATCGTGACAACGTCTCCCGATGTGACGGTATCGACCAACCTCGGCGCCTTCGTGAACCAGCGCGGGTTGTTCCGGCGGCAGGAACTTCGCGACATATTCGCGGGCTACAAGATCCCGAGCCCGCAAAAATGGGCCGGACACCTCGCCGGGCAGCACATCGAACTGGGCATCGCCGAAAACAACCTGTTCCTGATGCTCGCCGCGCTGGGGCTGTCGGGCCCGGTGTTCGGGCACCGGCTGCTGCCGATCGGCACGGTCTACGATCCGTTTATCGCCCGCGGGCTCGATGCGCTCAACTACGCCTGCTATCAGGACGCGCGCTTCCTGCTGGTGGCGACCCCGGCCGGGCTGACACTCGGCCCCGAAGGCGGAGCGCACCAGTCGATCAACACCCCCTTGATCGGGATGGGCCAGCCGGGGCTGACCTATTTCGAACCTGCATATGCCGATGAGCTGGCCCTGCTGATGCATTTTGCCTTTGGCCATATGCAGGCCGCTGACGGCGGCTCGGTTTACCTGCGGCTTTCGACTCGTTCGATCGATCAGGTCGAACGCACGGACGAAGGCTGGAAGACCGATGCGCTGAGCGGCGCCTATTGGCTGCGCGCGCCGCAGGCCGGGAGCAAGCTGGCGATCGCCTATGTCGGCGCGATTGCGCCCGAGGCCTTGGCGGCATGGGAAGCGCTGCAGGAAGATATGCCCGGACTTGGCCTGCTGGCAGTCACCTCGCCCGACCTGCTGCACCGTGACTGGTCGGCGGCCAATGCCTTGCGCGGCTCGGGTAGTGCGCGCGCACCCAGTCATATCGAAACGCTTCTTGCGCCGCTGGCCAGCGATGCTGGGATCGTTACCCTGATCGATGGGTCACCGGCCGCCCTGTCGTGGCTCGGCTCGGTCCGGGGGCAACGGGTGAGTCCGCTCGGGATTGACCGGTTCGGCCAGACCGGCGACCTACCCGATCTCTATCGCACCTACCGGCTCGATCCCGAAGCCGTGTTCGACGCCGCTGCTGAGCTTATCCTCAAGCCGTAGCGCTGCGAAGCGCCGCAAACCGCGCGATCAGCCAGCTGCGGAACGAAGCGATCGCCGGATCGGCGAGATCGTCGGCATGGAGCTTGAGGTAGTAGCCATAGCCATCCTCGATCACGGCATCGTAAGGCATGACCAGCTGCCTAGCGGCTAGTTCGGCGGCGAACAGGTCGACATCGCCGAGCATGACCCCGCCCGATGTCATCGCGTATTTGGCCGAAGCAATCGCCGTATCGAACGCAAGGCCGTCCAAGGCCGGAAGGCTGATCGCGTTGCGCTGCAGGTAATCGCCCCACAGCAGATCGCGCGGCTGGCCTTCCAGCTTGAGGTGCAGCAGTTCCTGCCCCGAGAGAAACTGGTCGAGCGACTTGCCCGCGGCCGCCGCAGCGGTTTGCGGTGAACAGAGCGGCGCGACGCGGACCATCCAGAGGAGGTCGGTCACGCGGTCATCGACATTGGGCCGATCATAGACAATCGCCATGTCGAGCTCGGTCGGCGGCAGGCCGGTGACGTTGGCGCTGGACAGATCGATCCGCACTTCGGGATGATCGCGGCGGAACTCGCTGAGCATCGGCATGAACATCTGCTGGAGCAGTGAGGGCGGCACATGCAGCCGCATTGCCCGGCCCGGCACGCTTTCATCACGGATGGCGTTCATCGTCTGCTCGATCCGCTCAAGCGACTTCGAGACCACTGAAAGCAGCTCTTCGCCCGCAGGGGTTAGCGACAGACGACCTCCGTCGCGCTCAAAAAGCTGCTTGCCGAGCAGGCTCTCGAGCGCGCTGACGTGGCGGCTGAGAGCGCTTTGCGATACCGACAGCGCAGCCGCTCCGCCGGTGAAGCTGAGCTGCTTGCCCACCGCTTCGAACGCGCGCAGCGCATTGAGCGGAAGCCAGCGTCGATTCATGACAGCCTTGTTCGCGATGATCTGCGCCCCTCTTGCCTCAGCCGCACTGCGGAGACCTGATGTCTGACTATTTGACATAGGGCTATGCCAAAAGTCGATTTCTCCTTTGTGGGCCGCTGCGTCACTATCCTTGGCAATAGGGTGTGGGGAGTACTGCTGATGTCTGACCTGGCGTGGGCTGCCGGCCAATTCGCTGCACGCCGTCCCGGTCATTCGCTGCCGCAAGGTCTCTATCTCGATCCGCGCGCCTTCGATT
>JBJTLY010000094.1:0-3085 GCA_046063275.1 Novosphingobium sp. | reverse complement strand
CAGAGCCGAACGCGCTCTCGACGGTCGAGGTATAGCTCACCACCTGCCCGCGCTTGTCGATCGCGACGAAATGCGTGGTGCCGTGTTCGGGGCCTGAGGGCTGGTCGGCGCGGCTAAGCGCCTGGGCGCCCGGCGGGGTGCCTGCGGTAACCAATGCGTTGGTTTTGGCCGGATCGATCAGTGCGGAGCGCTGGGCGAGGTAGACCGGGTCGGTCAGTCCCTTCAGCGGCACGGTCACGAAATCGGCATCGCCAAGGTAGCGCGCCCGGTCAGCATAGGCGAGGCGTTCGGACTCGGCGATCAGGTGCCAGGCGGTCGGCGAATCCTTGCCGAGTGAAGCGAGGTCGAAGCGCTCAAGCTGCTTCAGCGTCGCGAAGACCGTGGTGAAGCCCGAACTTGGCGGGCCCATGCCGCAAATCTTGTACTGCCGGTACTGCCCGCAAAGCGCCGGACGGTCCTTCGCCCGGTAGGCGGCGAGATCGGCCAGCGTCATCTTCGAGGGATTGCGTGGGGCGGTGTTGACCGCTTCGACAATCGCGCGGGCATTGGCGCCGGTGTAGAATGTCTTGGCGCCGCCGCGGGCGAGCATCTCCAGCGTCTTGGCCTGAGCAGGGTTCGCCACGTGCGTACCGACATCCATCGGTGAGCCGTCCGCCTTGTAGAACAGCGCTGCGCCCGCCGGCACGAAAGCCGCCGATCCCCTGGAGCTGGCGAGGAAGCTGTAACTGCGCTGGGTGATCGACCAGCCATCGCGGGCAAGACGGATCGCCGGCTGGAAAAGTTGTGACCACTTGAGCCGGCCATGCTGGGCGTGGGCCTTGGCGATCAGGGCGAGGTTGCCAGGAACGCCCGCGCTGGTCCCGCCGGGAACGGCGTCGCGGAAAGGCAGCACCTTGCCGTCCTTGTAAAACCAGTGCCCGTCTGCCGCCTTTGGTGCCGTTTCACGGCCGTCGATGGTTTGGACGCGGCCGGTCTTGTCGGTCATGACATAAAAGCCGCCACCACCGATGCCGGAGCTTTGCGGTTCGACTACCGAAAGCGCGAGCATGGTAGCGATCGCGGCATCGGTCGCGCTGCCGCCTTTGCGCAGCATTTCGGCCCCGGCTTCGGCAGCACGCGGGTCGGCGGCGGAGACCATGCCCTTGGTATAGACCGGTGCCTGGACCGGCTTGGCGCGGGCTAGAACTGGTGAAGGGGCGAGTGCCAGCGAAGTGGCGGCGAGAAGCAGGAGGGGACGGTTCATCCCCTCAGCCTATTCGCTGCCCACCGCCTCCGCAATGGAGCTGAAGCCATCGCGTTTCATCAGTGTCTCCAAACCCGCAGTAATGGCCCTGGCGATGCCCGGCCCTTGATAGACCATCGCGCTGTAAAGCTGGACGAGGCTGGCTCCTGCCCGGATGCGCGCCCAGGCGTCCTCGGCCGTGGCAATGCCGCCGACCCCGATCAGCGGCACGCGGCCCCCGCTCACCTTGCGGAAGTCGCGCAGGCGCTGAAGGGCAAGGTCGCGCAAGGGTGCGCCCGAGAGGCCGCCAGCCTCGCCAGCATGACGTGATTTAAGCGGTGGCCGGCTGATCGTCGTGTTGGATACGATGATCCCGTCGATACCATGCTTCGTCACCGCCTCGACGATCCGCGCCGGGGCCTCGGCATCGAGATCTGGCGCGACCTTGAGGAAAATGGGGGGCCAATCGGCTTCGCGTGCTTCGGCGACGGCGGACAGCAGCTCGGTCAGTTCCTTGTCACCCTGCAGATCGCGCAAGCCCGGCGTGTTGGGCGAGGAAATGTTGATCGTCAGATAGTCGGCGACCCCGGCCATGGTGCGCAGGCCGACAAGATAATCGGAAACCCGGTCCGCCGAATCCTTGTTGGCGCCGACATTGACGCCCAGCACGCCCTGCCGCTTGCGCCCAGCAAGCCTTGCATGCGCCGCTTCCAGCCCGCCATTGTTGAAACCCATGCGGTTGATGACGGCACGGTCTTCTTCCAGCCGGAACAGGCGCGGCTTGGGATTGCCGGCCTGTGGGCGCGGAGTGACCGTGCCGATTTCGACAGACCCGAAGCCAAGCCCCAGCACCGCGTCAGGAACCTCGGCATCTTTGTCGAAACCGGGAGCCATGCCGAGGGGGTTCGGGAAGGCAATTCCGGCCACGGCGGTGGCGAGTGGACCAGGCTTTGGTGGTGCCGCTGCGAGTCGCAATTTCAGCGCCGCAATCGACAGCCGGTGCGCCTTTTCGGCCTCGAGTCGGAAAATCAGCGGACGCAGGAGCGGGTAAATCATGGCCAGCGCCTATGACAGAGCCGCCGCCGCGTGTCGATTATGCAACACATGCAACATTATTAACTCCGGTGAACCCTTTCTTACAACGATTGTCATCTTTGGCCTCTGCTGGTGTCGGTTTCATACAATTTCATTGTACCCCGCCGCGCCTATCAGCGCAGTGCGACCCGAAGGGCTCGTAGCCTTGTGCGACGAGTTCTCTACTTTGATGGCGGACCTGGGCTTCGGCACTGGTCCGCCTCTTTTTTGGTCCGGTTGCAATCGCGTTGCATTCCGGTTGCTTCGCGCCTAGCGGAAAGCGGAACGAATCAGTCTGATTTGAACCCGGAGCTTCCCGTGCGTCTTTCCAGCATGGCCGACTATGCCGTCGTGACGATGAGCGCCGCCGCGCGGCATTGCGGCGGCGCGCGCGTCAACGCCGCTCAGCTGGCGGAAGAGACCGGCTTGCCGGTACCGACGGTGCAGAAGCTTGTCAGCCGACTCACTGCGGCCGGCCTGCTGCGCAGCTCACGCGGTGTCGGCGGCGGCCTCAAGCTCGCCCGTCCGGCCGCAGCAATCACCCTCGCCGATATTGTCGAAGCCGTTGAAGGCCCGATCGCGCTGACAGCTTGCGTCGACACCCACGATTGCTCGCTCGATTCGTCCTGTTCGGTTCGCCCGCACTGGTCGCTGGTGAACCAGGCGCTGCGTGGCGCACTCGCCGGAGTTTCCCTCACGCGCCTTGCGGAGATCGCGGCATGAACGAGATCGTGAAAGATCAGGCCGCCCGTGATGCTGCCGACAAGGTTGCCGATTACGAGCACGGCT
>JBJTLY010000093.1:0-3430 GCA_046063275.1 Novosphingobium sp. | reverse complement strand
CGCGGGGCAGATCGTTCTCGTTCATCGCGATAGCCGCCTCGACCAGCCGCGGATGGTACTGGCCGAGCCCCGAAAGCCAGCTGCTGGTGGTGACTGTTGCCATTGCGCTTCAGAAACATGGTGACGCGCCGAGTTCAAGCGATAGTCTGGCGAACAAAGGGGAAAACACATGACCGCTACCGGCAAACGCGCACTGGGGTTCTGGGCTTTGCTCGCGCTGGTGATCGGCAACATGATCGGTTCGGGCATCTACCTGTTGCCCGCCACGCTCGCCCCGCTCGGCTGGAACCAGGCGATCGGCTGGATCATCACGCTGGGCGGAGCGCTGTGCCTCGCGGTGATTTTCGCTGCGCTCAGTGCCCGAATCCCCCGCGCCGGCGGGCCCTATGCCTATGCCGATGCCGCGTTCGGACCGCTCGCCGGTTACGTCGCGGCGTGGTCGTACTGGGTGATGACCTGGGTCGGCAATGGCGCGATCGCGATTGCGGTGGTCAGCAACCTCAGCCTGATCTTCCCGGTGATCGGCACGGTTGCGGGACTTCCTGCGGTGCTCGCGGTCGGGTTTGTCTGGTTGCTGACCTTGGTCAACCTGGCGGGCGTGCGAGCGGCGGGGCGCGTGCAAGCGATCACGACGGTGCTCAAGATATTGCCGCTGATCGGCTTGATCATGCTGGCGCTGTGGTTCGCACTGAGCGGCGCGCCGCATGCGCCCGATCCCGGCGTGCCGCTGACTTCGGGCAATATTGCTGCGGCGGCCGGGCTGACCTTCTGGGGCTTCCTCGGGCTCGAATCCGCTACTGTGCCCGCCGACAAGGTGCAGGATCCAGCGCGCAACGTGCCGCGCGCGACGATGATCGGGGTGGTCTTCACCGGCCTTATCTATCTGGGCATTTCGCTGGCCTTTGCCTTCTACATGCCGGTTGGCGAGGCGGCCAATTCACCCGCGCCGGTCGCCGATTTCCTCGGCAAGACCTTCGGCAGCGGGATCGCGCAAGTGGTCGCGCTGTTCGCCGCGATCAGCGCGTTCGGAGCGCTTAACGGCTGGATTCTGGTGCAAGGCGAGATGCCGTGGGCGATGGCGCGCGGCGGGGTGTTCCCAGCGTGGTTCGCCAAGGAAAGCACGCGCGGCATCCCCGTGCGCGGGCACGTGGTATCAAGCGTGCTGCTGTCGGGTATGGCCCTGCTCAACGCGCAAAAGGGCATGGGCAAGCTGTTTGAATTCATCGGCTCGGTCAGCATCGCCGCCGGGCTGGTCGCCTATCTTCTGAGCGCGCTGGCCGCGCTCAAACTGGTGCGCAACATGAAGACCGCAAGCGCCGCGCTGGTCGCGGCGGCCTTCACGCTGTGGGCCGAATGGGGGCTGGGCCTTGAAGCGATGGGCTACGGTGCGGTGCTGATTGCGGCGGGTCTGGCGCTCTATCCCTTCGTCAAATCAGCTGGCGTCAGCTTCGCAAAATCTTCCGCAGCAGCGGCCGATCCTGCAGAATAGCCGCCGCGGCATTGTGCCCCGGCGCGCCGGTCACGCCGCCGCCCGGGTGAGTCCCCGCGCCGCACATGTAGAGGCCTTTGATCGGGCCGCGATAGTCGCCATGCCCCAGCACCGGCCGCGCCGACCAGATCTGGTCGATCCCCATGTTACCGTGCATGATATCCCCGCCGATCAGCCCGAACTTGCGTTCAAGATCGGTCGGCGAGTGGATCTGCGTCGCGATCACGCTGGCCTTGAAGTTGGGAGCGTGATCGTTGACCGTATCGATGATCAGGTCGGCGACCTTTTCGCGGTGCTTGTCCCAGTCGACCTTGGGATCGAACTGCTGGCAGAACAATGAGGCGACATGCATGCCGGGAGGAGCAAGGCTGTCGTCGACCGTGCTCGGGATCTTGATCTCGACGATCGGCTTCTTCGACCAGCCGTTCTGGACCGCGTCGTAATAGGCCTGGTCCATGTAATCCATGCCCGGTGCGATGATGATCCCGGCGGTGTGGTGCTCGGCTTTCTCCTTGCCGGGGAGCACGGTGAACGAGGTTAGCTCGCTCAGCGCGACGTTCATCCGGAAGGTGCCCGAACAGGTTTTGAAGCCCTTGATCCGGCGTTTGAACTCTTCGCTAAGATCGCTCGGATCGACCAACTGCGGGTACAGCAGCGCAGGGCCGGCGTTCGATGCGACAATACTCGCGGCGATCTCCTCGCCGCTTTCGAGCTTCACCCCGGTGACTTTGCCACCATCGACCAGCACCTGCTTGACCGGTGCTTCAAGGCTGATCTCGACGCCTGCATCAATGCACGCAGCCGCCATCGCCTGGGTGATCGCGCCCATCCCGCCGACCGAGTGGCCCCAGGCACCGAGCTTGCCGTTCACTTCGCCGAACACGTGGTGCAGCAGCACGTAAGCCGAACCGGGGGTCGAAACCCCGGCATAGTTGCCGACCACCGCATCGAAGGCGAAGGCGCTCTGCACGTAATCGTGCTCGAACCAGCCATCGAGGAAGCTCCTCGCCGACTTGGTGAACATGTCTAGCAGGTCGCGCTGCACCTCGATATCGAGCTGCGCCATCGGCCAACCCTGCTTGGCCGCGGCGACCAATGCAGGCAGCCCACCGCCAAGGTTGGGCGGGATCTTCAGGCTGAGATCGCGCAGCACATTGGCGACTTTTTCGAGCGCCGCATCATACGCCGGATAGGCCGCGGCGTCCTTCTTGGAGAAGCGCGCGAATTCGGCCTCGGTCCGGCCAGCCCCACCGCCGAGCTTGATGTAATCGTCAGCGAACGGGAAGAAGTTGGAGATCGTCCGCTCGATCACGCGGTAGCCGTAATCGTGCAACCGCATGTCATTGATGACCTTGGGGCGGAGCAGGCTGACCGTGTAGCTGGCGGTGGAATTGCGGAAACCGGGGTGGAACTCCTCTGTCACCGCTGCGCCGCCGACGATGTGCCGCCGCTCAAGCACCCGCACCCGCATCCCCGCCTTGGCGAGGTAGAATGCGCAGACGAGGCCGTTATGCCCGCCGCCGATAATCAGTGCGTCGTAAGTCTTGGTCATATTCAACTCTCCAAGGCGGACTGACCCACCCCTAACCCCTCCCGCAAGCGGGAGGGGGACTGTGTTCCGTTTGGCTCTACCTGCTCCCCGCCCGCTTGTGGGAGGGGTTGGGGGTGGGCCCTACTTCTTGCTCCACCCCTCTGCCGGCGGCTGCGGCAGCCGCGCTTCGGGGATGAGGGTGCGGATCTTGCGGGCGAAGCTGCGCAGGCAGACCTCGCTCTTGGCGAGCGGGCCGGTGCCGTAAGTGCGGCTGGCCATGCCTTGCTGGACTTGGCCGATCAGCCAGGTGTCCTCGGCATTGACCACGCGGTTGATCCGCCAGTTGGCGTAGCGAGCCAGCTTCATCTCGCGGCGCTCATCCGGCAGACAATAGGCGACTTCGCGCAGCA
>JBJTLY010000092.1:0-2628 GCA_046063275.1 Novosphingobium sp. | reverse complement strand
GGAAGCCCGAGGGAAACACCGCGCCCTGCTGCAACCGGGCAAGGCCATAGCGGTAATGCGGGCGGTACTGCGCGAACAGGTCGGCCGAATACTGATCGACCGAGATCGCCACGATCAGCCTGGGCGGGCCCACCGGCTTGGGTGCGGGGGTGACGTAGCCGGGCTCGGCCGCGGGTGCGGCGGCGCAGGCGGCAAGCAGCGGTGTAACGATCAACGCCAGGGGAGCGAAGTAACGGCGCATCGGGCTTCCTTGATCTTGGGTCGCAATGTGGTCAAAGCCCTGATGGCGCTGGCGCGTTGCAGTTGCAAGCGCTGCGAAGGCTGCGCACGGAGATTATCGGGAATGCGGGCGATCGTTATCAAAATGCTGGCATTTCTGGCGCTCGCGCTACTTGGGGTCACGGCCCCCGCGCACGCCGCGCCACCGCATATCGTGCCCGAACTGATCGCCGAGTCGTCAGCCGCGCCCGGCAGCACGGTCACGCTCGCGGTGCTGATGCGGCCGAGCCCCGGCTGGCATGGTTACTGGAGCAACCCCGGCGATGCCGGACAGCCGCTCCTTGTCGACTGGTCCATCAGCAAAGGTGGAAGCTTTGGATCGCCGCGTTTCCCGGTCCCGGGAACGCTGCTCGTTTCGGGCCTGATGAACCACGTCTATGAGCACGACTATGCTGTGCTTACCGAACTAACGATCCCTGCCGATGCGGTTCCGGGATCGACGCTGCAGGTCAGCGGCAAAGCTCTTTGGCTCGCCTGCACCGACAAGATCTGCGTGCCCGAGCAGGGCGACCTGGCGCTGACAATCAAAGTCGGCCCGTCGGGCGCGCGCGATGCGCGGTTCGATGCCTGGCGCGCGGCGCTGCCCGCTCCGCTTGGTAGCGCGGCACGCTTCGCGATTGCCGGGAACACGGTGCGTGTCGCGGTGCCGCTGCCCGCAGCGGTGCGGCTCGACGATCCGCACCTGTTCGTCGCCACTGACAAGGTGGTCGATTACGCCGCGCCGCAACGCTTTCTCCGCCAGGGCGATACGCTGGTGGTCGAACTTCCGCGCGGCAAGTTTGAGCCGATCATGCCGCACAAGCTGGAGGCTGTGCTGAAGCTCAATGGCGCGGGCGACGGGGTGGCGCTTGAGGCCGCACCCGGCGCGGTGCCAAGCGGGGGAACGCCGCTCGAGCCCGCTGCGCCCAAGACCGGGCTGGCGGTGCTGTTGCTCTCGGCGCTGCTCGGGGGACTGCTGCTCAACGTGATGCCCTGCGTCTTCCCGATCCTCAGCCTGAAAGCACTGAGCCTCGCCCGCGCGGGAGAGAGCGAGGCGCACGCGCGCGCCGAGGGACTGGCCTACACCGCCGGGGTGGTTCTCGCCTGCCTCGCGCTTGGCGGGCTCCTGCTTGCCCTGCGCGCTGCTGGAGAACAGGTCGGCTGGGCGTTCCAGCTGCAACAGCCGCTGGTGGTTGCGGGGCTGCTGCTGCTCGCGGTGACGATCACCGCCAACCTTGCCGGGCTATTCGAATTTTCGGTACCGGGATTTGCCGGCAACGGCTCGCCGCAAGGTGCTTTCGCCACCGGCCTCCTCGCTGCGTTTGCCGCGACACCCTGCACCGGGCCGTTCATGGCCGCCGCGATGGGCGCGGCGCTGGTCCTGCCGGTGCTCCCGGCCATGGCCTTGTTCGGCGCATTGGGCTTGGGACTGGCGCTGCCGTTCCTGCTGCTCGCCTACGTCCCCGCGCTGCGCCGCATGTTGCCTAGGCCGGGTGCGTGGATGAACTGGTTCCGCAAAGCGATGGCGGTCCCGATGGCGCTGACAGCGCTGGCCTTGCTTTGGTTGAGCTGGCGGTTGGCCGGGACTTCTTTCGCGATCCTTGCCGGGCTCCTCGCAGCGCTCTTGGCGGTTGCTCTGCATTCGGCGGGAGCGGCACAGCGAACGGGTAAGTCAGTTTGGACCCGCAGCGTTGTCCCGCCTCTGCTATTGGTCGCACTCAATTTTTGTTTCTTATTGCCAGAAAAGGTTGCTGCGCCGCCTGCGGAATCGCCCTCCATTCTGCCTACCCAGACCTTTAGCGAAAACGCCCTCGCCAAGGCCCGCGCATCGGGCAAACCGGTGTTCCTCTACTTCACCGCCGACTGGTGCCTGACCTGCAAGGTCAACGAAGCCGCCGCGATCGAGCGTGAAGACACCAAGACAGCGTTCGAGAAGGCCGGAGTAGTCGTGGTGCGCGGCGACTGGACCCGGCGCGATGCGGCGATCGGGAGGTTTCTCACCGCGCAAGGCGCCGCCGGGGTTCCGCTCTACCTGTGGTATCCGGCAGGCGGCGGCGCGCCGCAGCAGTTGCCGCAGGTGCTGACGCCAGACTTGCTGGCAGGTCTGGCTAAATGAGCCAGAACCGATTGGTGCCGTCCTCGGCCGCTTCGATCCGCGCGCGGCGGCCGCGTACCTTGCCGCTACGCAGTTCGCGCGCCACGCCGGGGTCGGTGCTGTTGGCGCAGACCCGCGCCTCGCCCGCGCGGGCGATCAGGGTCGAAACCTCGCCCGCCTTGCCCGACTGAATCGTGAAGGTCTCAGCCTCGGCCTCGCCATCATATTCGCCCAGCACTTCGAACGCGGGTTCGATCTTGGGCAGCACATTGAAG
>JBJTLY010000091.1:0-9957 GCA_046063275.1 Novosphingobium sp. | reverse complement strand
GTCGTGCTGGTGGCCAACCCCAATAACCCGACCGGTACATACCTTCCGCGCACCGAGATTGCCCGGCTGCACGCTGGCTTGCCCAGCGATGTGCTGCTGGTGCTTGACCTCGCCTACGCCGAATATGTCGCGCCCGGGGATGGCGACGGGTCGATGGAGCTAGCCGCGAACCAGCCCAATGTCCTTGTCACTCGGACCTTCTCGAAGGCATACGGGCTTGCCGGGGAGCGGGTCGGCTGGGGGACCGGTGCACCGGACGTGATTGGCATCCTCAACCGGCTGCGCGGCGCCTTCAACGTCGCGAACACTGCGCAGTCCGCCGCGCTGGCCGCACTCGCCGACCAGGTGTTCGTCGAACATTCGCGCTGCCACAACGCCGAGGTGCGCGCCCGCTTCGCCGAAGCGATCACCGCGCTCGGCAATCACGGGCTGCGCATGGTGCCGAGCGAGGCGAACTTCGTACTAGTCGTGTTCGAAGGTGCGCTGAGCGGTGAAGCGGCTTATCGCGCGTTGGCCGAGCAGGGCTATATGACCCGCTGGTTCGGCAGCATCCCCGAAGCCGTACGCATTACCATCGGCACGGCTGAGGAAATGGACGCGGTCGCCGCAATCCTGCGCCGCGCGGCGGAGGCGGCGAAGTGAGCTTCGAACGCGTCGCGATTGTCGGGCTTGGCCTGCTCGGCGGTTCGATCGGGCTGGCAGTCAAGGCGCACTTGCCCGGCGTGCGCACCACTGGCTACGATGCCGATCCGCAGACCCGCGACCGCGCCGCCGAGCGCGGACTGGTCGATCAAATCTGCCCGACCGCCGCTGATGCAGTGCGCGAAGCTCAGCTGGTTATCGTCTGCGTGCCCGTCGGCGCAATGGGCGAAGCGGCGGCTGAATTCGCTGCAGCACTCCCCGGTGGCGTGTTGGTCAGCGACGTTGGCTCAAGCAAGGAAAGCGTCGCCGCCGCGCTCACCGCGGCGCTCCCCGGTGTAGCAGTCATCCCCGCGCACCCGGTCGCCGGGACCGAGCGCTCCGGTCCTGACGCCGGCTTTGCCAGCCTGTTCCAGCAGCGCTGGTGCATCATCACCCCGCCCGACGGTGCCGACCCCGCACAGGTCGCCGCATTAGCTGAATTCTGGCAGGGCCTCGGCGCGCGGGTCGAGACGATGAGCGCCGCGCACCACGACATGGTGCTGGCGGTGACCAGCCACTTGCCGCACCTGATCGCCTACACCATCGTCGGCACCGCCTCGGACCTTGAAGGCGTAACCCAGGGCGAGGTGATCAAGTATTCGGCCGGCGGCTTCCGCGATTTCACCCGCATCGCCGCTTCGGACCCGACCATGTGGCGCGACGTGTTCCTGACCAACAAGGACGCGGTGCTCGATATGCTCCAGCGGTTCACCGAGGACCTGACTGCGCTGCAGCGGGCGATCCGGGTGGGTGACGGAGAGCAATTGTTCGAACACTTCGCGCGCACCCGCGACATCCGCCGCTCGATCATCGAAGAAGGCCAGGACGACAATCGTCCCGACTTCGGCCGCAGCGACCACGGCAATTGATGACAATTCCGGCAACCCGCCGCGCGCTCGCCGGTTAGAGCAGCATGGCCCTCAACATCGAAACCTGGCTCGCGTACGATTACACCGAGCCGACCGACCTCCTGCTCCAGATCGAAGCCGCGCTGGGCCCTGACCAGCGGGTGATCGAGCACGCGATCGGGATCAGCCCGGTCGAGCATTTTGCGCGGATGCCCGGGCATGACGAGATTGGCGAACGGATCTGGCTGCGTGTCGGCACCGGTGAGCTCAGGATCGACTACCACGCGGTGGTCGAGATCGACCGGCCGGTAGCCGACATCGCTTCGCTCCCGCCGACCGAGCCGCACCTGCTGCCCGGCGAAGTGATCGATTACCTGATGCCCTCGCGGTTCTGCCCGTCCGACCTGTTCGGCACCTTCGTGCAGACCGAATTCGGGGCGCTGCGCGGCGGCGCCTGCGTGGCCGCGATGCGCGACTGGATTGCCGAGAACTTCACTTATACCCCGGGCGCAAGCAACGCTTCAACCTCCGCCGCCGACAGCTTCCTGATCCGTCAGGGTGTGTGCCGCGACTATGCCCATGTGCTGGTTTCCATGGCCCGCGCTGCGGCGGTTCCGGCGCGCTATGCCAGCGTCTATGCGCCCGACGTCCAGCCGCCCGATTTCCACGCGGTGGCCGAGGTTTATCTCGCCGGGGCCTGGCATCTGGTCGACGCTACGGGCATGGCCCGGCCCGACGAGATCGCCCGGATCGGCGTGGGGCGCGATGCGGCGGACAGCTCATTCCTGTCGAGCTTCGGGATTGCGCAGATGGTCAACCAGCAGGTCAAGGTCACCCGGGTTTAACTCAGCAGAAACGTCCCTGCGACCAGCCACATCACCACGGTCGCCAGCCAGCCCCCGAATTCAAGCCCGCGCCCCATGACCAGGTCGCCCATTACGTCCGGGTTGCGGGCGATCAGCATGGTCACCACCATCAGGGGCGGGGCGAGCAGGCCGTTGACCACTGCCGCCCAGTAGAGCGCCGACATTGGATCGATCCCGATGAAGTTGAGCGCGACCCCGCCCAGCGTCGCCAGCGCGATCACCGCGTAAAACGCCTTTGCCTCACGCGGCTGGCGGTCGAGCCCTTCGGTCCAGTCGAAGGTTTCGCTCACCGCATAGGCCGCGCTGCCGGCCAGGACCGGAACCGCCAGCAAGCCGGTGCCGATGATCCCCACCGCGAACAGCGCGAAGGCAAACTGTCCGGCGATTGGGCGCAGCGCCTCGGCCGCCTGCGCCGCGCTGGTGACATTGGTTATCCCGTGGGCGTGCAGCGTCGCGGCGGTGGCGATGATGATGAACAGCGCGGTGAGGTGGGAAAAGCCCATCCCCACCAAGGTATCGGTGCGGATGCGTTTCAGCTCGATTCCGGCGGTCTTCGGAGTGACCATCAGCGGCTTGACGTGGCGGCGGTGCTGCTCCTCAACCTCCTGCCCCGCTTGCCAGAAGAACAGGTAAGGGCTGATGGTCGTCCCGAAGATCGCGACCAAGGCCATCGCGTGGTCCTTGTCGAAGTTGAACGTCGGCAAAAGCGTGTCGCGGATTGCTTCGTTCCACGGGACGTGGCTGACGAAGACCACCGCGACGTAGGAAAACAGCGATAGCGTGGTCCATTTGAGGATCGAGGCATAGCGCGCGTAACTGACCCAGACCTCAAGCACGACGCTGGCCACCCCGAAGATGACCGTGAACAGCAGCACCGGTCCGGGCACGATCAGAGCCAGCACCGCGCCCATCGCGCCAAGATCGGCGCCGAGGTTGATCACGTTGGCGATCAGCAGCAGCACCACCACCGCGCGCAGCAGCCAGGGCGGATAATGCTGGCGCAGGTTCTGCGCGATGCCCTTGCCGGTGGTCGCTCCGATCCGCGCGCAGATCGCCTGGATCGAGGCGAGCAGCGGAAAGCCGAAAAACATCGTCCAGGCCATGCCATAGCCGAACTGCGCGCCGACCTGGCTGTAGGTGCCGATGCCCGAAGGATCGTCATCCGCTGCCCCGGTGACCAGGCCGGGGCCGAGAACTTCAAGCGGATTGCGGCGTTGGGGCTTGGTCATCACGCGTTGTAGGCGTTGATCGCCGTATGGACTAACGCTTCCGCCTCGGGCCGCGGCAGGCCCGGCGGGATCGGGGGAAATATCCGGTAGGTTATCACGCCCGGACGCTTCCACAGTCGATGATAGAGCACACCCGAATCGACCGCGATCGGCACCACCGGCAGGCCCAGCAGTTTGTATATGCCCGCAAAACCAGACTTGAGTTCGGGCTGGGTGCCAACGGGGACACGGGTGCCTTCGGGGAAGATCGCCAGCGGCCGGCCCTGCCCGCTGATCTTCTTGGCCGCAGTCATCATGTGGCGCAAAGTCTTGGCGCCCTGCTCACGCTCGACCGTGATCAGGCCATAGCGATCGCCCGCGAAACCCCAGCCGGGAATGCTCATCAGCTCGGCCTTGGTGAAGACCCCCGGGTAATCGAGCACCTGCGGCAAGTCGATCGCCTCGAAAAAGCTTTCATGCTTCATCGCCACGAACACCGGACCCGGCGGCATCTCGCCCTCAACCCGGACCGTAATACCCAGCACATTGCGCATGCACCAGCGGTGGAACAGCGACCAGCTGTCGACCGTGCGGCGAAAGGTCTCGCGCGAATTGAGCAGCAGCGTGAAGATGCAGGCCAGCACGATGAACACGCTGCCACTGTAGAACAGGACATAGAACACCACGCTGCGGAGCACTTCGCCAAGCGTCGGCATACGGTCGGTGCTCATGTCAGCCGGTCACCGCCTGCGTGATCCAGCGCGCGATCAGCTTGTGGTATTCCATGAACAGCGTGCGCATGCCGGGATGGGTGGGCACCGCGTCCTCGACGATCGTTACCCCGCCGGGGATCGCATGGCGCAGTTCGAACACCGCGCGGCGCATGTGCCAGTCGCTGGTAACCAAGCGGATCCGGTTGACCTTGCGCTCGCGCATCCAGATCGAGGTCTCGCGCGCGTTGGTTTCGGTGTCGGTAGCGGCAAAACCCAGCGATATGCAGCACTCCATCTGCGCCGCGCTGACTTTGAACTGCGCGGCGAACTCGCCCGGTTTGACCTCACGCCCGACCCCCGAGACCAGCATCTGCGGCGCCCAGCCGCTACGCAGCACGGTGAGGCCGCGATCGACCCGGCCGGCCCCGCCGGTCAGCACCACTACCGCATCGGTCTTCGTCATCCCCGCCGGCTGCGCGAGCGACAGGCAGAACCAGATGAAGCCGAGCAACCAGGCGAGCAGGATCAGCGATAGCGTGCGGCGCAGCATGACCCGCCCTTACAGCATCTTGCGCAAGGCGCGCATCACTGTCTGCCGCGCGGTGATCATCGCCAGTGCCACGCCAAGCAGCGGGATCAGCACCAGGAGAAGCCAGTCGCTCAATTGGAGCGCACCCGAATTGACCAGACCTGCCCCCAAAGCAGCGAATTGCTGGCCGAGCAGCAGCACCACGACCAGCCCCAGCGCCAACCCGACCGCCCCGCCAAGCGCCGCATCGAAGCCGATTGCGCGCTGGAAGATCCGCGCGATCTGCGCGTCGGTTCCGCCGAGCAAGTGGACGATCTCGATCGTGTCACGGTTGCTGCCAAGCGCATTGCGCACCGCCAGCAGCACCGCTGCAGCGAGCGCCACGCCGAGCAGCGCGACCAGCGCAACCGACAGCCAGCGCAGCGTGTCTATCGCCCCAAACACCGGTTTGAGCCAGCTTGACTGCGCATCGACCCGCGCCGCCGGGGCAACTGCATGCAGCGTGCGCCGAAGTCCGCCGAGCGTCTCGCCGGTCACCGCATCGCGCAGCTTGGCATCGACCAGCGCGGGCACCGGGATGCCGCTGTCACCGCCCACCGCGGAGCCCAGCCACGGTTCGATCAGGCGGTTGACCTCATCCTGCGAGACCACCGATGCTTCGACCACGCCGGGGGTCGCGCGCAGCGCATTGACCACAGCCTGCGCCTGCGCGTCGCGGCTCGCCGGATTGGCATCGACGATTTGCACCGTCACCCCGCCGGCCAAATCATCCGAAGCACTGCGCGCGGTATTGCTGAAGGCCAGACCTGCCGCCGCAGCGATCACCGTCAGCGCGACCATGATTGCGATCACCCACGGCATCGGCCCGGATAGCCGCCCTTCGGGTAGCAGTTCGGCGCTCTGTTGGCGTCGCCACGGGAATGAAAGGGAAAAGGCCACTGCGTTCAATCCTGCTGCATCGCGGTGGCACGCGGGCGCGGCGGATAACGCAGCGCGCCGGTAGGATCCGACAGCCGACCCTTGTCGAGCCGCATGATCAGCGAATCGGGCACTTTCTTGAGCAAATGGACATCGTGGGTTGCCACCACCACGGTGGTGCCAAGCCGGTTGAGCGCCTCGAACAACCGCAGCAGCTTGATCGCCATGTCGGGATCGACGTTGCCCGTCGGCTCGTCAGCCACCAGCATTTCGGGGCGGTGGATCACCGCACGGGCGATTGCCACCCGTTGCTGCTCGCCGCCCGAAAGCTGGGCCGGCTGGGCGTGCATGCGTTCGGTCAGGCCGACCCATTCGAGCATGTCGGTCACCGGCTTGACCAGATCGCGCTCGGCCACCCCCGAAACGCGCAATGGCAGCGCGACATTGTCGAAGGCCGAGAGGTGCGCGACCAGGCGGAAGTCCTGGAACACCACCCCGAACCGGCGGCGGAAACCTGGGAGCCGGTCACGCGGCAAAGTGATCGCGTCGGTCCCGAACATGCGGATCATCCCGCGCGACGGGCGCTGGGCAAGGTAGAGCAGCTTCAGAAGCGAGGTTTTCCCGGCGCCGCTCGCCCCGGTGAGGAAGTAGAAGCTGCCGGGGAACAGTGTGAACGAAACGTCGCTCAGTACCTCGCGATCATTACCATAGCGCAGCCCGACGTTGTCGAACTGGACGATTTCGCGGGGCGCGGCGCTGCTCATTGTGTGTCGGCATGGTCCGGTTCGAGGGCGCGGTGCAAGCCCTCCCGCTCCGCAAGGGCGCTATAGCGATCAATCCATGTGGAAAAAAGGGGATTGCCGACCCGGTCCACCGCGCCAACCCTTGCTGTTCGTGCGGCGATGATGCTTAACATGGCTGGACCATGATTATCGCCTGCCCTGCCTGCGCAACGCGCTATGTCGTTCCCGACAGCGCAATCGGCGTCGATGGGCGCACGGTGCGCTGTGCCAAGTGCCGGCACAGCTGGTTCCAGGATGGGCCTGCGCTGGACGCGCCACCGCCTCCGCCACACCCCGTGGAACCGGCGCCAGCGCCTCCACCGGAAGTCGCCGAACCTGCCGCTGCGGTTGCGCCTGAAGTGGCACTTCCGCAAGTCGAGCCGGAACCGGTCGTGAGCGAACCCGAACCAGCGCCGACGCCACCTGCGGCCGACTGGGATGCGCCGCATCCTGCCCAGACCAGCGATACCCCGGCGGTGGATTCTTCGACGATTGCCGAGCCCGAACCAGAGCCCGAAGCTCCTGCACCTCCGATCAGTTTCGCCAGCGAAGACCTGCCGCCGCCGCCCGATGTCGCACCGGTTTCGGTCGCCGAGCCCGAAGTCGACGAAGGCTATTCGCGGTTCGCGCACGAACCGCTGTTCCGCCCGCGCCGCAACCCGGCGCGGATGTGGACCATCGCTGCAGCGCTGTTCGCGGTGGTTGCGCTCGGCGCGGTCGCGGCGACGGCGTGGTTCGGCCTGCCCAGCTGGATGCCCTTCGCGCACTCGCTGTTCGCTGAGGAGCAACCCGGACTGACGCTTGACTTCCCGGCCAAGATGCAGGGCCAGCGCCCGCTTTCCGACCAGACCTGGTTCTTCGAGGCCAACGGCACGGTTTCCAACGTCTCGCAGGCCGCGCGCAGCGTGCCGACGATCCTCGCGGTGCTGAAAGACGCGCGCGGACGGATCGTCTTCACCGCCGAACTGCATTCGCCCAAGCGAGTTCTCGCGCCCGGCGAAAGCGTCTCGATCAACGAAGCGCTGGTTTCAGTGCCGAAAGCCGCGGTGCGCGCAGAATACGGCTGGAAGCCGGGCAGCTAGCCCTATTCGAATTCAAGCGTGATCCGCCCCTCGGCACCGATGCGCCGGTGGCGCGTGATCGGCCGGTCGTGCGCCTCGTCGCGCGTCGTCGCGGCTGACAAGATCTCGACCGTGGCGATCGCGGTGACCCTGACTCCGCCGCGCGACGTCGCATCGAGCGGTGACCCAGCGGCCAAGGCCTGAGCGGCGAATAGTAGGAGAGCGGCGTTCACGAAACATGGTGAACGCCACGTTTACTTTTGGCGCAACCCCAGGTTCCGCACAGTCCCCGAACGGCACAGCAGGCGAAGCGCGGTAAAGCGATTTTCCCTGCTTGCCCCGCTGCAATCGCTTTGCTAATGGCCCGCTCCTACCCCCCCGGGCGGCTCCTTTGCCCCCGATGATTTAGCGGTCGTGGCGGAACTGGTAGACGCGCAACGTTGAGGTCGTTGTGGGCGAAAGCCCGTGGAAGTTCGAGTCTTCTCGACCGCACCAATCAAGCTCAAAAGGATCGGCTGACCATCGCTCAACGACGCTGGGCTGGTTTAGCGGCGCCGGTAAACCGCAACTCTGCAATCCTCACCGGCAAGCCGATGATCGCCCGGGCCGTAAAGCGGCTGGTTGGCCCTTGCCCCCTTTTCGAGCTCGAGTACCGCGGTGAAGTCCGCGGCGGCCGCCATGTCGGCAAGCCGAAAGTGCACATTCCACAGCGCGAGCAGACCGCCCGGACGGACCAGTGCGCCGAGGCCGGCGACAAAGCGCTCGGCCCGGGCAAAGGGCAGGATGGCGGAACAGGTTTCTGGCCGCTCGTCCTCAAGCCGGGCGTGCCGCAACACCGCAAGGCACAGGACTGCATCGAAAAACTGACCCGCCAGCTCTGCAGGATCGCCTGATCGAAGCAGCATGATTTGCGGGATGCCGCCGACTGCGCGCGCCGCCAGCGCCACACTGCGCGGGTTGATATCGACCCCGGTGATATTGGCATGCGGCATCGCCTTGTGCAGCGCCAACAGCTCTGCCCCGGTCGAACAACCCCACGACAACACGCTCGGTCGATCATGCTGCGCCAGTTCCTGTGCGACGAAACCGATGATCTCGGGATAGCGGCCCGCACCGGTGGTCGCCTCGGGTTGCAGCATCTGTCCGGGCAGGCTCCGCTCAATCGTCCGGACGGCGCGATAATGCGGGTGCACCGCTCCGCGCAGCCAGCGGCCCATCGGGCGGGCGCCGGGGATTGCCTTGAGGTAGCTCCGCCAGTCGAACATTGCGCCTCATCGTTGCGGCAATCCAGTTGCTTGGGCTTTGCCTTTTTGGCCGAAAGTTGCAACTGGTGCGGCGATCATTCCGGCGGAGCATCGGCGATTGCACAGCGCGTTACAGTTCGGCTTCGGCCTTGAGCTTGCCAGTGACCTATGGGTGCCGGGCGCCGTGGCCGCGCCGCAGGGCTCAGGAGCGCCAGGAATTTCGATCTCGCTTGGAGCGCAGGGCCAGACCAGTCCCGAGCCTCAGTTTTCGCTTGATGGCGAGGCCATTATCTATTGCAACCCGGCCGGCAATTTCCGCTGCTTTGCAGACAGCATCGAAATCGCTCCGGGTGAACCGCTCGACCTCGAAGATCTGGGCACGCTGCTGGTGGCGAACGCGCTCCCCGCGGTGCTTTGGCTGCGCGGTGCCTTCATGCTTCACGCCGCCTGCGTGCGCCTGGCTGACGGTACGACCGTCGCCATTGCCGGACCCAGCGGCGCGGGAAAATCACGGCTTGCAGCAAGTCTGGTCGAAGCAGGGGCGCAGCTCATAGCTGATGACAGCGTGGCATTGGCGCTGGTCGATGACCGGGTGAGTGCGGCGGGCTTGCCGGGCGGATGGTTCGCGCGCAATCCCGACACCGGTCGGCGCGAATTCAAGCAGGCACCCGGCGAGCCGGCTGCAGGCCCCGCCTCCATCGATCTGCTGGCGATTCTCGGTGATGGCGACGCTGCAACCCTGAGCCATCCGCTCGCCGCGTTCGAGGCGCTCATGCAGCACCGTCACCGACCCCAAGTGCCGCTGCTGCTTGGCCAGCAGGCGCAGGTGCTACAGCGGGCCGCGCGGATCGCAAAGGGCTTGTCGCTCGCCGCACTGCCAATCTGCAACGGGCCGGACGAGGCGCTGGCAATGGCGCACGCTGCCCTCGATCGCTTGGCGCGTGAACAGCGCTATGGTAGAGCCCGGTCATCAACGATCACCGGCCACCGGGCCGACTAATACCGCAAGGAAGAGAACATGAGCGAGACACTTTGGAAGCGCAGCGACGATTGGGTCGGCTCTGAAATCGAAGACGCTTTCGTCATGGTCAACATCGACAGCGGCAA
>JBJTLY010000090.1:0-5517 GCA_046063275.1 Novosphingobium sp. | reverse complement strand
GTCGATCTGCTGCAGCGCGTTCTGGCCGTTGGTGGCATCGAGCACCAAGACCACATCGTGCGGCGCTTCGGGGTTGAGGCGGCCAAGCACGCGGCGGATCTTGGCGAGTTCGTCCATCAGCTCGCGCTTGTTTTGCAGGCGCCCGGCGGTGTCGACGATCAGCGCATCGATGCCCTGTTCGGTCGCCGCCTTGACCGCATCGAACACCACCGCCGAAGGATCGCCGCCCTCGGGCCCGGTTATGATCGGCACCCCGACGCGTTCGGCCCAGACGGCGAGCTGGCCGATTGCCGCAGCACGGAACGTGTCGCCCGCGGCCAGCATAACGCCGTAATCAAGTTCCTGAAAATAGTGCGCCAGCTTGGCGATCGTGGTCGTCTTTCCGCTGCCATTGACCCCGATCACCAGGATTACCTGCGGGCGGGGAAAAGCCACAACGTCAATCGGCTTGGCGACTGGACGCAGGATTGCAGCTATTTCCTCGGCCACGGCTTCCTTGATCGCCGCTTCATCCGCACCGCGCTCGAACCGTGTTGCCGCCAGCTTCTCCCTGATCCGAGCCGCGGCGCGCGGGCCCAGGTCGGAAAGGATCAGCGCATCTTCAAGTTCGTCGAGTTGATCGTCGTCGAGCCGGGTCTTGCCGACGATGCCCGAAAGGTTCTCGCCGAGCCGCTCCGAAGTCTTGCGGAAGCCGCCGAGGATGCGGTCGGACCAGGTCGCTTCGCTCATGCCAGCAGGCCTTCAATGATGCGAGTGGGGGTAACGGTCACTATCGATCCGGCAGGAGTAGCGGGCGGCAACTGCACCCGGGCGAAGTTCGGCGCATGGCCGGTTCCGTCGCGTTCCGCAAGTACGCTGAGTGGCGCGCCGAGCTGTGCGCCAAGCCAAGCGGCGCGTTGAGCGGCAACAGCGCTGCGCAGCTCTGCGGCGCGCGCCTTGATCAGTTGCGGCGCAAGCTGCGGCATCCGCGCCGCCGGGGTGCTGGGGCGAGGGGAGTATGGGAATACGTGACCGTGGACCACGCCGAGTTCTGCTATGATTGACAGGCTGTCGGCATGATGGGCTTCGCTTTCGGTCGGGAATCCGGCGATCAGGTCAGCCCCGATTGCGATGTCTGCTCGGCGCTTCTTGAGCTTCTGCACCAGCCCCACCGCGTCGCGCCGGAGGTGGCGTCGCTTCATCCGCTTGAGGATCAGGTCGCTGCCGTGCTGCAGTGAGAGGTGAACGTGCGGCATCACCCGCGTCTCGCTGGCGATCAATTCGAACAGCAGCGGATCGATCTCGATCCCGTCGAGCGAGGACAGCCGAAGACGCTGAAGACCGGGGAATGATGCAAGGATCGCGGCGACCAATGTACCCAGCCGGGGCGCGCCCGACAGGTCGTGGCCCCAGCTGGTCAGGTCCACTCCGGTTAAAACCACTTCACCTGCACCGCGCTGCACAGATCGGTCTATTTCCTGCAACACTGGACCGAGCGCGAGCGAGCGGCTGCTCCCGCGCCCCTGCGGGATCACGCAGAACGTGCAGGCATGATCGCAGCCGTTCTGCACCGCGATGAAGGCGCGCGAGTGGCGCGAGAGATCGGGACGGGGCGGGGTCGCTGCTACGTTCCAGCTGCGCGGATCGAGCTTGGCCACCAGTCCATCGACTTCGGGCATCTGCGCCAGTGCAGCGCGCTCGACCTCAGCCGCGCAGCCCGTCACCAGCAGCCGTGCATCAGGATGCTCGCGACGGGCCTTGCGGATCGCCTGCCGGGTCTGGCGTACGGCTTCGGCAGTCACCGCGCAGCTGTTGATTACCACCAGGTCTTCGTCCTGCGGTAGCATGGCGCGCAGGCGCTCGCTTTCCGAGAGGTTGAGTCGGCAGCCAAGCGAAACGACCTCAAGGCTCACGCCGGGTAGTCCGCCGTATCGAACTCGCCACGAAAGCTCATCGCGGCAGGGCCGGTCATGCGGATTGGCCCTTTGCCCGCCCAGCCGATCTGCAGCTCGCCGCCGGGCAAGGCGATGGTAACTTCGTGATCGACCAGCCCGCGGCGGATTGCCGCGACGGCAGTAGCGCAGGCTCCGGTGCCGCAAGCGCGCGTCTCTCCCACGCCGCGTTCCCACACGCGCAGGCGGATGCGGTTGCGGCTCTCGACCGTCGCGACGTTTACGTTGACCCGCTCGGGAAACAGCGGATCATGCTCGATCTCGGGGCCAAGACGATCGAGTTCGACCGCATTGCAATCAGCCAAGAAAAACACCGCATGCGGATTGCCGACATTGACCGCGCAAGGTCCGTCGAGAGTCTCCCAGGCGACAGGCAGCTGGTACGTGTCCATCGCATAGGCAAGCGGGATGGTGTCCCAGTCGAGTCGAGGCTCGGGGAGATCGACGCTGGCGCCGCCATCGGACGGATCGACCGTCAGCTGACCGCCCAATGTCGCTATTGTCGCAGGCTTGCCGATCAGCAGGCCGACCGCCCTTGTGGCATTGCCGCAGGCCTCGACCTCGCCACCGTCGTGATTGAATATCCGCATCGTCAGGTCGGCACGGTCGCTTGGCTCAAGCATGATCAGCTGATCGCAACCGATCCCGGTAAAGCGGTCTGCCAACGCCGCAACCAGGCCTCGGGTCATTGTGGGGAGGCTCTCGACACGCCCGTCCAGCACGATGAAATCGTTGCCCAGGCCGTGCATCTTGACGAAGGGTACCCGCATGGCCGCGGGCTTTATGCGTTGCTTCCAGTTACGTAAAGTGTCGCGGGCTAGCCAGCGGCTGTGCGCTTCCCGCTGTCTTCGGGCTTGTTCGGCATTTCAAGCAGCAGGTCCAGCTGAGCGAGCGTGGCCTCGGTGCGATCGGCGGGTTCAGGGAAGCCGTAGAGATAGCCCTGGCCCTTGAACTTTCCGAAGCGCTTGAGCTCGGCCAGCACGGCCTCGCTCTCGATCCCCTCGGCGGTGATCGGCAGGCCAAGGCCTTCGCCCAGCGAGATGATCGACTGGATGATCGTCGCGCTGTCCTTGTCCTCGATCAGAGACATCACAAAACTGCGATCGATCTTGATCCGGTCGAACGGCAGGGTGCGCAGCTGCGAGAGCGAGCTGTAGCCGGTGCCGAAATCATCGAGGCTGACCGTGATCCCCTGGTTCTTGAGGCTTGAGATCAGCGAGCGGACCAGACCGATGTTTTCGTGCAGACAGCTTTCGGTAACCTCGATTTCAAGCCGGCTCGGCGGGAAGTTGGCCTCGACCAGGATCTTGAGCAGCTTCTGCGAGAACCACGGATCGCGCAGCTGCACCGGGGAGATGTTGACCGACAGGGTCAGCTTCGGATCCCAGTTTTTCGCATCGCGCAGTGCCTGGCGGATGAGGTTTTCGGACAGTTCGCCGATCATGCCGATCTCTTCGGCAACCGGAATGAAGATCTCGGGATTGACTATGCCGAGCCGCGGCGAATTCCACCGCGCCAGCATTTCGAACCCGACGATGCTGCCGTTTTCGAGATCGATCTGCTTTTCGTAATAGGGGACGAATTCACCCAGCGGGATGCCGCGGCGAATGCCGGCGGCAATCTCCGAACGGAAGCGCTGTTCGCTCTCCATGTTGGGTTCGAACCATGCCAGCCGGTTCCGGCCGTTGCGCTTGGCGTGATACATGGCGATATCCGCCATGTGCAGCTGTGCCTGGATATCGACCGTCTCGCCCAGCACGCTGTGGCTGATGCCTGCCGAGATTGTGGTTTCGAGCTCCAGATCGCCGAAGAAGACCGGCTCCGCGACTGCCGCGATCAGCTTTTCGGTCAGTCGTTCGACTTCTTCGCCGCGATTGGGGGGGAAGGGGATCACCACTGCAAACTCGTCACCGCCAAGCCGGGCCAGCAGCGCTTGGCGCGGTAGGATATCCCGGATCCGGCTGGCCGCTTCACCCAGCAGGCAATCGCCGGCGGCGTGTCCGTTCACATCGTTGACCTGCTTGAACCGGTCGAGATCGAGCATGATAAACGCCGCCTGTTCACCGCGGCCATGTGCGGCGCCCACCAGCGCATTGGCCGCTGCGCCGATGCTGCGGCGATTGAGACAACCGGTCAGTGCGTCGTGCTCGGCAAGTTCGCGGGCCAGTTCCTCGGCCTTGCGGCGTTCGGCAATTTCAGCGGCCAGGTCGCGATATCGGCGGTAGCCGAAGATCACCAGCGCGATATTTAGCAGCAAAGCATTGGTCAGCAGGCGATCGGGACCGGTGCCGTCACCTGCGAGCTGGCGCACGATGCGGGGCAGCACCGAACTGCCGTTGCCGACGAACAGGATGATCGCGGCGCTGGCAATTCCCAGCGTGATGACGTCGCGGCCCGTGCGGGCAAGGCGCGGAGAAGCCGCGCTTTGTTTCGATGCAATCACTTCGCCGTGCGCCATGCGCGCGTGCCCCCTACCTGCGTAGAGCGCGATTTGTCGCAGGAATGGCTGAAAATAGCGTTAAAACCGCGTTTACAGCGCGGTCCGCAAATGAGGCCCTATTTCTTGAGGCCGATTTCGCGCAACCGCTGCTGCAGGAACTGGTCGGCGAGGATCGGTCGCGGGTAGCGATCGGGGTTGGCCGGGGTGATGCATTGCGGCAGCGTCTTGATCGGGAAGTCGCTCCGCAAGTGCAGGAAAAACGGCATCGAATAGCGGCTGAACGCGGCGCGCGCCGCATCGGGATTGCGCACCCGGTGAATGGTCGAGGGCAGCACATGGTTGGTCAGCCGCTCAAGCATGTCGCCAACATTGATCACCATCGCGCCTTCGGGCGGCGCGGCCGAGATCCAGTTGCCTTTCTTGGTCAGCAGTTCAAGCCCCGCTTCCTCAGCACCGAGCAACAGCGTGATCAAGTTGATGTCGCCGTGCGCCCCGGCGCGGATCGCTTCGCCTTCGTGTCCGATCAGCGGCGGATAGTGCAGCATCCGCAGCACCGAATTGCCGTCCTCGATCGCCGGATCGAACCAGTGCTCGTCAAGGCCGAGGTAGATAGCGATGCGGCTGAGGATGGTGGCCCCGGCGTGGTCGAACTGGGCGTAGAGCTCCTCGAAGGTTTCGCGAAAGCCATCGGGCCGCGTTGGCCAGACATTGGGCGGCATTGATGCGTCGGCCAGCGGAGAGCCTTCGGGCAGATCGCGGCCGACATGCCAGAATTCCTTGAGATCGCTGACTTTCGCGCCCTTGGCGATTTCGGTGCCGAACGGCGTATAACCGCGCGCGCCGGCCATCGCCGGATCGAAGTAGCTGCGTTTTTCCGCCTCGGGCAGGGCAAAGAACTGTTCAGTCAGCGCCCAGGCGCGAGCGATCAGATCTGCGTCGATTCCGTGGTCCTTGACCAGTGCAAAGCCGAAATTCTTGAAGCTATCGCCGATGTCCTGCGCGAAGCTGCTCTCGTCTTCGGCCAGCGAAAGAACGGGGAGTTTGTCGAGTACCATTGGTGGCGGGTCCGTGATTGGCTTGCTATGGGCGGGCCATAGACCGTTTTGCTCCGGGAAACATGACGAAAATCAAATCTTACTGGCTGCT
>JBJTLY010000089.1:0-4963 GCA_046063275.1 Novosphingobium sp. | reverse complement strand
GGCTTGGTTGAGCAGGAAGCGACCATCGCCGTCGGCCGAGGCGACCAGCGCTTCGCGCGCCTCGGGAGTCAGCGGCAGCGGACCTTCCAGTTCTTCGGCGCGGCTCAGCAAGGTATCGAGCGCATGCGCATCGAGTCGATGCAGGATGAGCACCTGCGCTCGGCTGAGCAGCGCCGCGTTAAGCGCGAAGCTGGGGTTCTCGGTGGTCGCGCCGACCAGCGTGACGGTGCCTTTCTCGACGAACGGCAGGAACCCGTCCTGCTGGGCGCGGTTGAAGCGGTGGATCTCGTCTACGAACAATAGCGTGCGCTGCCCGGCCTTGGCCATGGTGTCGGCCTCGGCGAAGGCTTTTTTGAGGTCCGCCACGCCCGAAAACACCGCGCTGATTGCGGCGAAACGCATCCCCACCGCCTGCGCGAGCAGCCGGGCGATGCTGGTCTTGCCGGTGCCGGGCGGACCCCACAGGATCATGCTCGAGAGGCGCCCGGCCGCGACCATCCGCCCGATCGCGCCTGCGGGGCCGGTCAGGTGCTCCTGTCCGATCACCTCGTCCAGCGCGCGCGGGCGCAACCGGTCGGCGAGCGGTGCATCTTCGCGCGGCGCATCGGCGTGGTCGCCAGGGAGGTCGTCGGCAAACAGGTCGGCCATCGCGCACAGATAGGGGCCTCCGCGAAATTTTGCACGAGGGGGTTGCATCATGGTTAGAAAGATATATCTTAGAGCCATCATGAAAGGACAAAGACACATGAGAATGCACGGATGCGGCCCCAGAGGCCACCGTTATGGCCCGATGGCCGCAATGATTATGACCGGCTGGGGCCGGGGTTGGGGTTCCGATTGGGGCGCTGGCTTCGGCGGTGAAGGCCGCGGTCGGGGTGGTCCTGGCCGGCGCGGCCCCGGTGGTCGCGGCCGGATGTTCGGCTCGGGCGAACTGCGGCTCGCGCTGCTCGGCCTGATCGCCGAAGCGCCGCGCCATGGGTACGAGCTGATCAAGGCGATCGAAGAACTCTCGGGCGGCCAGTATGCGCCGAGCCCCGGCGTGGTCTACCCGACGCTGAGCCTGCTCACCGACGAAGGCGTGGCTGAGGAACAGGCCGGCGAAGGCTCACGCAAGTCGTTCAGCGCCACCGAGGCCGGACGCGCCGAATTGGCCGATCGCCAGGAAGAGTACGACGCGATCGTCGCGCGGCTCAAGGGCCTCGCCGAAGAGAGCGAGCGGACCAGCGCGCCGCCGCTCAAGCGGGCGATGGGCAACCTGTTCCACGCGGTGAAGAACCGGATGGCTGCGGGCGATTTCGACCGTGAGACGGTACACTCGATTGCAGAGATCCTCGACGAGGCTGCGCGCAAGATTGAGCGTCTCTAAGCGATTGATCCGGGGCGTATTTGGTCCCGTTACACTTTCATGGTAGCCTCCTCCTGCGGCGTCAAAAGACGCGCAGGAGGGGCCCATGGAAGAAGCAGGCGGAGCGGCCAAGGTGCCGCTGAGTTTCTGGATCGTTGCCGGGATCGGCTTGCTGTGGAACGGCTTTGCCAGCATTATGTTCTGGCTGACCGCAACCAAGGATCCGGACACAATGGCGCAAACGCCGCCGGCCATAGTTGAAGCACTGGCGCATACGCCGGGCTGGGCAATGGCGGCCTGGGGCCTTGCTGTAAGTGCTGCTCTGGCCGGATCGGTGCTGCTGATGCTGCGTCGGCGCTGGGCGGTACCCGCTTTCGCGGCTTCGCTCGGGGGACTTCTGGTTTTGACCTTTTACCAAGTGACCGCGCAAATGCCGATGAGCCTGTTTCAGGTCGTGATGATCTGGCTGGTCGCACTGTTCCTGCTGCGCTTCAGCAGCAGCGAGGCCGGCAAGGGCCTGCTGCGCTAACCCGCCGCTTGCGCGGTGATCAGCCGGATGTAGTTATCCGCCACGGTCTGATTGATCCGGTCCCAATCATAATCGCGGCTGCGCAGCTCGCCAGCCTTGCCGTGTGCGATCCGCGTTGCCGGATCGAGCGCGTAGGTACGCAGTGCATCGGCAAAAAGCTCGACCGCTCCGGGAGCGATCAATCGGCCCGAGCTGCCATCGCCAATCAGGTTTTCGCTGCCAGTAGCGGCGGCGGCCACGACCGGGACCGCGCAGGCCATCGCTTCCAATGAGACATTGCCGAAAGCCTCGGTCTCGCTCGGGAAGAACATCGTATCCATCGATGCGACCGCGCGGCCCAGATCGGGCCCGGCGAGGAAGCCGGTGAACACTGCGCCGGGGAGCCGCGCCTCGAACCAATCGCGGGCCGGGCCTTCGCCTACCACCAATACGCGGTGGGGAATGCCCATCTCGCGCAACCGGGCAATGCCGTCGGCGAAGACGTCGAGGCCCTTTTCCATCACCAGCCGGCTGAGGAAACCGATCACGAATTCGTCGTCGCCGAGGCCCAGACTGCGGCGCCATTCCATGTCACGGCGCTGCGGATTGAAGGTGCCGCGATCGACCCCGCGCGACCAGATCCCGATGTCGTAGCTCATGCGCTCGTCGCGCAGCACCTGGGCCATCGATTCGCTGGGTGCGACCAAGGCGGTACAACGCCGGTAGAAGCGCCGCTGCAGCGCCACCGCGACCGGGGCGAGGAACCCCACGTAATAGTACTTGAGGTAAGTCTCGAACCGGGAGTGGACCGAAGCGAGCACGGGCAGGCCTTGCTTGCGCGCCCAGGTGACGGCGCGGTGCCCACTGGCATCGGGGGCCGAGACGTGCACCACATTGGGCTTGAACTCGGCGAGATCACGCTTGATCCGCGCGTTCACTCCCGATGACAGCCGATATTCCGAGCGGAACGGGATCGGCACCGAGGGCAGCGAGACAAGATCGCCGGTCGGCTGCATTTCCGGATGATCGACCGTCGGCGAATAGACCCGCACCTGCGCGCCCTGACGCAGCAGATAGCCGACCAGCCGGTTGAGCGCCTTGTTCGCGCCGTCCACAGTGATGTTGTAATTGCCCGAGAACAGGGCAATCCGAAGATCGGTCATCTGCATTGACGCGCCATAGCGGCGTCGCGCGGCTTAGGCGAGGGCGCAGACAAATCGGGACACATGTTCGCACATGTGCCCCGACTGTTTCGTAAGCGGGCGGTTCAGGCCAGGCGGTTGTTACCAGCCGCGGCGGCCATCGCGCTGGTCATCGTCGTTGTCCCGGCCATCATTATAGCCGCGATCGTTGTTGTAGCCGCCGTCATTGCCGTAGCCGCGATTCTGGTCATAGCCGCGACCTTCATGATTGCGGCGGTCGTAGCGGCGATCGTAGCGGCCCTGGCGGTCGTAATAGCGGCCGCGGTTGTCGTAGGAACCGCCGTTGTAATAGCCGCCGCCCGAGCTGTAGTAATAGCCGTTCGTGGCATAATAACCGCGGTTGTTGCCGTAATTGCCGTTGTCATAGCAGCGGCGATCGTCATCGCGGTCACCGTCGCAGCGGCGGTCGTTGTGGCTCGAAGCCAGCGCGGCGAGCGCGATCAGCCCGACTACGCCAACGCCCACCGCAACCGCGGTACCGTTGTCGTCGTGGTGATGATAGCGGCTCTGGGCCATTGCCGGGCTGGCCGAAACCAGGGCGGTTGCGGCCATTGCGCCGGCAAGCACGGTCTTCTTTGCAAACTGGAACATGTCACGTCTCCACAGCGCGGAGGGCGGTGCATGATGCTGCGCCCGGCTGACTGTCTGCATGGAGATGTGGACCTGAGTCGGTGAACGCAGGCGGGATGGCATTGGCAGCTTCGGTTCAGCTAAAGGGTAATTTAGCTGAACGGAAGTCGACCGCGGATCAGGCGGCTTCCTTCTTGCGCCCGGCCTTCTTGCGCTCATGCGGATCGAGCAGCGCCTTCCTCAGCCGGATCGACTGCGGGGTCACTTCGACCATTTCGTCATCGTCGATATAGGCGATCGCCTGTTCGAGCGTCATGATCCGCGGCGGGGTCAGCCGGATCGCGTCGTCCTTGCCGGTCGAGCGGAAGTTGGTGAGCTGCTTCGACTTCATCGGGTTGACTTCGAGATCGTCGGGCTTGGCGTTCTCGCCAATCAGCATGCCTTCGTAGATCTTGTCCTGCGGGCGCACGAACAGCACGCCGCGTTCCTCAAGCATGTTGAGCGCGTAGCCGACCGCTTCGCCGGCGCAGTTGGAGATCAGCACGCCGTTCTGGCGGCCCTCGATCGCGCCCTTGTAGGGGCCGTACTTGTCGAACAAGCGGTTCATGATCCCCGTGCCGCGCGTGTCGGACAGGAATTCACCGTGATAGCCGATCAGCCCGCGGCTTGGCGCGGTAAAGGTAATGCGGGTCTTGCCGCCGCCCGAGGGGCGCATGTCGGTCATCTCGCCCTTGCGCATCGCGACCTTCTCGACGACCGTTCCGGCGTGTTCGTCGTCAACGTCGATCACCACGGTTTCGTAAGGCTCGGTGCGCTTGCCGCTCTCGTCCTCGCTGTAGAGCACGCGCGGGCGGCTGATGCCGAGCTCGAAGCCTTCGCGGCGCATCGTCTCGATCAGCACACCAAGCTGCAATTCGCCGCGCCCGGCCACTTCGAAGCTGTCCTTGTCGGCCGATTCGGTGACGCGGATCGCGACGTTGCTTTCGGCTTCGCGCAGCAGGCGGTCGCGGATCATCCGGCTGGTAACCTTGGTCCCCTCACGCCCGGCCATCGGCGAATCGTTCACCGCAAAGCGCATTGACAGCGTCGGCGGATCGATCGGCTGGGCGTGGAGCGGCTCGCTGACCGAAGGATCGGCGATGGTGTTGGATACGGTCGCGGTGGTCAGACCAGCGATCGAGATGATGTCGCCCGCGCGGGCCTCATCGACCGGCACGCGTTCAAGCCCGCGGAACGCCATCAGCTTTGAGGCACGGCCCTGTTCGACAACGTTGCCATCGGCGTCGAGCGCGTGGATTGGCGAATTGACCTTGACCGTGCCCGACTGGACCTTGCCGG
>JBJTLY010000088.1:0-4906 GCA_046063275.1 Novosphingobium sp. | reverse complement strand
TCACTCAGGGCCTCGGCGCTGGCGCCCGTCCCGAGGTTGGTCGCGCTGCGGCGGAGGAAAGCCTCGCCCAGATCGAACGCGCGCTTGACGGTGTGCACATGTGCTTCATCGCTGCGGGCATGGGCGGGGGCACCGGCACCGGTGCCGCGCCGGTCGTGGCCAAGGCAGCGCGCGACAAGGGCGTGCTGACCGTGGGCGTGGTGGCCAAGCCGTTCCTGTTCGAAGGCACCCGCCGGATGCGCGCTGCCGATGCCGGGATCGAGGAACTGCAGAAGCACGTCGACACGCTGATCGTCATTCCCAACCAGAACCTGTTCCTGGTCGCCAAGGCGGAAACCACCTTCAAGGAAGCCTTCCAGATGGCTGACGAGGTGCTCCAGCAGGGGGTGCGCTCGATCACCGACCTGATGGTCATGCCCGGCCTGATCAACCTCGATTTCGCTGACGTCCGCTCGGTCATGGCCGAAATGGGCAAAGCGATGATGGGCACCGGTGAAGGCCAAGGTGAAAACCGTGCGCTCGAAGCCGCCGAAAAGGCGATCGCCAACCCGCTGCTCGACGGGGTCTCGATGCAAGGCGCCAAGGGGGTGATCATCTCGATCATCGGCGGCGAAGACATGAAGCTGCTCGAAGTCGACGAAGCCGCGAACCACATTCGCGAACTGGTTGATCCCAACGCCAACATCATCTGGGGCAGCGCGTTCAATCCCGATTTGCAGGGCAAGATTCGCGTTTCGGTGGTCGCCACTGGGATCGAACAGACTGCCTCGATGGCCGAAGAGGCTGCGCGCCCGTTCAACATGGGGTCGTCGCGCGGCCCGCGCGCTTCGATGGCCGCACCTGCAGCTGCCGAACCGCTGTTCGATCGCACGCCTGCGCCGGAACCCGCACCGGAGGCTGAGCCGGCGGTAGAGGCGAGCGAGGCCGCCCCATCGTTCAGCGCCTCCGATGACGATTGGGACGTGCCTGCCGCTACGACGGAGGCGTCAGAAGCTGCCGCCGATCCGCTCGAGCTCGACCTTGAGGCCGAAACCGGTGGTGAAGGCGGTGCAACCGATGCTGGCGCTGGCGCTGCCGACGACGAACTGCTGCTCGATGCCTCGCGCCTGGTGGAAGAAGACGCACCGGTAGCGGGTGGCGGGATGATGCCCGGTCGCCGCCGCGGCCTGATCTCGAGCGATGATGACAGTGTCGTCGACAGCGGCGACGGTGTTGCCGCACCTGATGACAGCTCTGGCGGATCGTCCGATGGCGGCGCTGCTGCTGTTGCGCCTCTTTCTGCTCCTGCACAGCCCGCGCCCAAGGTGAGTAGCGGGGCGACGTTGTTCGAGCGGATGGCCAACCTGTCGCGCGGTGGCCGCGCGGCGAGCGAGGACGAGGATGGAGACGATGACGGTCCCTCGATCTCGATCCCGCGCTTCCTGGGTCGTCAGAACAACCAGTAATCCGGCTGCCAGCACTGTATTAGGCCGCGGTTCAGGCTGACTCGGGCAAAGAACTGCTGGCCGCTTGCCTACGGTCTGCTGAGGGTTCAAATCGTCGCCATGTTGAGATCCGCACGCGCTTCGATGCTGGCCGGTGCCGTGCTGGCATTTGCCGCGCTTGCCGGGGCCGGCTTGGCCGCGCCTGTGGTCCAGCCGTTGCCGCAGCAATCCGCGGGGATGCAGCTCAACGATGCACTCAACCAACTGGCCAAGAACCCGCAGGACCTCGAGGCGCTGATTGCTGCGGGCCGCGCCTCGCTCGATCTGGGCGATGTGCAGGCGGCAATCGGTTTCTTCCAGCGCGCGGACACGCTGTGGCCGGGATCGGTGCGGGTCAAGACCGGACTGGCCGGGGCCTATGCCCTGGCCGACGATCCGATCACTGCGATCGAATTGTTCAACGAAGCCGAAAAGCTTGGGCCGATCGATCCACCGCGCATTGCGGATCGAGCGCTGGCCTATGACCTGGTCGGCGATTCCCAGACGGCGCAACGCTATTACCGCCAGTCGCTGGTGTTCCAGTGGAACGATGAGACCACCCGCAGGCTTGCCTTGAGCCAAGCCATAGCCGGCGACCGGCGGGGGATGGAGGAGACGCTGGGGCCGCTGCTGCAAAAGCAGGATAAGGCCGCCTGGCGCACCCGCGCTTTCGCGCTGGCGATCCTTGGCGTCGGCGATGAGGCTGAAAGCATCGTCAACCAGACGATGCCCGAGGACATGGCCAAATCGATGGCCAATTACCTGCGCTACATGCCCAAGTTGACCCCGGCGCAGCAGGCCGCTGCAGCCAATCTCGGGCAGTTCCCCCGCGCGGCCGAAATCGGCCATGACGATCCTCGCTTTGCCGCTTACGCGCGCCCACGCTTGGTCGTGGCAGTAGCGGCACTGCCGCCGGTCGCGGTCAAGAACGATACCAAGAAAGGCAAGGAAAAGGACAAGAAGGGCAAGGACCAGCAGGTCGCCGCAGCGCCTGTCGCTGTCCCGACCCCGCCGGTCAGCCGTGAAGTCGATGGCAAACCGGTGCAGCTGGCGGTGGCAACTCCGGTGCCCGCGCCGGTATCGGTGCCGCTGCCGCCCAGGCCGGCGCCGCTGCCCGTTCCTGTACCAGTCCCGGCTCCCGCTCCCAAGCCTGCCATCTCGCCCAAGCCCGCGCCGGTAACTGCACCCGTGCCTGCGCCAAGCCCGGGCTTCGCTTCGATCGGGCAGACGCCGACCAAGCCGGTCGACAGCTTCGACCTGCGCCAGCAGCCGAAACCGACACCGGTACCTGCGCCCACGCCCGCTCCGGCACCCAAACCGGCACCCAGGCCAGCGGCCAAACCTGCACCCGAATCGATCGATGAAGCCTTCGCCGATTTCACACCGCCGAGCCGCGAGATCGAACCGCAAGCCGGAGCAGTCGATCTGCGCCGGCTCGATCGCGGCGCCAAGCCCGCCGCTATGGCCAGTGCCCCGGACAAGAAGGGCGAAAAGCCTGTTCCCGGAGACAAGGCCAAGCCCGGCGAGAAGCTCAAGCCCGGAGAAAAGGCGGCGGACAAGGCGTCCGAAAAAGACAAGGCCAAGGACAAGAAGGACACCAAGCTTACCCAGCCGAGCCGGATCTGGGTCCAGGTCGCCACTGGGCGCGACAAAGGCGCGCTTGCCTCTGACTGGCGGCGCATGAACAAGGACGATCCTACGGTGTTCAAGGGCAGGAAGCCCTTCATCACCGCCTGGGGGCAGACCAATCGCCTGCTGACCGGTCCGTTCGAGACGCAGAAAGAGGCAAATGCGTTCGTCGCGGCGCTCAAGAAGGTCGATTTCGACGGAGCCTTCACCTGGACCAGCGCGGCCGGGCAGGTGGTCGATGCACTCGGCGCGAGTAAGTAAGCCCACTGCTTTTCCACACTTTGTGAACAGGCTTGTCGAGTTATGCGCAAGCCAGCTTCATGACGTCATTGTCGAAGCTGCATGAGCCGCGCAATTCACCGCTCATGATGCAGACCGGTCACGAAATCGAACGCGAAGAAGACGCCGCACCGGTCGATATGCTCGCATCGCTGTTCGAGGCGCGCGGTTGGCCGTGTGAATTCGTCGGCGAAGACGAGATTTCGGGCGAGATCAAGGGCAGTTGGGCCAGTTACACGGTGCGGGGGGTGTGGCGGCGCGAGGACCACGTGCTGCAGTTGCTGTGCTTGCCCGATATCCGCGTGCCCGATGACAAGCGCACCGCGGTGTTCGAGCTGCTCGCGATGGTCAACGAACAGCTCTGGGTCGGGCACTTCGACCTGTGGTCGAACGGTTCGGTCCTGCTTTACCGTCACGGCTTGCTGCTGGGTGATGAAGGGCTGCTCAGCCTCAGCCAGGCGCAAGTCGCGGTCGAAGCTGCGGTCGAGGAGTGCGACCGCTTCTATCCCGCCTTCCAGTTCGTGCTGTGGGGTGACAAGAGCCCGACCGAGGCGCTGGCGAGCTCGCTGGTTGACGCTGCGGGCGAGGCCTGACACGACCGTCTCGGTTAGACGGGAGCACCCTTAGTGAACCTTCTCATTTTCGGCTGCGGCAATATGGGCGGGGCGATGCTTGCCGGGTGGCTGGCTTCCGACCTGCCGCTTACCATCACCGTGGTCGATCCTGCAGTGCAGGAGGTTCCGGCGCAGGTGCGGTTGCTGCGGCAGGTGCCAACCGAGACGTTCGATGTGGTCCTGCTGGGGATCAAGCCGCAGGTTCTGGGCGAGGCTGCGCCCATGCTCGCATCGGCCCTGACCCCCACAAGCGTGGTTCTGTCGGTGCTGGCGGGACCTGAGCTGGCGAGCCTCACCGGGCATTTCCCGATCAATGGTGGCATTGTGCGGTTCATGCCCAATCTTGCCGCAGCGATCGGCAAGGCGCCGATCGGTCTGTTCGGCGAAGTCAGCGAAGCGGTGCGCGATACCGTGACTGCGCTGATGGCTCCCCTCGGCTCGCCCGAATGGCTGCCGCGCGAAGCGGACCTCGATGCGGTCACTGCGCTCGCCGGATCGGGTCCGGCCTTCGTCTATCGTTTCATCGATGCTCTGGCCGCAGGCGGGGCGGGGCTGGGGCTCGACCCGGAGCAGGCGCAGCGCCTGGCCGTGAGCATGGTCGAAGGCGCGGCGGTACTGGCTGCTGCAGCGGGAGAAACACCGGCAGAGCTGGCGCGGCGAGTCACCAGTCCGGGCGGCACGACTGCCGCAGGACTGGCCGTGCTCGATGCCGATGCGGCGCTCGAACGGCTGGTTGCAAGCACGCTCAAGGCAGCGACGCAGCGCGGGGCCGAGCTGGCGGCGGCGGCGCGCGGCGATAGCTGATACAATCTGCGACAGCCTCCCTGTTCGGTTTCGCTTGAAACGGGGGGCGACAGCGCCGATATTCCATCCCAGCGGCCTATCGTGGCTCGCTTACAGGAGTTTGATCCATGGCTGAAT
>JBJTLY010000087.1:0-5633 GCA_046063275.1 Novosphingobium sp. | reverse complement strand
TGCGCCGGCTCGACATCATGCTGATGGTGACCGGGCTGCGCTGCCGCAACACGGCGGACAATTTCAATCGCGAATACGGCCGCTTCACCACCAATCATCTGGGCGAGCTCAACGCCGCGGCGCGTGACCTGAAGGTGCAGTACTCGGCGCAGTACGGTCCGGGTCGTGCGTCGGACCGCGCGCTCGACAAGCTCAGCGTGCAGATGGCCAACCAGTACGGGCAGGGCCATCCCTGGCTCAATTGCGGTCAGCTCAAGCAGGTGGCGGGCACGCTGGCCGACATGCGCGGCATGCAGCCGCTGGTCGAAGCGGCGAACGATCTGCTCGATGATGGCCGCCACGAAATGGCCTGGCTGCGCTGAACCTCATCGGCTTCCCCGCCGTGCCGACCAAGGCAGGGCGGGGACGGGGGCGATGGAGCGGGGGCACGACCGGGACCGTGTTGCTCCAGCTGTGGTGAAGCGCTGAGGCCGGCAGGCGGGCCGCGCTGGTGCTTCACCTCCGCCTTCTGAAAACATATAAAGCAATCTTTATATTTGCCTCGTGCAGTGCGCTTGGCTAAGGGCGGCGTCATTGAATGGCGCTGCCGAATTTGCATTTCGGCCGGGCGCCTGGAACTTTTCACAGGAGCATACCGCCGTGGCCACCCTTGCAGCCCCCGCCAACGATTACGTCATCGCCGACCTCGGCCTCGCCGAATTTGGCCGCGCCGAAATCCGCATCGCCGAAACCGAAATGCCCGGCCTGATGGCATTGCGTGAGGAATTCGGCGCGTCGCAGCCCCTGAAGGGCGCGCGGATCACCGGCTCGCTGCACATGACGATCCAGACCGCGGTGCTGATCGAAACGCTGACCGCGCTGGGTGCTGACGTACGCTGGGCAACCTGCAACATCTTCTCAACGCAAGACCACGCCGCCGCCGCAATTGCCGCGACCGGCGTTCCTGTGTTCGCGATCAAGGGCGAAAGCCTTGCGGATTACTGGGACTATGTCGGCAAGATCTTCGATTGGGACGTCGACGGCAACGGCCAGACCGCCAACCTGATCCTTGATGATGGTGGGGACGCCACCATGTTCGCGCTGTGGGGCGCGCGGCTCGAAGCCGGGGACACGATGCCCGAGCCGAGCAATGCCGAGGAAATCGAATTTCAACGCGCGCTGAAGGCGTTCATCAAGGCCAAACCGGGCTACCTCACCATGTCGGTTGCGCACATCAAGGGTGTTTCGGAAGAGACCACCACCGGCGTCCACCGGCTGTACCAGATCGCCAAGGACGGAAAGCTGCCGTTCCCAGCGATCAACGTGAATGACTCTGTTACAAAGTCGAAGTTCGACAACCTCTATGGCTGCAAGGAATCGCTGGTCGACGCGATCCGCCGCGCCACCGACGTAATGCTCGCCGGCAAGGTCGCCTGCGTTGCCGGGTTCGGTGATGTTGGCAAGGGCAGCGCCGCCTCACTGCGCCAGGGCGGCGCGCGGGTGATGGTCACCGAAGTTGATCCGATCTGCGCGCTGCAGGCGGCGATGGAAGGCTATGAAGTCGTGACGATGGAAGAAGCGGTCACCCGCTGCGATATTTTCGTCACCGCCACCGGCAACGAGGACGTGATCACCGCTGAGCACATGAAGGCGATGAAGCCGATGGCGATCGTCAGCAACATCGGCCACTTCGACAGCGAAATCCAGATTTCGGCGCTCGACAACTACAAGTGGACCGAAGTGAAGCCGGGCACCGACCTGGTCGAGTTTCCCGACGGCAAGCAGATCATCATTCTCGCCAAGGGCCGCCTGGTCAACCTGGGCTGCGCCACCGGCCACCCCAGCTTCGTGATGTCCGCGAGCTTTACCAACCAGACGCTGGCGCAGATCGAGCTGTGGACCAAGTCGGCGCTGTACAAGAACGACGTCTATGTCCTGCCTAAGCACCTCGACGAAAAGGTCGCCGCGCTGCATCTCGAAAAGCTCGGGGTGAAGCTGAGCAAGCTCTCGAAGAAGCAGGCCGACTATATCGGCGTACCTGAGCATGGGCCGTTCAAGCCGGATCATTACCGGTATTGATGAGATCACCTCCCGGTCCGCCGGGATGGTGACGTGCCGCCTTGCCATTCGCCCCCCTCGCGCATAGCGAAGGAGCGATGACGCTCACCCCCAATGCACTGGTCTTGCTCGGCTTGCTGCTCGCGGCCTGGACCGTGGCGGCGCTGTGGGTGCTGATTGGCGCGCGGGGCAAGGTGCGCAAGGCCGAAGCGGGGCAGCGCCACGCCCGGCGGCTCGCACGGATGGTCGATGAAAGCCCGGCGCTACCGCTTCTGGTCCGGGTCGACGGCAAGATCGAAGCGCCGCAGCGCCTCGCCAACTGGCTCGGGCTCGATGCGGTACCGCAGTTCCTCACCGAACTTGACGGCGGCCGCATCGACGGCGGCGGCGGTGGTCTGACCAAGGAGCAGCTCGACGAACTGACCGAAGCTGTCCGTGTCACCCAGCGCACTGCCAAGCCGTTCCGCATGGTCGTCACCCCGCGGGGCTCGAAGCGCAGCCTCGCGCTGCGCGGACACCTTGCTGATCCGCAGGTTTCAACGGGCGGGGCCGCGCTGGTCTGGCTGTTCGATTTTTCCGACAGCGAGAGCGAGCTGGTTCAGCTGCGCGACGAAGCCGCGCGGGCACACAGCGATTTCTCCGCGCTCGTCGGCTTGATCGAAGCCGCGCCGATGCCGATGTGGTTCCGCGGGCCTCAAGGCGAGCTGCGGCTGGTCAACCATGCCTACGTCCGCGCGGTCGGCGGCGAGGACGCGCGGCAGGTGGTGGCTGACGGGACCGAGCTGATCGAGAGCTTTGAGGGCCTTACCGCGCCGCAAGTCGCGCTGCAGGCGGCGGCCAAGGAGCTGCCGATCGAGCGGATGGTTTCCGCGACGATCGATGGCCAGCGCCGC
The DNA here is from genome assembly GCA_046063275.1 of Novosphingobium sp. Lineage (GTDB taxonomy): Bacteria > Pseudomonadota > Alphaproteobacteria > Sphingomonadales > Sphingomonadaceae > Novosphingobium. The sequence goes on along the minus strand of JBJTLY010000087.1, from coordinate 2,703 downwards.
GCGCTCAGGGTTTCCGACCTGCCGCTCGGCAGTGAAGGCGTGGCCGGTTATGCGGTCGATGTCGAGGAGATGGAAGAACTCGGCCGCTCGCTCCGCGCGTTCCGCGATGCCCAGCGGGCGATGCTCGATCAACTCGCCGCTGGGGTCGCCCAGTTCGATGCCAAGCGCCAGCTGGTCTTCGCAAATCCGCCGTTCCAGCGGATTTTCGCGCTGACCCCGAAGGTGTTGCTCGATCAGCCTCCGTTCGAACGTCTGCTCGATATGGCGCGCGATGCCGGGCGGGTACCCGAGGCGCGCGATTTCCCAGCCTGGCGGCGCGAGCGCGCGGGCTGGTTCACCGCCGGTGCCGTACAGGAAGAAGCTTGGGTCCTTGCCGACGGCACCCATTTGCGCGTGGTCGCTCAGCCTTCGCCCGATGGCGGCCTGATCCTGATCGCCGAGGACCGGACCGAACAGCTGCGCCTGTCCGCGGTGCGCGACACGCTGCTGCGCACCCGCACCGCGACCTTTGACAGCCTGTTCGAATCGGTCGCGGTCTTTGCTCCCGATGGCAAGCTACAGCTGTGGAACCGGCGCTTCGCGGCCGACTGGGGCCTGGAGGAGAACTTCCTCGACGAGCACCCGCGGATCGAATCGTTGCTCGAGAAGATCGCACGGCGGCTCGCCAAGCCGATCAAGGCCAAGCAAGTCGGCGATGCAGTGCGCAATGCGACGCTCGACCGCAAGCAGACCTCGGGCCGCGCGGTGCTGGCCGATGGCCGAACCCTCGAATTCGCCGGGGTGCCATTGCCCGATGGCAACGGGCTGCTGACCGTGCTCGACGTCACCGATTCGGAAAAGGCCGCCGAAGCGCTCAAGCAGCGGGCTGCAGCATTGGAAGAGGCCGACGCGATGAAGACGCGTTTCCTTGCCAACATGAGCTACGAATTCCGTACGCCGTTGACCTCGATCGGCGGCTTTGCCGAATTGCTTGAGGCCGGGCTGGGCGGCGATCTGTCGGATGCAGGCAAGGAATACATCGCCGCGATCCGCCAATCGGTTGACCGGCTGGGTGAACAAATCGAATCGGTGCTCGACCTCTCGCAAAGCGAGGCCGGGATGCTCCCATTGGCTCAGGAGGAGATCGAGCTGCTACCGTTCGTCACCAGCCTCGCCGAAGACCGTGCGGCGCGGATCACGGCAGCCGGGCTTACCCTCGACTTGCGCGGCGACAAGAGTGCTGGACGCATCACGGGCGACCGCCGCCGGCTTGGCCGCGCGATCGGCCACCTGATCGATAATGCCGTCGCTGCAACCGCCAATGGCGGACGTGTCCTGGTGGAAATTGGCGGACACAAGGGCAAAGCGCGCGTGGTCATCTCGGACAACGGCGCGGGGATGGATGCCGCTACGCTCGCGCGGGCGCTCGAAGGGATCAAGGTCAGCGCTGATGGTAAACATGTCGAGCGGCGCCAAGGAATCGGTCTGCAATTGGCGCGGCGCTTGATCGAGGCGCACGGCGGCAGCCTCGAACTGCTGTCCGAGCCGGGACAGGGCACCGCTGCGATCGTCGAACTGCCGTGACCGTCGATCTTCCCGATCTTGCCGCAACCTCCGCCTATGGTGCGCGCATTGCGGCCGCCTTGCGCCCCGGCGATGTGATTGCGCTGTCGGGCGGACTTGGTGCGGGCAAGACCACGCTAGCTCGCGCGATCATCGCCGCGCTTGGGCATAGCGGCGAGGTTCCGTCGCCGACATTCGCGATCCTTGAGGCCTACGACGCGCCGCCGCTGCGGCTTCCATTGGTCCATGCCGATTTCTACCGTCTCGAAGACCCGTCCGAAGTCGAGGAACTGGGGCTCGACGACTACCGCGAAGGCGCGGTGCTGATCGCCGAATGGCCCGACCACGCCGGCGGCTTCGCGCATGAACCCGCCTGCCTGTCGATCCGCCTCGAACCTGCGGAAAGCGGGCGGGTTGCCATTGTCGAGCCGGGGCCGGATTGGCTAGGGCGGCTGCCATGAGTGATCAGCTTCCCGCCGGCGTAGACAATTTCCTGAAGCAAGCGGGATGGGGCGGGGCAGAGATTGCCGCGCTGCCCGGTGATGCCTCGTTCCGGCGCTATTTTCGGATCAATCTGGGTGCCAAGAGCGCGATGCTGATGGACGCGCCGCCGCCCAATGAGGACCCCGAACCCTATCTTCGTGCGGCCAAGTTGCTCGACGCCAACGGCCTGCGTGCGCCTTACATCTATGCCGAAGACGCTGCCCGCGGGCTGGTCCTGATCGAGGACTTCGGCGAGGTCCGCATGCGTGAATATCTCGACCAGTGGCCAGGAGACGAGCGCGCGGTCTACACCACTGCGGTCGATACGCTGGTCGAACTGCATCGCCTGCCCTCAGGCCCGTTCCTCGATTACTCACTCGCCGAGTACAAGCGCGAGGCGAAGCTGTTCACCGAATGGTACTGCCCGGCACAGGGCCTGACGGTCGACGAGGAAGGCTACGTTAGAGCATGGGAAAAGGTTCTCGGCGACGTGCTGATCCGGCAGCGCAGCGCGGTGTGTGTATTGCGCGATTATCATGCCGAAAACTTAATGTTGCTCGGCAGTCTTGAGAAACAAGGTTTGCTCGATTTCCAGGACGCGTTGGCCAGGCACAAGGCCTACGACCTGGTTTCGCTATTGCAGGATGCGCGGCGCGATGTCTCTCCGCAGCTTGAGGC
>JBJTLY010000086.1:0-57903 GCA_046063275.1 Novosphingobium sp. | reverse complement strand
GAGGAATAGATGTTCTCGCCGCCGCGGATCACCATGTCCTTGGCGCGGTCGGCGATGAAGCAGAAGCCTTCCTCGTCGAGCCAGGCGAGATCGCCGGTCCGCACCCAGCCATCGACGAAGGTCGCGGCGCTGGCGTCGGGGTTCTGCCAATAACCTGCGACGATCATCGGACCGCGTGCCCACAGTTCGCCGATCTCGCCGCTGGGCAGCACGGTCACCCCGTCCTCGGCGCGAATTTCGAGGTCGGCGGCGGCCACGGCGGGGCCACAGCTGGTCGGGCGGTTGAGATAGTCCTCGGCCGAATGGGTCGTGACGGTGGCCGAGGTCTCGGTCATGCCCCAGCCGTTGCCGGGCAGCGCGCCGAACACTTCGTGGATCTTCTTCACCAGCTCGGGCGCCGATGGTGCACCGCCGTAACCGATCGTCTCAATGCTCGAGAGATCGTACTTGTCGCGGTCGGGATGTTCGATCAGCTGCCAGGCGATGGTCGGCACCCCGCCGGTGGCGTTGACCTTCTCGCGCTCGATGATCTGGAAGGCGTGGACCGGATCCCACTTGTACATCAGCACGATGGTATGCCCGCCGGCAATCGCGCCCATCAGGGTGGCCGAACAGGCGGTGGCGTGGAACAGCGGGATAACGGTCAGCAGCACCTTCTTGGCCGGTTCGGGCAACGCGTTCTCGCGGCGCAGTACCGAGCGTGCGGCGGCATATCCGCTCGACATGATGTTGCTGGTGAGGTTGCGGTGCGTGCCCAGCGCGCCCTTGGGATTGCCGGTGGTGCCCGAGGTATAGAGGATCGTCGCCGGATCGTCCGAGGCGATGTCGATTTGCGGCAAATCGATGTCGGGCAGGCCCGGCCACTGGAGCGAGGTGCCGATCAGGTCTTCCAGTCGGAGCACGCCAGCGGGGGCTTCGGCCTGACGGGTGACGATGACGGTCGCAAGATCCGGCAATTCGGCAAGGTGCGGCTCGATCCGTGCCAGCCGCTCGCCGTCACAGACCAGCACCTTGGCCCCCGAATTGGACAGCCCGTAAGACAATTCCGGACCGGTCCACCAGGCGTTGAGCGGCACGCAAATCGCGCCCAGTACGGTCGTGGAGAAGAACACCACCGGCCATTCGGGCAAGTTGCGCGAGGCGAGCGCGACGCGGTCACCCTTGGCCACGCCAAGGCGCTGCAGTTCCCCCGCCAGTTTGGCCACCGCCTTGTGCCAGGCGGCAAAAGTAACCCGCTCGTCTTCGTAGACCAGGAAAGTGGCATCGCCGTTGCTGCGGCCTACGGCGGCGAGCGCAGCGAGGCTGGCAGGCGCGTTCTTCCACACCCGCGTCGGCACCCCGCGCACTTCAAGCACCTCCATTTCGAACGGCGCGCCGGGGGCGCACAGCAGCGCCTCGATTTCGCCCAGCGATCGCACCGGCCAACCCGCCGGAACCTCCAGTGTCGATGTCATTCCTCACCTCCGTGTGGCCCGTTGCCGGCCTTGCCAGCGAGCCTAGCGAAAAGCCTGCATCACTCAAGCGCGGGCTCGCGGGATCCAAATCCTTGCCGGTGCATTCATGTCATCGGGACTCGTCGCAGCAAGGTGCTTCGTGGTGAGCTCATCATCAGGACGAGGGACCCGCGGAGTTGAACGAACAAGCCAAAGGGTCGCATTCGGCCGAGCATAATCCCATCAGGAATGCCCCGGCGGGACTGGTCGCCAGTGAAGCGAGTTTCGCAATCCTGACTGACGCGATGCCGCAGATGGTCTGGTCGACGCTGCCCGATGGGTATCATGATTACTACAACGCCCGCTGGTACGAGTTCACCGGCGTACCGGTCGGTTCGACCGACGGCGAGGAGTGGAACGGGATGTTCCATCCAGACGATCAGCAACGCGCCTGGGCAGCATGGCAGCACAGCCTGACAACCGGGGAACCTTACGAAATCGAATACCGGTTGCGCCATCATAGCGGCGAATACCGCTGGACGCTGGGCCGCGCCCTGCCGGTGCGCAGCGAGCAGGGAGAGATCACCCGCTGGATCGGCACCTGCACCGACATTGATGACCAGAAGCGCATGGCCGATCATAACGCCTTGCTCAGCCGCGAGCTGTCGCACCGGATCAAGAACATCTTTGCGATCATTTCGGGCCTGATCAATCTCACCCGGCAGGTCGCCAAGGGGCCGCGGCCCGAGCTTGTGGAGCTGGCTCAGCGGGTCGCAGCGCTGGGCCGCGCGCACGAATTTGCCCGCCCGCACAGCGAGCAATCGTCACCCAATGTGCCAGTCGGCACCTTGCGCGGCCTGATCAGCCAGATCGTCGAGCCGTACCAGTTCTCGCACATCGACCGGATCGTGATCAGCGGCGATGATGTGGCGATCGACGATCGCGGGGCTACGCCGGTAGCGCTGGTGATCCACGAGCTGGCGACCAATGCCGCCAAGTATGGCGCCCTGCTGACTGAAAAGGGGCAGGTCACGATCGCTATCACCCGCGTGGGCGATAATCTGACGATCAGCTGGACCGAGCGCAACGGCCCCTATCTCGCGGGGGCTCCGACAACCAGCGGCTTTGGCTCCAAGCTCGCCGAGCTCAGTGTTGAGCGCCAGCTTGGCGGGACGATCGAGAATCTGTGGGAGCGCGAAGGGCTGCAGGTGCGGATCGGACTCAAATGCTCACGATTGCACCGCTAGGGCGAACTCAGCTTTTCGTGGCCTTGACGATTTCGTGGAGGTCCTTTTCGTCCCAAGGCTTGCTCTTGACACCCAGCAGACCTTCGAACGGTTCACCCGCCTCGCGCGGATTGCCGGTCAGGTAATAGACCTTGGTGCCATAGCGATGGGCTAGCTCGCGGGCGATCTGCGGGCCGGTAAAGCCATCGCGCAGGTTGAGGTCTACCACCGCGACGCTGGGCTCCAGCTTACCCAATTCGAGCGCAGTTTCGGTGTCGGGAGCGATGCCGATCACTTCGCAGCCGAGGTCTTCGAATGCTTCTTCGAGATGCATCGCCACAAAAATTTCATCTTCGACTATCAGTATCTTCACTGCAGGGTCGCCTCCTGTTCCGGCAGACCAACCAACAAATCCCCTTTCGGTTCCCGCCCGCCTCCATGAACTTTGGTGCAGGTGCTCGAACGGCATGCGGGCCCGGAATGCCCGCTTTTCCGGGGTTTCGATCTAACGCCTGCGGACCATCCGGCCGAGCATGCTCGTGATCCGCGACCACGCCGATGTCGGCCTGTACGCTTCGCCCCGGCTAGGCAGGTCTTCGTCCACAGCCAATGGAGCCACCGGAACATCTTCCGGCACGGCCAGCCACACCGGGTCGCCAGACCAGTCGGGAGCAGGCTCCCAGTCGATCGAAGGTTCGGGCACCGGCTCAGGTTCCGCGGTGCGCGGGGAATGCGGTGATAACAGGCTTTGCAGGCGCTGCTGCAAATCCTGATCGCGCGGGGCAAGCATGTCGCGCAATTCCGCGCCGGTCTTCACCGGTTTCTTGGCGAGCAGCAATCCTCCGTTATCGGGATGGAATTCGGCCTCGGGTTCGGTTTCGCAGTACGAATCGGCGTATTCGGACGGTTCGGGATCTGGTTCAGGTGTTGGCGAGGTCACCGGTTCGGCCGGCTCCGCGTGGTGCAACTGACGCAGACCGGCAATGCGCGACGCCGTTTCGTTTTCGGTTTCTTCCAGCACCAGCACAGCGCGCTTGCGGGCACGCGGGATGCTGGTCACCAGCAGGCTGCTGTAGCGCGGCACCGGAATGCCCTGGCCGGCGGGCACCAAGTCTTCCTCGTCCTCGTTGGCCTTGAGCACATCGGCAGGCATGCCCGCCACCGGCGCATCGAAATAGGGATAGACCCCGCTGCTGCCCGAAGTCACACACAGCGGCCGCGGCAGGCCGTGCAGCGCGACCTGGCCCTTGACCGCCTCGATCAACAGCGCGGAGAGCAGGCAGGCGCCGATCGATCCGGCCAGCAGCCCGGCCTCGTCGGGTTCGTCGCTCGCCAGCAGGTCGGCCTCGAGTATAGCCAGCGCACCGTAGAGATCGTCAATCCCGTGCACGGCGAGCGCCGTATCGGTTGCCTGGCAATCACCGCCCCAGGTGCAACCTTCCGACGAATAGCCTTCGAGCAGGTCGTCGCGGCTGCTTTGCGAGAACGGGAAAGCATCGTCGTTATAGTACGCGGTTTCGAGATAGGGTTGCAGGCGCCCTTCGGCATCGGGACATGGCACTTCTTCACCGGCCCAGCCGAACGCGATCGAAAGCGCGGTGACCGGTCGTCCCGGGCGGTCGTGCCGGCTGATCGCACTGCCAAGGCTATCCCAGCCGGCAAAAACCAGATCCTGGGGTTCGACCTTGAGGAAACGTTCGGGCAGCAAGCCCGCAGCGCCAACATAGGGCGCCAGCAGCGCGCGCAACCGCGCGATCGCCGGTGCCACCCGGCCTTCACGCAACCTGTTTTGGACCGAACGGCGGAAGTCTTCTTCGTTCAATCCATCGATGACGATGGTGGTCACACGCTAATCCCGGGCCTGGCGGAAAGCCCACTGTGCGCGGCAATGGTTTATTTGTGGTTACGCAGTCTGCACGAAGTGCGCGAGGCTGCGCAGGGAACCGGGTAGTTGGCTGTCGGTTTAGCTAGGCATGCGATCCCCGCCATTTACCCCCACCAATTGGAAGCGACCATGAGCCGCGGAACTTTCGCGCAGATGGCCAGCCGCTGCGCCACCCTCATGGGTCACCCCGGCGCGTTCATCGGGGCCACTGCGGCTTGTATCGTCTGGGCGGTCAGTGGCCCGATCTTCCAATACTCGGACACCTGGCAGCTGGTGATCAACACCGCCACGACGGTGCTGACCTTTCTGGCTGTGTTTCTGATCCAGAACAGCCAGAACCGCGATGGTGCGGCGATCCAGGCCAAGCTCGACGAAATTCTCCGCGCGATCGGCGAGGCGCGCAGCGGCTTCGTCGGGATCGAACGGCTCGAAGAAGCCGAGATCGAGAAGATTCGCCAAGCACTCGAACGCGAAGTGATCGCCAATCACCCCGACGAAGAAATCGAAGGCCATTCGGTTGATGAACTGCTCGCCGGGCGGATCGAGGGTCAAAGCAACAATGATCCGCAGCGGCGCGGCCTCAGCTAAGCGAAACCTTAAGGCTTGATTGGCGACCGATTTGCCGAAGCCAGACGCAATATTTCTGTCTTCGGATTTACGTGGCAAACTGGGCCGAGATGAGTGGAAATCTGCCCCGAGTCGCTTCTTCGAGGGCCGACCAGCGCAGCAAAATGCCGCGCTCACAGCTTCTCCGATCGGCTCATTTCGTCGCGACCCTGGGGCAGCTCATCGTCAATACGGCGTGAAAACATGACGAACAACTCGTCAATTATAAATTGCTCTTGACTGACACTGGATGCCGATCATTCTTCAGGGCAGTCGGGATCGTCAAAAACAACAACAATAGTCCGAGCATATTTCATGCTCCGGATCGCTCTTTTGCATGTTTCGGAGGTGAAACTTCGATTCTGGTGACGCTTTACTGCGCCCGTTCCATATTTGGTGCTCGAGGAGGATCGTTGAGATGTATTTGGATGGCTATCCAGGCGTTTACATCCAGGAAGTGCCCTCGGATGTTCGCACCATAATTGCGGCTTCGACTTCGACTCTTGCGATTGTCGGACATTTTCCGCGAGGACCAGTGGGTTTACCGCGAAAGGTCACCAGCTGGAGCGATGTGGTCCGGACGTTCGGCAGCCTCGATCCGCGTTATGTCGCGCTCTATTCACTCCGCGACTTTTTCCAGCAGGGCGGGTCTTACGCCTGGGTCAACCGGATCGCATTCGAGCGGCCGACGCTGACTTTGACCAGTGTGGAAAAGGCATTTCAGGTCGAAGCCCTGGCCGGAGGAGCAGCCGGCAATGCGATCACGGTCAGAATTACCCCGAACACTGACGGTTCGTTCAACCTGATCGCCAAGAATGCTTCGAATCCGGCTGAGACTTTCTCCAACCTGAGTGCGGACCCTGCGTCATCCCGGTTTGTCGAGCGGATTATCAACGCACCCGTGGGCGAGGGAGGCTCGGCACTGATCGCGGTCAGCAACACCAATTTCGCGCCTGCGGTGGTTGCTGCCACCAATCTGATCAATGGGGCCGACCCCAGCACCAAGGCCGGTCTGACCCTCGCTTCGGTGCCGATCCCGGCGTTGACCATTCAGGGTCTCGAGGGCTGGAAATCGACCACGAAGGCAACTGCCGTGGTCAATGGCGCCAACTTCGATCTGACCCTGAGCAGCTTTGATGGCGGCTCGGCCATTTTGCTCAACCTGTCGCTTGATCCCACCAATGCCAACTACGTCGTCAAGAAGGTTGGCGAGGTACTGAACAACGTTGGCAAGCCGGTCGCGGCAGTCGTCCTCAGTCGCGACGCCCTTCGCGTACCGGTCAACAACAGCGGACCGGCGCCCGCGAATATCACGTCGAACAACAATGCGGCCGCCAGCGCGGCGGGCACTCCGCCTGCCGCCAGCGTCACCATTCCTCCCGGATCGGGAAGCGGTAGCGCCATGAGCGTCGCGGCGGCCAATCCGGGAACATGGGGCAACGCGTTGCGCGTCGGCATCGCGGTGGTGCCCGGCGGGTTCGATCTTATGGTCAACGAATACAACGGCACCCAAGTCGTGGCCTCGGAGACGTTTCGTGGCCTGAGCGTACTCGCGGCAAGTCCGCAGTTTGCCGAGCGTGTGGTCAATGAACAATCGCTGTTGATCCGGCTGTCCGCCGTCACGGCTACGCCGCGCGAATCGAAGACTGCGACCCCGGTCGATGAACTCGACGCTTCGGATCTGACTGCCTTGTCCGGCGGTAGCGACGGGACTTTGCCCGGCGAACCGGCCTGGCCCGACAGTGCCGGGGGATATTTTGCCGGCACGCTCGATGGAGCTCAAGGTTTCCGCAGCTTCGATGCAATCGTCCCGCAGCGGTTCAACTTGATGGTCGTTCCCGAAGCGCCGCTGATGACTGACAAGGGCTTTGATACTTATGCTCAGGCCGGTGCATATTGCACCGAAGCATTGGCATTTTTGCTGACCGACCATCCCGAAGCGCACGATTCGATCAACCAGATCGGCAACTGGGATATCGCCGGGCGGCTGGGTACCGATCTTTCGCGCAGCGCCGCAATCTGTTTTCCGCGTTTGGCCACGCGCGACCCGCTGGGCGGCGCGCGCAAGATGCAGTCCAGCGGGGCAATTGCCGGACTGATGGCCCGAACCGATGGCCAACGCGGCGTCTGGAAGGCGCCGGCAGGGCTCGATGCCTCGATTTCGGGTGCCTTGCCGACAGTCTCGATGACCGACAAGCAACAGGCCGGGCTCAACAAGTCCGGGATCAATTGCCTGAGGGTCAAACCGGGGGCTGGAACCGTCCATTGGGGCGCGCGCACACTTGCCGGGGCCGACAATCTGGCCAGTGAGTGGAAATATGTTCCCATCCGGCGGACCGCGCTGATGATCGAGCAGACGCTCCACGATTCAATGGGCTGGGTGGTGTTCGAACCCAATGACGAGGGGCTGTGGGCGCAGATCCGCCTCAACGTCGGCGCCTTCATGCAATCACTGTTCGTGCAAGGCGCGTTCCAGGGTCGCACGCCGCGCGAAGCCTATCTGGTCAAGTGCGACGGTGAGACCACTTCGCAGCAGGATGTCAATTCCGGGATCGTCAACATCCTGGTCGGCTTCGCGCCGCTGCGGCCTGCAGAATATGTCGTCGTGCGGCTGACCCAGCTCGCCGGCCGCCTCGCCAACTGATTTCCAGAGGAGTGCCGCAATGGCCGGTTTCATTGTCAATGCCAGCCGATTCGATCCTTACAAGGGCTTTCGTTTCCGGCTGAAATGGGATGGCAAATATATTGCCGGGGTCTCCAAGGTAAGTGCGCTCAAGCGCACCACCGAGGTTGTCGAGCACCGCGATGGAGGCGATCCCACTGCGATGCGCAAGTCGCCCGGGAACACCAAGTTCGAGCCGCTGACGCTCGAACGCGGAGTCACGCACGATCCCGAATTTGAAGCCTGGGCCTCATTGGTGTGGCGGATCAACAATCCGGCCGGCGCGCAGATCGCGCTGCGTGGGTTCCGCAAGAACCTGCTGCTCGAACTTCATAATGAAGCGGGTCAGGTCGCGCTGGTTTACAAGATCTACCGCGCCTGGGTTTCCGAATTTAGCGCCCTGCCGGAACTTGATGCCAATGCCAACGCGGTCGCGATCCAGTCGCTCGTGCTTCAGCACGAAGGATTTGAGCGCGATGTCGATGTCGCCGAACCGGCCGAGCCCGCTGTTATTTGAGGTAGCTGTGCCCCAACTGGATGAAATCCTGGCGCTCTCGCTGATCGAGCAGGGCAGCCGGCTCATGCCGCTTGATCGAGCGGTGCTGATGGCTTCGGCTTTCGGCGGGCTGGCGTGGGATGATGCCGCATGCCTTCCGCTTGACCAGCGAGATCGCATCCTGATCGATGCGCGGATTGCAGCGCTTGGATCGTCGATCGAATTCTTCGCGCTGTGCCCCAGATGCGAAGAAGGAAACGAAGCGGGCTTCGACCTTCGCGCTCTGCCGGAGGCTGCGGGGCAAGCCACGGTCACCTGTGACGTCGCTGGCGAACGTGTGCTGCTGCACGCGCCCTCAAGCCGCGATATCGGGGCCGCTGCGTTGAGCGGAGAGCCCAGGTCGCTGCTGGCCGCCTGCGTGAAGGAAGGTGCGGTCTCCTCCGATCCTCGGTTCGCGCAAGCGGTCGAAGCGGCACTGGCTGAAGCCTTTCCGCTGCTCGAGCCCCGTTTCGAAATCGCCTGCAGTGCGTGCGATGCCGGCTTTTCGATCCGCTTCGACATTGCGACCTGGCTCTGGCGCGAGATTGAACAACTGGGCGCCCGCGCGATCGATGTCGTGGACCGGTTGGCCCGGGTCTATGGCTGGAGCGAAGGCGAAATTCTGGGGCTCAGTCCAATCCGCCGGAGCCTGTACCTGGCACGGAGTTCGGGGTGAGCGGGCTGTTTTCCGCCTTGCTGGAGTCCGCGATAGGCGCCGCGGAAGTTGTCGCACCGCGTCCCGATGCGCGGTTCGCGCCGGGTGATGGGCAGGCGAGCGGGATCGAGTGGTACGAAGCACCAGACGAAAGCCAGCCCGCCCAGGGAGCGGCGCGATCCGAGGTGACCATCCATCCCCAGGCTCCGCCGGTTGCCGCCAAACCATCGCCGCAACCGCGAGCGGCACCTCTGCTCCCGCCCCGTCAGGGCGATATGGAACGATCGGGTCCGGTCGCGCCCAAACCGGAAATTGGCATCGACAGGCCTGGGCCCGCCCACGGAAAATCCTTGCCTGCGGAAGGCGGATTCAGACCGACGCGAGATGGGCGCGATCTCCGCTCCGAGCCGCAATTGCAGCAGTCGTCGCAGGCCGGTTCGCGCGATACCGCTGTTCGGCCAATTCTGCCCGAAAGGCAGGTCCCGCTTGGCGATCTGGTTCGGGAGATCGACGGACCGTCGGACAAATCCGCTCCGCTTTCGCAGTCGCCGACTCTGACGATCGGCCGGATCGAGGTTCGGGCTCCACCGGGCCCTACCACGCTACCGCCGAGGCAGGCGCAAGCCTTGACCACGCGGTCGGTTTCGGTGCCGCGCGCGGCGGTGCGCCAGTCGCTTGACGACTATCGTGCTGGAAGGAGGCGCTAGAGGTGCCCGATGGCTTCGCCCTCGCCGCACTGAGCCATGCCCTGCGTACACGTATCCGCAGCGGGATTGCCGATGCCGCCGATGTCCAGCAGACCGGGCAATTCGATGTCGTCTCGAAAGCGCCCGATCAGCTCGCTGCGGCCAATCTGGCGAAGGCCACTCTGACTATCTACCCGTGGAAACTGGTGCCAAACAGCAGCTGGGCCTCCAGTCGCCAGACCGCCTATTCTCCCAGCGGAGACCGCCGCGCCAATCCGCTGCTGGCGCTCGACGTGATCTATGTTCTGGGTGCCTATGCGCAGGACAATGCAGTGGCCGAGACGGTCCTGGGGATAGCGCTGCTGACCCTGCACGAGACCCCGCAGCTTTCGCGCGAGACACTGCAAGCCCAGTCGGCAGCAACATTCCCCAATGGATCGCCCCTGCCGCAAGCGCTGCGCGATCTTGCCGCTCAGGCCGCGCCGATAACGGTCGAGCCGCTCAACTGGGAGCTTGAGCCATTTTCGCAGGCCTGGGGGACCTTCCACAGCGGGGTCCGCGCCGGGATGTTCTACCGGGTCGGCACCCTGCTGATGGAAAGCCGCCGCCGGGCCGCCTCGGCACCGCCAGTGCGCGAAGGCCGGCTGGCTGTGACCTTGCTGCGGGCGCCGCAAATCGTGCGGATGCTGTTCGCAGCGACTGCCGCCGGGCCCTTTACTGAACGCAGTGTGGCACTGCCCGGCGAGGTTCTGCGCGTCGAAGGTTCGGGCTTGAAGGGCGATATAACCGCGCTGGCGATTGGTGCGGTCATCGTCGCCGTACCGGTAGACGGCTTGCGCGCGGATCGCATCGAAGTTGCTCTGCCCGCGACGTTGCGCCCGGGGCTGGTAACGCTGCAGGTTGTCCAGCAATGGCCCAAACCGGCCGGGGAGTTCCCGCCGCCCGCCGCCGGCACGATCCCGGGCGAGCGGTCCAACCTGATCCCGCTTGCGATCCGCCCGGTGCTGCGCGCGACCACCCCCTATTCGATCGCCAACCGTCAGGTCGGGGGTGACGGATCGGTCAGCTTTGACGTGACCGCGCGGTTCGCGGTCAACGTCGGCAATCGCCAGCGCTTTGAACTGATGCTCAATGCCGTCGCGGCGGGGCCGGACGGACGATTTGCCTCGTTTGCATTTGCGGCGCCCGATCCCGCCCCCGGCCTGGCCGATGCCTCGGTCAACGCGCGGGTGGTGCAAATCCGCGGGGTTCCCGCCGGGCAATATCTGGCGCGCGTGGTACTTGATGGCGCGGAGTCCGCGCTCAGCGAAGATGGCACCGGCATTACCGGGCCCAAACTGGCTGTGCCGGCATGAGCGTGTCGGCGATACCGCTTTCGGCCCGCGCTGACGGGCATGAGGTGGCTGCTGCATTGGACGTGCTGCACGAGCGGCTGGCGGAAATCGCCGGGTGCAAGGTTCCCGACCCGGTAGATCCCGAACTGGTTGCAGCGCCGCTGGTCTTTGAACTTGCTCGTCGCCTGGCGTTGTCCGATACCGAACGTCAGGCGCTGTTGCTCGCTGCAGCGGCGGAACTGAGCGCGACCACCGCAGCGCTGATTGCCCGGATCGGCAGCGGGCCACCCAGCGTCGGACTGCTGATGCGGGTCTGCGAGGGGCTCGATTTCCAGATGCTGCGTCCCGATGGCGCGCTGCGCCGGGCGCGGTTGCTGGCGCTCGGCAACACGCAAGCGCGGTTTACCGAACGGCCGGTCTGGGTCGAGGAGCCTGTGCTCCACTTCCTCAACGGCGTGGTCCAGCTTGCCCCAGAGCTGGCGGCCTTGGCCACCCAGTCGCCCGCTGCCAGCGGAGTGCCGACCGACGAAGCGACCCTTGGCACAATTACCATGCAAATCGGCGCGGCGCAGGGTCCGTTCGGAGCTGCCCCGCTGGCGCTCGCCGGGGAGGACCTGGGCGAAGCGCTTGCCCACGCGGTCGAGGCGCTACGCCGGGCCGGATATGGCGCGCTGATCTTGCCGATGGCGCGGCTGCCGCAGGCACCGGCCGAGCTCGAAACCCTGCAAGGTGCCTGGCTCCGCGACAGCCTGCTGCACGGGCTGGGCTTGATTCTGGTGGCCGACCCGACCGATGGGCCGATTGCTTCGGCTCTGCTGACGGGCTGGACCGGGCCGCTGGTTCTGGTCGGACTGACCGCGCCGCCCGAACTGCTGGGTGCGCAGCGCATCGAGATTCGCCACGACCGCAGCCTGCGGCTTGCCGCGTGGACCGCTGCGCTGGGGGATACTGCCAAGGGCCACGCCGGCGCGATCGAGCAACTGGCCGCGCGCTTCCGGCTCTCGACCCCGACGATCGCGGCGCTTGCCTCCGAACACGGCGCAGCGCCCACGGCGCAGCTTTGGGCGGCGGCGCGGCTGGCGGCGCGGCCGCGCGAGCTGGAACTGGCCGAACGTATCGAGCCGCGTGTCGCGCTCGACGATGTCGTGCTGCCCGACGATGCCCGCCAGACGCTGGCAACCATGATTGCGGCCGCCCGGGTTCATCACCGCGTGCTGGCCGATTGGGGCGGCCGCCGGGGCCTCGGCATCGCTGCCCTGTTTGCAGGTGAAAGCGGGACCGGCAAGACCATGGCGGCAGAGGCCGTCGCCTCTGAACTTGGGCTCGATCTCTACCGCGTCGAGGTTTCGGCGGTGGTCAGCAAGTACATCGGTGAAACCGAGAAGAACCTTCGCCGCATATTCGCCGCAGCCGAGGCCGGGGGCAGCGTGCTGTTGTTCGACGAAGCCGATACGATCTTCGGCAAGCGCAGCGAAGTGCGCGATGCCCATGATCGCTATGCCAATATGGAGGTCGGTTACCTGCTCCAGCTGATGGAGAGCTATTCGGGCCTTGCGATACTGACCACCAATTTTCGTGAAGCGCTCGACGAAGCTTTCACCCGGCGGCTGCGCTTCGTGGTCCAGTTTCCGATGCCGGGCGCGCAGGAGCGGCGCAGGATCTGGCAAGGCGCTTTCCCCGGCGCGGTCGACGCCTCGGCGCTCGATTGCACCCGGCTGGCGCGCTTGCCGCTATCGGGCGGGGTCATCCGCAACGTGGCGCTGGGTGCTGCCTTCCGTGCCGCCGCGCGCAGCGAGGGCGGGGCCGTCACCATGGCCGACGTGCTCGACGCGGCGCGCGCAGAATACGCAAAGCTGGGCCGTCCGCTCGCTGAAATCGACGGACGGGACTGGTCATGAGCGGCGCTCCTTCCTTCCTGGTGGACCACCTGATTGTTCCCGGCCTTGCAGCCAGCGACGGGGCCCGGGTGGCGCAGTCGCTGCAGCATGAACTGGCCCGGCTGTGGACCGAGGACAACGCTGCCGGACGCGAGTGGGGCGGAACGCTCGATCTGGTTTCGCTTGAGCTTGGCGAAATGGCCGAAGCCGAAGCGATCGGGCAGTCACTGGCGCGGGCAGTGCGCGATCAGGCTCTTTCCGGGAAGGGCCGATCGTGAAGGCCCAGGCGCGCCTCAAGGTCTCCGCGGCAAGCCCGGCAGGGCTGCGCGCTGCCAACGCTGCGGCGCGTCCGGCGACGATACCGCACCGCGGTCTGATGATCAGCCGGTTCGGCGCCAAGGCCGCACATGTCCCGGTGGTGGTTGGCCCGGCAGTGGCCGAATCGCTGCGCCGCAGAGGGGCACGCGCGGCAAGCTATGACGGGGTGGTGTTCCTCCCGCACGAGGCGGTTGGACCGGACCTGGTGGCGCATGAGGTTGCTCATGCCCTGCAGCAGATCGCCGGCGGTGCCGATGCCCTGGCCGCGCTCGCCGATCCCGCGCTGCTGGTCGAGCGTCTGGCGCACGCGCCGGTCTTGCCCGAGCATGCCCGCGCCGAGACCGAAGCGCTGCTGAGCGAGAACACCGCTGAGGCCGCAGCGGTGTCTCCGCAAGCCGTTCTGCCGCCAGGCGTGGTTTCGCTGCGTCGCCCGGGCGAGGTTCCGTCCGGCGATGTTGCGCCTGCGCGCAGCGAACCACCGGCAGCAACTGCGCCTGCGCCGGCCGCACCGTCCGTCGCGGCAGCTACCCCGGCACCGGCGACAAATGCTCCTGCGGCTGCTCCGCAAGCCGGCGAAAGCGATATCGCGCCGACCTTCGCGCCGCCAGCGTTTGTTGAGCCGACGCTCGATCCGGCGCTCGCCGCCCAACGCGAAGCCGAGGCCGTTGCGGCGCGCGACGCCTTGGCGGCGGCCGACAGCCCTGAAGCGGTGATGACCGCCTATGCAGCGATGCAGCCATCGGTTCAGGCGCAGGTCCAGCCAGAGCTGGGCGCTCGGCTTGCTGCGGCTTCGGCCACGTCCAATGCCGGACTGGCCGAGGCAACCCCGGCGATCACTGTCGAAAGTCGCGGCGGCGATGGGCCTTTGCCCATGCCAGCCCCGGTCGCGGTTCCCGCCGATGCCGCTGCAATCGACCTTGGGGATGCAGCGCAGCCGGACATGACTGTTCCAGCCGGCCCTGAGCAGCCGGTCTTTTCTGTCGATCCCGGCTACGGTCCGGGAATCGAACGCCGCTTCAACGAGAGTTCAACCCCCGAACGGGTTGGCGAAAGCATCGACGAAGTTTCGACCCGCAACCCCGGCATCGAAACCCGGGTGACCGATCGGGCCGATGTGCCGGTTGACGGGGCCAACGATCCCCAGAGGCTGAACGATGCGCTGGCCTCGCAGCGCGAACAAGCCTCGGCGCTGCGCCAGGAAGCGGCGCTTGCCGTTACCTCGGGACCCGGCCCTGAACAGGTCGTGCCGCGCGCGCTCGCAGTATCGGCACCGGCTCCCGAATTCCCGGCGCCGCAGCTTGAAGGCCTGCAGCCATCACCTGAAGCGCAGCGCCTGCAGCAACTAGCCTTGCCGGAAGCCGTGGTCGCGAACTTCGATCAGAGCGCCGCTGCGCAGATGCAGGCCAGCGCCGCGACATCGCGCGAGGAAATGGCGGCTGCCCAGCAGACCCGCGACCTTGCCCATGACGATGCGGTTCGGCAGGCCGAAGCCGATCGGCAACTGGCCGAGCAGACCGCCGATCAATCGCAGCGTCAGGCGGTTTCGGAACAGCGCGACGCGATCCAGGGCAAACGCCAGGAGACCGTCGACGAGCAGAACCGGCAGATGGCCGGCGTCAATGCCGAAGCCGCGCAGGCTCGTGACAGCAAGCGTCAGGAGGCGCAGGCCGAGGTCGACCGCGGGCAGCGCGATATCAATGCACGCTATGATCAAGCCGAGCATGATGCCGAAGCCGAAGTGCGCAGCGGTGAGGAACAGGCCGAGCGCGAGCGTGAACGCAAACGCCGCGAGGCCGAAGACCAGAGCTGGTGGGACCGCGCGGTCAACTTCATCAAGGACGCGTTCAACGCCTTGATGTCGCTGGTCAACCGTATCTTCGATGCGGTTCGCAGCGCGGTAACCGGCCTGATCGACCTGGCCCGGCGCGCGGTGGTCGGGCTGATCGAAGCGGTCAGCCACGCGCTGCAGGCATTGGTCTCGGTGCTCGGCGAAGTCTTGAAGGGCCTGGTCGACGGACTGATCGGCCAGATTTTCCCCGAACTGGCCCGCGCCCTCGATGAAGCGATCGATTCGGCAGTCAATGCGGTCAACCATGCAATCGATGTGGTGGCCGGTGCGCTTACCACCGCGGTCAACGCCGTCGCCGCGGCTCTGACCACTGCGGTCAATGCTGCGCTCAATGCGTTTCAGGGGGCCATAAACACGGCGCTGGGCGCGCTGCAAGCGGCGCTGACCGGTGATTGGGGGGCTTTGCTGACCCAGATCCTCGACGCCGTGCTTTCGGTGTTGGGGATCGATCCCGCAGCGTTCCACGCGCTGATCGCGCAGGCCAGCGATGCGATCGACATCATCGTCAACGATCCCGGCCAGTTCGTCAGCAACCTGATCGACGTGGTGGTGGGCGGGGTCCAGCTGTTCGCCGATCACTTCGGCGAACACTTGCGGCGCGGGATCGTCGGCTGGCTGACCGGAGCGCTGGGTGACATCCAGATTCCCGACGAATGGAACCTGATGACCGTGCTCGATCTGGCGCGGCAGATCATGGGGCTGACCTGGGACTTCGTCCGCGAGCGCGCCACCCGGTTGATCGGCGCGGAAAACGTCGCGCGGATCGAGATGATGGCAAGCTGGATCGGCACGCTGATCACCGAAGGCTGGGCCGGACTGTGGAATCGCATCCAGGAATCACTCGCCGCCTTGCGCGACGGGGTACTCGCATCGATCCGCGAATTCGTGATGGAGCGGGTGGTGATGGCCTCGATCCGCTGGCTGGCGAGCCTGTTCAACCCGGTCGGCGCGCTGGTCCAGTTGGTGATGACGATCTGGAACATCTACCAGTTCGTCAGCGCGCAGGCCCAGCGGCTGTTCGGCATTGCCCAGGCGGTGGTCGGGGCGATCTCGAACATTGCCCACGGTGTGCTCGATCCCGGCAAGCAGGCGGTCGAAGGCGTGCTGGGCAGTCTGGTTCCGGTGGTAATCGATCTGCTGATGAGCCTGCTGGGTGTGACCGGCGTCGCCGCACGGGTGCGCGAGATCATCCAGGACCTGCGCCAGCGGATCGCCGATGCAGTCGACGCGCTGCTGCAGCGCGTGCTGGGCACGCTGGGTCTGGGCGGTGGCGCGGCGGCGGGCGCGGACGCGGCTGGGGGTGCGGCAGGCCAGATTGGCCACCCAGTGCGAATCGACGTTGCCGAAGGCGAAGATCACACCCTGACAATCGATCGCGGCGGCGCGGGCGGCGCAACGGTCATGCTGCATTCCGATCCGCGTCCTCTCGGCCAGTGGCTCGATACGTTGGCGGGATTGGCGGCAAGAGAATCCGACGCCGCGAAGAAGGTGATTGCCGAGCGGAAGATCGGTGAAGCTCGTGCCTTGCTGAATCGGCTCGATCCCTTGGCCGACCAAGCTGCAGCCGCCGCGCCTGCCGCGGCACCAGCTGGGCCTGCGGCAAGGAGTGGACGCGGTGGGCGTGCGGCCTCTGCCAGTCCGACAGCAAGCACGGCTGGCGCATCGACCGAGGCTGCGACCTTGGAAGACCAGCTGGGGCCAATCCTCAAGCTTGTGTTCGACAACGTCGCGGGCGCGACCGGTGCCTTTGTCGAGCGATTCACGGCAGATCTGGCCCGGGCTCACCCCCAAGCCCAGGAAATGATCCGGCGCGATCTGCGCGCCCATGCTGCCGAATGGCAAACTTTGGCCGATTGGGCAGCCGTATCGCAACGTCTCAAATCGGCCAGCGCGCTCTTCACCGATCCGCTCGATTCTTCACGCACCTTCGGCGGACTGGCAAGAACGGCGCTTGAAGCGACAGTTCCGGCTGAGCACGAAGGGCTTAAGGCGCGAATTCTCACGCTGGTGCGTCAAAAGGTGCGCGATGGCGCCAGTGATGCAGAATACGTTGCTTTGAAGACTGCGCTGCACGAAGCCATCCTGTCGAACAATCTTGGCGGGGCGACGGCGGCCATGGCCACTGCCGCGCGAAAGGTGGCCGCAGAACTCAACGCTTCAGGCGATGTCGACCCTGAACTGCGCAACCAGGTGACGAGTCTGGGGCTTGAGGCCTTCTTGCTGGCAATGGGGCGCAATCAAACAGTTGGTGCGATTTCGCCAACCCGGTTCGATGAACTGTGGCACGCCCCGGGCGGGGCCAACAAGGAATTCATCGCTTCGCGCTTTCGCTTGCCTTCCGGGGCTCACGAATGGATTCCGACAAATTACATTCCGAACGTGCTCGCTGCGGCGCGCTCCGCGGCGCAGGAAGAAGGGATCGAGGCTGCCGCGTTCTGGGTCAAAGTCCATGATGAGTGGCGTAGCGACACGGATGTATTGATTTACAAGCCTGACACCGGGTGGGCGCGCCACATCACGGTCTCAGGCCAGCCGGTAACAATCCTGCAAGGCCACGTCGGGGCCGTTTACGCCAGCGCGGATGACTCCGGAGTTGCACCTGCTCCCCAGCAACAAACGATCGGCCAAGGTCCCTGGCATGACGAATTGCGGGCAATCTTTGATGCAAACGTCTCGGTACGCACCGATTCCAAGACCGCAATTCGCAATGTCATCAATCAGGTCGAAGCCTACTCAAACCGCACCCTTTGGCGCGGTGGCGCACTGTCAGGCTTGGATGAAAGGGTCTTCGATGATTACTACGCCAGCAACAGATCGACAAAGATCGGGGTGAGGGGCCTTGGAGCCAACGCCGCGCGATCGCTCTCATTGCTCGCCGCTGACTTTGCCTTGGCGAGAGGAGTGGTTGCCTGATGACCCCGCTGTCCCCCCGAACCTTGCGCGGTGCGATCGTTTCCTTCCGGCTGCCCAGCCCGGTGCCCAACGTGATCGTGTTCCAGTACAACCCGGCCTCGCTGACCCGCACGCTTGAGGTGCGCACTGCGGGCGGCGGCGAGGCGGCGGGGGAAGAGGCGTTCCGGATCGCCGGGGCGCCCAACGAAACGATCAAGCTCGAGATCGAACTCGACGGCGCAGACAGCGAGGTCGACGATCCCTCGGGCGGGGTCCAGCGCCAGCTTGCCGCGCTGGAAATGCTGATCGCACCGCCCGCTGAACTGGTGATCGCCAACACTATCCTTGCCCAGATCGGCACGATCGAGCTGATCCCGCCGCAAGCGCCGTTCACCTTGTTCGTGTTCGGCTCGTCGCGGATCCTGCCGGTGCGGATCGCCGAATTCGGGGTGTCGGAGGACGAGTTCGAACCCGGACTGCGCCCGATCCGGGCCAAGGTTTCGCTGGGGCTCAAGGTCCTGACCTATTCCGATCTGCCGTTCACGCACCCCGGCTATCAGCTCAGCCTGGCAGCGCAGGTCGCCAAGGAAGCGATGGCGCGCGTGGCGACGGCCAGCTCGCTCGATGCCGTGCTTGGCGGCGGCCAGAGAATCCTGTGAGGAGGCGGTGAGCATGAACGATCCTGACGGGCGCTACGCCAAGGCCGAGGTCCGCACGCGCATGGGCCGCGATGGCAAGGAAGTGACGTACCTTGCCCGGCGGTTCCTGCCCGATCCTGATGCGCTGACCATTGCCGGGGTGGTGGCCGCCGAACCGGGGGACCGGATCGACCTGTTCTCGGCGCGGGTCCAGGGCGTTTCAACCGCATGGTGGCGGATCGCTGATGCGCACCGCCTGATCCATCCCCAGAGCCTCGAAGAACCCCAACTGCAGAGGCTCAAGGTGCCGTTGCCGGAGGCCGGGCAATGAACCTGTTCGGTGTCCATCTGACCGTGCTGGCCGGCCCCGGCGTTCCCTTGCCCTTGCCGCAAAGCGCGCTCGATGCGCTCGACAGCCTGGAGATTGCACTGGGCACCGAGGACACCTCCGCCTTGCAGGCCTCGTTCAAGGCCGGGCGCGGTTCGACCCTGGCCGACGTGGCCGACTATCCGATCATGAATCAGCCTGGCCTCAAGGCGGGCTCGCGGCTGGTGGTGATGCTGACGCTGGGCATTTTGCCCACGGTCCTGTTCGACGGGATCGTCACCCAGACCCAGCTCAACCCGGGCCAGGGCCAGGGCGACGGGACGCTGGCGGTCACCGCACAGGACGTGCGGGCGGCAATGGACCGGACCGAACGATCGGAAAGCTATCCGGGGATGCCTGCCGCCGCGATCGCCGCTTTGGTCATGGCCCGCTACGCCCAATACGGGCTGATCCCGATGATTATCCCGCCGGCGATCATGGAGGTCGACCTGCCGATTGACCGGGTGCCGACCCAGTCGGGCACCGACCTGCAATTCCTTAAACAGCTTGCCGAGCGCAGTGGCTGCATCTTTACCGTCACTCCCGGGCCAGCCCCGATGACCAGCACCGGCTATTTCGGCCCGGCTCCGCGGATCGGCCTGCCGCAGGGCGCCTTGACCGTGAACATGGGGCCGGACACCAATGTGCTGTCGATCAATTTCCAGAACAACGCCACCGATGCCCACACCGTAACCGGCTCGGTGCAGGACCGGACCACCAACCAATCGGTCGCCCTGCAGACAACCCCGCCGCTCCGGCCGCCCTTGGCGAGCGAACCGGCGCTGGCCAATCCGACCACTGCCGGCGAGCGCCGCTATGAAGCGCGCGGTGGGCGCTCGGTGGCTGGAGCCCTGGCCGAAGCCCAGGCCCAGAGCGAGCGCTCGGCCGACGTGGTTACGGCCGAGGGCGATCTTGACGGCACCCGTTATGGCCGGGTGCTCCAGCCACGTCAGCTGGTCGGGCTGCGCGGCGCCGGGCGGGCGCATGATGGGTTCTATTTTGTTCAAGAGGTGAAGCACCAGCTCAAGCGCGGCGAATACAAGCAGCACTTCAAGCTGAGCCGCGAAGGGCTCGGCTCGACCACGCCGGTGGTGCTGCCATGAGCGAGCAATATTTCGGCCTCTATCGCGGCAAGGTCCAGAACAACGTCGATCCCATGATGCTGGGCCGCCTGCAGGTTGCGGTGCCCGGGGTGCAGGGCCAGTCCGAACTGTCGTGGGCGATGCCTTGTGCGAGCTTTGGTGGAAAGAACGGGATCGGCGGCTTCGCGCTGCCGCCGGTCGGGGCGAATGTCTGGGTGATGTTCGAGGGAGGATCGCCCGCCGATCCGGTGTGGATGGGCACTTTCTGGAGCGCCCAGGAAATGCCCCCGGCGCAGCCCGCGGTTGAGCAGACCAAGAGTTTCAAGACCGAGGGGATCGAAGTCACCCTGACCGATCTGCCCGGCGCCGCGATGCTCGAAATCAAGATGGCGAGCGGAGCCAAACTGACAATGGGTCCGACCGGCATCGAAATCGACAACGGCCAGGGCGCAAAGATCGCGATGACCGGGCCGCAAGTCAGCGTCAACAGCGGCGCATTGGAGGTAATCTGATGGGCGCCCCGATCGTCACCTCGCAAACTCCGGTAATGTGTGGCCACTCGGGATCCGCAACCCATGTGCCGAGCCAGGTCCGCGCGCGCGCGGCGGGCAGCCCGATTGCGGTGGCGGCAGATCAGCATGCGGTGGCTGGATGCACCTTGAGCGGATCGGGTCCGCCTCCTTGCGTGGTGCTCGCCTGGACCGTCCCGGCGCTGCGGGTTCGGGCTGGCGGGCAACCGGTGCTGATCCAGACCAGCCTGCCGATTGCAACCGGACCCGGGATGGTCATGCCCGGTCAGGTCAGGGTGCAGGCGACATGACCTGGCTATCGCACCCCTACCGGCCTGACCTGGGCCGTACCGCGATGTCGGACGAAGCGCGCCATGCGCGCGATATGCTCGAACTGGTGCTGTTCACGGCGCCGGGCGAAAGGGTCAATCGGCCTGACTTCGGCTGCGGGCTCAACCAGCTGATCTTCATGGGCAACTCCCCCGAACTGGCCTTGACCGTGGAAATGAGCGTGCGCGCGGCGGCGCAGCGCTGGTTGGGCGATGTGCTGACCATCGAAACCCTCAATGTCGCTGCAGAGGCTGCGGTGCTCTCGATCGATCTTGAATACCGGCTTCGCGCGAGCGGCGAGCTGGCTTCGACCAACCTGTCGAGGAGCATGTCATGAGCTGGCCGAGCGGAGATATCCGGCGCGAAACCCGGGTCGCCCGGCTACGCCAGGCGTCCGCTGCCGGTGCGGCCGAAGTCAACGGCATTGTCGCGGTCGAGGTCGCCGAACAGGCCGGCAAGACCGTGCTGCTGTGCGAACTGGTCTTCGCCCCCGCCGTGACCACGCCTTCGCCGGTGAAGCCTTCGGACATCGCGATCACCGGCGGGGTTCGCCGGCCCCAGATCAAGGCCACCTCCGCGTCGATCACTGGTAATATTCTGAAGATCATCGTGGCGGAACGGGGCGATTTCTCGATCTACCAATTGTCGCTGCGGCGGGGCGGCAACCTGCTTGCAGGCTTCGATCCGATCCTGTCCGACATTCCGGTCGGGTTCCGCCTTGGCTGCCAGCAAGGCTTCGATTGCGAGGCCGAGCGCGCGCCCGAAAGCGATGACCTGGCTACGGCTTCGATCGACTACATGGCCCGCGATTATGCCGGGTTCCTGCGGCTGATGGTTGATCGTTTTGCCCAGCTGACCCCGGGCTGGAAGGATGCCGGCGCGGCTTCGCCCGAAGTCACCCTGATCGAAATGCTGGCCGACCTGGCCGATCGCCTCGCCTATGCCCAGGATGCGGTCGCGACCGAAGCCTATCTCGATACGGCGCGGCTCCGGGTTTCGGCCAAACGTCATGCCCGGCTGGTCGATTACCGGATGAGCGATGGCAGCAATGCCCGCGCCTTCGTGCATGTGCGGGTGCGCGAACCGGTTTCGGGGGCGCCGCTGCTCGCCTCGATCAGCACGGGTACCCGGTTCATGACCCGCTCGCACGGGGTGGCCGTGGCAAGCGGTGAAACCCCCGACGTGCTGGTGGCCCGGACCAGCGGGGCTCAGGTGTTCGAGGCATTCGAACCAGCCCGTCTGTCGAGCCGCCACAACCGCATCGAGATTCACGATTGGGGTGAAGGCAACACGGCCGTTCTGCCGCGCGGAACGACCACGATGGCCGTGATCGATGAGGGGCGCCTGCTGGACTTGCGGCCCGATGACCTGCTGCTGATCGAGGAGGTGCTCGATCGCAATGGCAACGCCTCGCCCGATCCGGCGCGGCGGCATGTCGTGCGGCTGACCGGGGTGACAACCGGGATCGATCCGGTCGGTAAACTGGTCGCCGGGGCTCCGGGTCCGCTGGAGATCGTCAACCTTGCATGGGGCCAGGCCGATGCCCTGCCCTTCGACTTGCCGCTCCAGCGACTGCAAAGCCTGGACAAGATCGACGGGATCGAACCATCGCCCGATCAACCGACCGCCGTGGCGCGCGGCAACATGGTGGCGGCCGATCACGGCGAATGGCCGAGCCTCGGCGATCTGCCGCCGAACGTCGTGGTGCCCGGCCTGGAAAAAGTGCTGCCCCAGCGGCGGCCCGGCAGGCGGCGGTTCGAAATACCCTTGTCCGATGGTCCGATCACCGTCGCCGCGCCGGTTGAGCCTGGCTCCGCTGCGATGACCTTGGCACCCAGCGGCCAGCCCTTGGCGCAGCTGGGGGTGAGCGCGGACGCAGGAATCGCCGGAACAACCGATTGGAAGGTCGTCGACGAGATTTTCGACACAACCGGCAAGTCCCTGGTGCTCGATCTGGCCGAGGGCGGGCGGGGCACATTGCGCAGCGGCTCGCTCGAAGATGAGGAAAGCTCCGATTTTTCGGTGCCGTTCATGGTTCGCTATCGCCTTGGCGGGGGAACATCGGGCAATGTCGGGGGTGAGGCAATCGCGCACCTGCTGTGCGATCCGCACTTCGATCGCCAAGGCGTCCTGATCGCCGGGCTCAGCGCCCGACCCGGCGACATCGAGTTGGTCCGCAACCCTCTGCCAGCGGTAGGCGGGACCGATCTGGAAACGGTTGCCATGGCCCGCCTGCGCGCGCCGATCACCTTCCGCCAGCAAGATCGCGCGGTCACGCCCGACGACTATGTTCATTTTCTGCTGCAGCACGCACTGGTGTCCAACGCCCGGGCGATCGAGCAATGGACCGGCGCGGGCAGCGCGATCGTTCTGCTGGTCGATCTGGTCGGGGGTGGGAAGCTCGATGAGCCGCTTGAAGCAGACTTTCGCAAACATCTTGAACGCTACCGGCTGGCCGGCCACATGCTCGAATTCCGCGATCCGGTGCTGATCCCGGTGGAGCTCGCGATGCGGGTCTGCGTTCGCTCCGGGGTGCCGCGCGATGCGGTGCTCAAACGGCTCAGCGCGCTGTTTTCGGCCGGGGTCCTGCCCGACGGCAGCCGCGCCCTGTTTCATCCCGACAATTTCGGATTCGGCACTTCGCTGCGACTGTCACGGCTCTATGCTGCAGCGCAGGCGATCGATGGCGTGGTCCATGTCGAGATCACCGCGCTGCGCCGCCAGGGCGTTTCGGGCAGCAGCGATCCCGCCCTTGAAACCGGCACACTTGATTTCAGCGCCTATGAAATCCCGATTCTGGCCAACGATCCGAACTTCCCGGATCGCGGCGTGGTCCATTTCACCATGGAGGGCGGCGCATGACCTTGCCGGCAACGCCTGAACCGATCGATGCCATCCGCAACCCGCCCGGGCTGGGTCAGGTTGACTACGCGCACGGCCACTATGGCGCGCTGCGCGCTGCCATGCTCGATCTTATTTCCCGCGACCGCGAGTACTTGCGTGACCTTAACAGCCGCGACCCGGCTGACCCGACGGTTGCCTTGATCGACGCCTGGGCCGTCGCGGGCGATGTGCTCAGTTTCCAGGCCGAGCGTATCGCCAACGAGGCCTGGTTGCCGACCGCAAGCGAGCGGCGTTCGCTGCGCTCGCTCGCCCGGCTGATCGATTACGAACTGCGCCCCGGCAAGGCAGCCGAGGCGTGGCTCGCGTTCACTCTGGAAACGGCGCCGGGTGCGGCGCTTGAAGTGCCGATCCCGGTCGGAACCCGGGTCCAGTCGATCCCCGGTCCCGGCGAGACCATGGTAACATTCGAGACGGTTGAGGCGATCGTCGGACGGCCGCAGCTCTCCGCGATGAAGCCGCGGCCCGACCGTGACCAGTCCCTTGCCGACGTCGCGGCAGCAAATGCAGCGCTGTGCCGCGGTGTGCTGAGCGAAGTCCGGCGCGGCGACTGGCTGCTGCTGGTGCGCAGCGACAAGCAACTGCTGCGCGCCGAAACCGTCGTGACTGATGCGCCTGCGAACACCACCCGGATCACCTTTACCCCCAACCCGGTCAGCTGGCTGTTTCACTTGCCGATGCTCCAAACCTTGTTCCCGCTGACGCGGTCATTCAGCGGACGGCGGCTCGCGCCCGATCTTGTCGCGGATGAAATCATCGGCAAGCGCCGCAAGCAGGTTGCGCTTGAAAGCGAGTTTCGCGCAGCGCGGATCGATACCCACAAGCTTAGCCTGCATCTGGACGTGTGGCGTTTTTTGCCGATGGCCCTGCCAGCGCCGCAAGGGTTGTTCCGCTTCAAGGTGCGCGCCGCAGTGTTCGGCCACAATGTCCCCAACGAGGCCACTGCGCCCGCTGTAAATCCATCACCGCCCACCATCTCGGCTGGCGCTGTCGAGATCAAGCTCGATGCGGAATATCCGGAACTTCGCCCCGGCAGCTGGGTGGCCCTGGTTCGCGAAACAGGAACTCCGTTCATCACCAAGACCAGCGCAGTCACCACCATAACGGCCCAGTATGGCAAGCTAGCCGCCCGGGTGACCAAATTGACGCTTGAAAACCCGGTACCGAGCGGGTGGAGCGTTTCGGCAAGCACGATCAGCGTGCTGGCCGATAGTCGCCCGCTCGATCTGGCCCCGATCCCGGTCACCGACGACATCACCGGGTCCGAACTGCGGCTTGATCGCTATCTTCCGGGGCTGGCGGCTGGAAGGCCCGTGGCGGTGAGCGGCGAACGCGCCGACCTGCCCGGGGTTATCGAGAGCGAAGTGCACGAGATCGCCGATGTCGAGATTGACGACGGCCGCAGTGTCATTTCGCTGAAGTCCGCCATAACCGGGCCTTTCAAGCGCTCGACCGTTACGATCAACGCCAATGTTGCGCTGGCAACGCACGGGGAAAGCGCGGGGCAGGCAATCGGGCATGGCAATGGCGCACTTGCCGGGCAATCGTTCCGACTGCCGGTGGTCCCGCTGACCCATCTCGGCGCCGCCAATCCCAAAGGTCTGGCGGCCGCGCTGACGATCTATGTCGATGGTCTGCGCTGGAGCGAGGCCTCCTCGCTGCGCGACGCCGGGCCGCAAGACCGGGTTTACCAGCTGCACTATGGCGAAGATGGAGCCGTGACCGTGGCCTTCGGTGACGGGGTCAACGGTCGGCGCCTGCCCAGCGGGGTCAACAATGTTTTCGCCTACTGGCGCAAGGGGCTGGGGCGCGAAGGCATGGTGCGGGCCGGCCAGCTCAGCCTTCTGTCGGGCGCCCCGCAAGGGGTCAAGACAGTCACCAACCCGTTGCCGGCGACCGGTGCGGCCGATGGCGAAACGCTCGAGGAAGCTCGCGCAAACGCCCCGCTTTCGGTCATGACCTTGGACCGGATCGTGACCTTGCGCGATTACGAGGACTTTGCCCGGGCTTTCGGCGGGGTGGCCAAGGCGCAAGCGGTGTGGTCGTGGTCGGGCACCGCCAAGACCATCGCCTTGACCGTCGCCGGAGTGGAAGGGGATGTTCCCGCAGCGCGCGACATCGCCAATCTGCGCGCCGCAATCGACAAGGCGGCGGCGAGCGGAACCAACCTCAAGATCCTTGCCTATCGACCGGCAACCTTCCGGATCGCGGCGCGCATTCGGGTCGACCCGGCCTATGTTGCCGATACCGTCAAGGCGGCGGTCGCAGCAGCCTTGGATTATGCGCTTTCATTCGATCGACGGCGGTTGGGGCAGCCGGTCTATCGCTCGGAAGTAATCTCCGTGATGCAGGCGGTTGCCGGGGTGGACTGGGTCGATCTCGACAGCTTCTACCGCGGTGATAGCGCCGCCTTGGCCGAAGTGCTGGTTGCAGACGCGCCGCGTTCGGGCGCGCGGCTCGGACAGGGCGAGAGCATCGCGGCAGCTGAATTGCTCACCCTGCACGCTACGGGCCCAGACCTGACGGTGATCCCATGACCGCGCCATTGCCTTCCGCCGCCGAACGGCTGCTCGCCCGGCTGCCGCAAATCTTCAGGATTCGCGATTTCGAAGAAGCGACGCGGATTGCCGGAATTCAAGGGTTTCCCGCGCCGGGTCCGCTTGACGATCAGGCCCAGGGTCCGCTGTTCACGCTGCTGGCTGCGCTGGGCCAGCAATTCGATCTGCTCGAAGCCGAGGTGGACTGGCTTTACGAGGATCAATTCATCGAAACCTGCGCCGATTGGGTCGTGCCCTATATCGGGGCACTGATGGGCGCGCGGATCATCGATGTCGGTGACGCGCTGTCGGCGCGGATGCAGGTCGCCTCCACGATCCGCGAACGCCGGGCGAAGGGGACCGCGCGGGCGATCGCCAACCGAACGCACGATGTGATGGTCTCGCCGGCCGAAGCGATCGAATATGCCGCGCATGTGATCCACTGCTGGAATCCCAATTTCCCCGGCAGTCTTACTGCGGCGACCACCGCGATAAACGGGATCGAAGGCGCGGCATTGGGCTTGCCCGGTTGGCTTGGCCAGCGTGTGACCGAACTGCGCGACATGCGCGAAGGCGGCCGGTTTGCAACGTTCAATGTCGGCGCGCGAACCTGGACCACGCCAAGCGTGGGCCATTTCCAGGTCATGCCCTTCGCGCTGTCCGGCGGAGAGGCAGGGCGCTTCCGGTTCGATCCGTTCGGCCGCGACATTGCCTTGTGGAACCTCCCCCAGGATCTCGTGCCCGACCGCTCGCGACTGGAGCTTGACCAGATCCCCGGACCGATCCCGCTGGCCGCGGCCTTGGCCAACCCATCCGATTACTATGGCAGCAACAAGAGCGTGGCGGTGTTCATCGGCAACACGCTGCAGCCGTTATCGACGATCTGCTTCTGCGATCTGGGCGATGATGGCGGCCCAGGCCAATGGAATCATCGCGGCGATGCGGTTGAGCACAACCGGATCCGGATCGACCCTGCCCGCGGCCGGTTCATTCTGCCCGCGGCGATGGCGGCGACCGATCCGGCGACGATCCGCGTGCAATACCACTTCGGAGCTGCGCTAAGGGCGGGGGGCGGACCGCGCGAGCAATTTACCGAAGCGGCCGAAAAAATCATGGTCAGTGCGCTTGAAAACCGCGACCGGCGGACGCAAGTGGCGGACTTTGCGGGCGCCGCGAAGATCTTGCGGACGACTGCCCCGGCGCAGGTTGCAACTGACTTCAAGGCGGCGCTCGACAATCTTGCAGCCAAGCCGGCCGTTCTGGTCGAATTCGGCG
The DNA here is from genome assembly GCA_046063275.1 of Novosphingobium sp. Classification (GTDB taxonomy): domain Bacteria; phylum Pseudomonadota; class Alphaproteobacteria; order Sphingomonadales; family Sphingomonadaceae; genus Novosphingobium. The sequence continues at coordinate 30,306 of JBJTLY010000086.1, read as the reverse complement.
GCTTTGTTCCGCCGCCAGCGCTCACCACGCTGGGTGATGGCGGCAATTTCGAAATTCGCGGCGGCGACGAAGTCTGGCCGACCCTGCCGCTGAGCGGACAATGGGTCATCCGCGGCGGGCGCGGTTCGATGCTGACCTTGCGTGGGCTGCGGATTGGCGGGGACGACATCATTATCCGGGCTGAAGGCCTCAGGCAGGTGATGCTGATCGATTGCACTCTTGTTCCGGGGAGCGGCCGGATTGTGATCGAAGAGCCGGCCTGCAAGCTGATCGTGGTGCGCTCGATCCTTGGGCGGATCCGGGTCGCGCCTCCGGTCGAGATCGACTTGCTCGACAGCGTGGTTGACAGCGGCGATGCTGATACCGCGGCCATCGCCGCGCCCGATGGAACTGCCGCGGGGATTGTCTGGTCGCGGCGATCGACCATTGTCGGAGATGTCCGGGCCTTGGCCTTCGACGAAGTGGACGACAGCCTGTTCGCCGTCCGTCCCGAGCGCAGCGCTGCGGGTCCGGCAGTATCGGTTCAGCGCCTGCAGACGGGCTGCGTGCGTTACAGCGCGTTGCCGCGCGGATCGGTCGTGCCGCGGCGCTATCGCTGTTTTCCGGCAGAGAGCGATACCGTCTCATCGGCGCCGGTCTTCACCAGCCTGCACTATGGCGATCCGGCCTATGGCACCTTGGTTGCGGCCAACGCCGAAGCCCTGCTGTTCGGCGCGGAAAATGGCGGTGAACCGGGCGCCGCCAATCCACAGAGCCTGCAGCGCCGCAAACGCCTGCTGGACCGTGACCTTTACGACTGGGTGCCCTTCGGAATGTCCGTCGGGACCGAATTGATGAGCGATTAGGAGAGACACGATGCGTGGCGATTTCACTCGCGATACCCGTGAACGGGCCCGCCGTACGGCAACGCGTGCCGTGCTGCTCCAGCAGGGCCGTCCGCTGATCGACGCCGATATCAACGAACAGGCGCAAATGGTCGCCGATCGGTCAGAGGCGATCGTCCGGCACGTGGTCGGTCTGCGCGGAGTGCCGCGCGACGACGCCGGCTTCGCGATTACCCAGGTGGCTGGCGGCTTCACGATCGGCGCCGGCTCGCTCTACGCCGAAGGCCTGCCGCTCTTGAATCCCGCCGCGATCGCTTACGATGCGCAGTTTCCGGCTGATATTCTGCCCAGTCTGGCCAGTGCGATACCCGACGGGCAAGAAGCCTTTGTCTATGTCGAGGCCGTGCTGCGCCCGCTGATCGATCCGTTGCAGGCGGATCCCGGGCTTAACGGGATCGACACGGCGGCGCGCGAGGTTGCGGGCTGGGCGGTCCGCGTTGCCCCGCTCAGCGGGATCGGCATGGCGCGGGCGGATTTGATCCGTGCGCTCGATCGCAATGAGACGGTCGATCTGGTCCCATGGCGCTGGACCACTGGCGGGCTCGACTCTCAGGTCGATCATTCGAACTCCGATCCCGGACCATGCGATATCGCGGCGACATCGGGCTATCTCGATCAGCTCAACCGGCTCTACCGGGTTGAGATCCACCAGAGCGGCGGGCCCGGAGCCGCGACGTACAAGTGGACCGAAGACGCCTCGCGCGAGGCTGGCCTCAGGGCGATTTCAACCGGCTTCGAGATCGACTTGCCGCTGAACCGTGCGACCGAGTGGTTTGCGCCTCAGACAGTGGTTGAAGTGATCGACGATGCTCGCAGCAGGGCAGGGCTGTCCGGCCTGATCGGGCCGATCACCAGCGCGGTCGGAGCGCCATTGGAGATCGGCGGAGTCCCCGCCTCTGCACTGGGCAGCAAGGTCCGGATCCGGCGCTGGGCCGCGATGCCCGCAGTGGTGCCGGCGGCCGGAGCCTGGGCAGTGCTGTCGAAAGGCGTTCAGGTGCGCTTTTGCTCAGGGGACTATGCCGCAGGGTCGGCCTGGACCATTCCTGCCCGGACCGTGCTGGGTGACATTGTCTGGCCGCCTTATCCGGGCGCGGACAAGCAGGAGACCATCGGCGGGACTGCGACCGATTTCTACGCCCCGATGGAAGGGCGGCGCTATCACGCCGCGCTTGCCCTGGTGCGCCGCAACGGAACCGGCTTCACCGTTACCGAAGACCTGCGCGACCTGTTCCCGCCATTGACCGATATCACCGCAGGTGATGTCCGGTTCGATGATACGGCTTCCCAGCTCGGCGCGGACAATGTTCAGCAGGCGATCGACATTCTGGTTCAGCGCGGCGGCGATTGCTGCACCTGGCATGCGCGGCCCTCGAGCAACCTTCAGGCATTGGTCGATTCGATCCCGCCGCGCGCCAATGGCACTTTGTGCCTAGCCGTCGGCAACTACGAACTGAACGCACCGCTGCGGATTGCCGGCAAGGGCAACATCCGCGTGATCGGCGCGGGCGCGGGCAGCAAATTGTGGTGCCGTAACGGCGCCCAGGCGGTGGTCGTCACCGATTGCCTGTCGATCGAATTTCGCGATTTGCTGGCCGCGGCCGAGGCGCCCGGCGCGGTGGCCAAGCTGGGCCACACCGGCGGGGCGATCGACATTGCCGATTGCGGCGAAGTGCGAGTGCTGCGCGCAACCCTGATCGCCCAGGGCACCCGCTGGCGGCAATCGGCCGCATTGCGCATTGCCGGATCGCCCAAGCCTGGCGGCGGGGACATCACGGTGACCGATTGCGACATCATTGCCGGCGATCTGGCGGGCGGAATATTGATCACCGATGCTCAGACGCTGCGGATTGCCGACAACCGCATCCGCCCGCGTGTCGAGCCGGCCGCGCGGACCCTGTCGCGCTGGTCGCAGGATCTGGCAATGGCGGCGGCGGTAGGGCGGCTCGCGCTCAGCCATGCGATCGACCCCAAGACCCGGACCCGCCCGGCGACCCGGATCGATACGCGGATCTTTGCCGATCAGACATTTTCGGTTGGGGCTGTCCCGTTGCAGGCCTTCGTCAGCAATCTGGTTCCTGCAGTGGCCATGCGCGACCTACCCGCATTGCTCGCGCGCGAAAACCCCAACGGAGATTCGCGCAGCTATCGCTTGCGGCTACGGCGGCTCGCTTCAACCATCCTTGTTCATGCGGGCCGGATCACAGTGGCCGGAACCGCCTTCACTGGATGGCTTGGATTCTATAATACGGTCCGCGGACTGGTGGCCCCGGCGATCGACACGGCGATAACCGTGGGTGGGGCGATGGCCCGCGACGTGGCCATTACCGGAAACCGGATCGAAGGGGCGCTGCGCGGGATCAGGGTGGGGGTTAACAATGGCGTCGCGCAAGCGCGGCTGCCGCTAGGCACGATCCACATCGAAAGCAACGTGATCCGGCTTCGGGTGGTTCCCACCGATATGGCCCGCTGCGGCATCTATGTCGGCAATTCCGAACGCACCTGGATCGTCGACAACGACATCGCGTCCGAGCTGGCGGATCTAGCGGCCAGCGATCCGCGCGCCGCAGCCTTGCGCCAGCAGCATTTCGAATCGCTACATGCGGAAGGGATTCGGGTCTTCGGAACCATGGGGCCGATGCTGCAGCTGCGCGGCAATATGGTCCGTGATTGCAACTATCCCTACACCGTGACGGCCGCTGCAGGAACCGACCAGAGGAGCAAGCTGTGGTTGGTTCACGGCAATTACGCGGGCGGCGGGGTTACCCCTTACCGGCTCGATGATCGTTGCCAGAAGGTCAATTGCGTGTGATGCGAATCACTTGACAAAAAAGAAAAACGAAGACATCATTCACTCGCCGCCAGCAAATGGTCTGGGATTGCTTGAATTGGTTTGGTTGAACGCTGGTCTTCATTGCTCAGTTTACGGCTTTGCTTTTGACAGGTAGTTTGTGGTCGAAACCGGGTGGGCAACGGCGGCGGGTTTATCTTCGGATTCCCGCCGCCACGTTTTTGTCTAGTTAAAGCATTGTGGTTTTTGGGTTTCTGACGCCCTTCGTTTTTGATGCGATTGTTGGCTTATCGACCGATCTCCTGCTTCTCGAATTGCAAGCTCGTCGATACCGGCACGCTCAGAGCCCGCACCGCTGATGGCAACTTTTCGAGCAATCCGCAGCTCTTCAACGCCTTCTTCAAGATGGCTAGCGCGCGGTATCGCGGGCCCTTGGCCGTCCCTGCTGGATTGCGTCCTGCCTACCAGAACTATGGCATGTCGTTTTGCACGAAGAGGCCATAAGCATGGTATAGGGAATCGGCGGGGGCGCGGGTGGACGACACGGTCAGGATCAGGCGCAGCAGCCTTTACGGGGCGCATGCCGGGTCGGTCCTGCGCCTGCTGGGCGCAGTGCTCCTGATCCAGCTGGCCTATTGGCTGGTAGTCAATCCGGTGCTTCTGGTGCCCAAGCCGACGCCGGACAAGCTGGCGATCACGCAGGTCAGCGCCGCCCGCCTCGCCAACCCCGATCCGGCGGCGCTGGGCAAGGCCCAATTCGCTCCGATCAACCTGCCGTGGGATGATTGCTGCGAAGCCGGTTATCGCGCTGTGACGATGCAATTCGCGCTGCCGTCGGTCCCGCAGGACGGGCTGGCGCTGGTTCCCAACGCCGGTTCGGACAACATCCGGATCTACGTCAACGGTTCACTGCTGTTTGGCGATGGCGAGATGAAGCTGCCCGCGATCAGTTATCACGGCAATATCCGCGCAACGCTGCACATCCCGCCCGGGCTGCTGAGGGCTGGCCCCAACCAGCTCACCTACATCATGGTGCGCGATGCCGGCACGCCGTTTTTCTCGGTTAGCACTCCGGTGGTCGGCGATTACGGCACAATCCAGCGGGCCTTTTCGTATCGCCAATTCTCGCTCAACAGCTATCTTGCGCTCAGTGAAGGGGTCGGTTTCGCCGCTGCCCTGCTTGCTTTCGTGCTGTGGCTGCGATCGGACCGCAACCCGTCGATCTTCTGGATGGCGCTGCTTTGCGCGGCCTGGACGCTGCGGATCATGCATCACCGCGCGACCTATCCGTTCTTCCACGGTGAGCTGCGGATAGTGCTGCTCTACGTCTATGTGAACATGGTCCCGCTGGCGCTGCTAAACTTCGCCAACCACTGGACCGGCTACCCCAACCGCTGGATCGGGCGGATCTCGGTGGCAGGCTACCTGGCGGTGCTGGCAGCGGTCGCGGCAATCGTCGGCTATGGCCTGTTCGACAAGATCGATACCGCTGACCGGATCAGCATGGCCTATGCTCTGGCGTTGGTCTTCACCGTGATTGCGCTGTTCGTGAACCAGTACATGCGGCGTTACGAGCATCGCCACTGGGAGGTGGCAACCTTCGTGCTGTGCGCTTCGCTGATCGGCCACGATGCGCTGATGACGCTGATCGACGGCCACTATGGCGACCACGTCAAGCGCGCGCTGCCGGTGCTGCTGCTCGGCTTTGTTACCCCGTTTTTCGCCGGAAACGTCCGTCTGTTCCGTTCGATGAGCGAGTTCAATCAATTGCTTCAGCGCCAACTGGCCGAGCGCACTGCCGAGCTGGAGCAGGCGCACGAGCGCGAAAAGGCCGTGGTCAGCGCGGCTGCGCAGCTGGGCGAACGCCAGCGGATCATGCGCGACATGCACGATGGGCTGGGCAGCCAGCTGATGTCGATGCTGCTCGCTGCACGGCGCGGTGAGGCCAAGCCCGCGACCGTGGCCGAAGGACTGCAGTCGGTCATCGACGAGATGCGTTTGATGATCGATTCGATGGATTCGGTCGGGGAATCGCTCGGTTCGGCATTCGCCATCTTTCGCGAGCGGGTCGAGGCACGGATCGAGGACGCGGGCATGACCTTTGTCTGGCGCAGCAGCTATGCCGGGCAACTGCCTGAATATGGCCCGCGCACGGTGTTGCAGGTCTTCCGCATCATGCAGGAAGCGGTAACCAATGCGCTCAAGCATTCGGGCGGCAGCGAATTGACGGTAGAGGTGGCGCCCAGCCCCTTGCCCGGTCATGCACTGCGGATCACCATTGCCGATAACGGCGGCGGGCTGCGCAAGGCCAACCCGCGCGGCAAAGGGATGGCAAGCATGGCCGCACGGGCAGCCAGCCTGGGCGGGCGGATCGAGACAAGTTCGAGCCCGCACGGCGTGGCTGTCCGGCTCGATTTACCCCGCTCCGACATGCCATAGCTCTGGCCGTGCAATGTCCAGCCATTCCGGGATAGGTTGACCAGATGAACGAGCAGGGGGCCAATTGCCGGATTGCAATCGTCGACGACGATCCGATCGTGCGCGACTACCTGATCGATATCGTCACCAGGGCGAACGAACTCGATCTGGCAGGGGTTGCCGGATCGCTGGCCAAGGCCCGCGAGCTGATCGTACTTTCGCCTGACCTGTTCCTGGTCGATGTCGGGCTGCCCGATGGCAGCGGGCTCGATTTCGTACCCGAGGTCAAGGCGCATGGTCCGACCCGCGTGCTGGTGCTGACCTCGTTCGGGGATCGCGAGACGGTGGTGACCGCGATCCGCGCCGGGGCCGACGGGTATCTGCTCAAGGACAGTTCCGCTGCGGTGATCCTCGATGGCATCCGCGCAACGCTTTCCGGTGGTGCACCGGTAAGTTCGGCGGCTGCGGTCTACATGCTCGAACAATTGCGCGCAGCGCCGCTGGTCGCCGCCGCCGAAGATCTCGATTGCGGTTTGACCGCGCGCGAGGTCGAACTGCTTGAAGTCTTCGCCAAAGGCGCGAGCTACAAGGAAGCGGCGCGGGTGCTGAGCATTTCGCCGTTCACGATCGGCAATCACGTCAAGTCGATCTACCGCAAGCTCGCGGTCCATTCGCGTGGCGAAGCTGTCTATGAAGCGGTCAAGACTGGTCAGTTAAAACTCTGATAACAAACGACTGCCACGAATATGGCAGTGCGGGCGTGGCATACCGCCAAAGACACAAATTCCGCATGATTCCCCACGAAATCGTTCACGCTTTCCGGGGAGCAAGCCATGACATTTGCCAATTCGAAACTTTCGCTGCGTCTGACACTGATGGGTGGAGCTGCGCTGACCGCGCTGGCCGGAACACCGGCTGTTGGGGCAACGGTGACTACCCCGACGATCACCCAGGTGGCGGCGCTGGGCCCGAATGTCTGCACCGTCCAAGCCAGTTTTTCCGTAACCGGCAACACCAACGATATCAACGGATTCGACAATTACCTGATTGGCCATGTGACTGCATCGGGCGTGCGCTTCAATGCCCTGACGATCGAGTCGGTCCAGAATGGAACCACCCGGACGATTTCGGGCCCGGCTTCGGAGATTCCGATCTCATCGACGCTCGCGACCACGTATTTTTATGTGATCTACGAAACCGACGCCAACGGAGCGCAAGGCGCAGAGCTCGACCGGGTGCAAATTCCGCGAAACCTGCTGGCAGCGGGGGGCGGTCCCTGCGCCCGGCTGGTGGTCAACACCCCGCCAACGATAAATGCCGGGCCCGACCAGAATGTTGGCGGCGGCGGGACGGTCAACCTGACCGGCACCGCCAGCGACCCCGATGACGATCCGGTCGTGGTCACCTGGACCCAGGCTGCCGGGCCTTCGGTAACCCTTGCCGGGAGCAACACACTTTCGCCTTCATTCACTGCCCCGGCGCAAGTCAACCACGTCCAAACCCTGACCTTCCGGATGACCGGTTCGGACGGGATCGCCGCGCCGGTAGCCGACGACGTGACGGTCACCATCCCCGCCGGTCCCAATACGCTGCCGGTAGCCAACGCCGGACCTGACGCGACTATCAACCCTGCCGTTTCCCGCACACTTGCCGGTAGCGCGACCGACCTTGACGGCGATCCGCTGACTTACCAGTGGTCGCAAGTCTCCGGCCCGACCGTCTCGATCACTAACCCGACCAGTGCCAGTGCGTCGTTCCTCGCTCCCGCCAGCAATGGCTTGCTCCAGACACTGACGTTCCAATTGGTCGCCAATGACGGCTTCGGTTCCTCTGCGCCGGATACCGTGACCTTCACGATCCCCGCCAACACCCCGCCGACGGTCAATGCCGGACAGGACGCGACCACACCCGGTGGCAGCTCGGTTACGCTCAATGGGTCCGCCACCGATCCGGAAAGCGATCCGCTGACTTACCAGTGGACCCAGACCGCTGGCCCATCGGTGACTCTCACCGGCGCGACAACGCTGACCCCCAGCTTTACCGCACCGGCCAAGACCAACCTTGCCCAAGTGCTGACCTTCAGCCTGACCGCCAACGACGGCACATCGACCTCGCAGCCCGATACGGTCGATATTACCGTGCCGGCCAACGGCTTCCCCAATGCTTCGGCCGGTCCCGATCAAACGGTGCAGGGCGGCGTAACGGTTACGTTGACTGCGGCCGGATCGAGCGATCCCGACGGCGATCCGCTGACCTATCAGTGGGTTCAGGTGGCGGGTCCGCCGGTGACGCTGACCGGCGCGAACACCGGGAACCCGACCTTCGTTGCACCGCTTGGCGGGGCTGCGAGCCAGACGCTGAGCTTTGCGGTATTCGTCGCCGATCCTTTGAACATCAACAATGAAGGCTTGCCCTCCGATATTGTCGATATCGTGGTCCTGCCCAACTCTCCACCAGTCGCGAATGCCGGTCCGGATCAGGGCCCGATCAACACCGGGACGACCGTGACGCTCAACGGCGGCGCCTCGACCGATCCCGACGGCAACCCGCTCACCTATCACTGGACGCAGGTTTCCGGTCCTCCGGTAACCCTGATCAATCCGGCCAGCGCCACCCCGGCCTTCGTTGCACCCAACGTGACGGGCACACAGAACATCGTGTTCCAGCTGGTCGTCAACGACGGTTCGGTCGATTCGGCCCCCGATACCGTGACTATTGCGGTGCGCGCGGTGGGGACCATCACGATCATCCAGCGGGTACAGGGGGCCGATGGCACCTTTACCTACACCTCGGACGTTAGCGGTCTTGCCGGTACCATCGTGACCGCAAACGGAAGCGGAACGCGGGTTGCCAATCTGGTGCCGGCGGGCAGCCACACCGTGACCGCCGCCGATGCCAGCGCGGCCGGCTATGCGCTGACCTCGATCGTCTGCAATGACAGCGATTCGGTGATCAACTTCGCAAGCCGCAACGTCGCGATTGCGCTGTCGCCGAACGAGAATCTGGTCTGCACGTTCACCAGCGCCAACACCCGCGATGCCGCCCTCACCTCAATCGGCAACTTCCTGACCGCCCGCAATGCCGCGCTGCTCGCTAACCGTCCCGACCTGCAGCGCAGGCTTGACCGGCTGAACGAAGGAGCACCTGCACCGGGCTCAGCCAGCATTGCCGGCCTGCCGGTGCCGGGATCGGGCCACTTGCCGATCTCCTTGAACGTCACCGGCGGCCGAGCCCATGCCGCGACCAGCCTTGGCATGGCCCGCGCTGCCGGCAATGGCGCGCGTGGCTCGGCACCGTTCGACATCTGGGCCGAAGCTTACTTCGCCTCGCTCGACTACAATGGCCACCAAGGTACTTTCCGCGTTATCTACACCGGGGCCGACTGGCTTATCGGCCCCAATATATTGGTCGGCGGATTGGTTCAGTTCGACAAATATGCCATCGACGGCGAGCGCACTGCCGGCAGCGCCGATGGCCACGGGTGGCTTGCCGGCCCCTATCTCACAGCACGTCTGGCCCCGCATCTCTATCTCGATGCCCGCGCTGCATGGGGCAAGTCGGACAATACCGTCTCCCCTCTTGGCACCTATGTCGATCCGTTCGAGACTTCGCGATCGCTCTATAGCGGTTCACTGGTCGGGCAATTCAACCTGGGCCAGGCCGCCCAGTTCCGGCCCGAATTCACGGTGCGATATCTCAAGGAAAACCAGCACGCCTATCTCGACAGCTTCGGCGTGCCGATCCCGCAGCAGACGGTCGGACAAGGCGACATCAGCTTCCGCCCGCGGTTCCATTACACCGCTTCGCTGAACGGCGGATGGTCGCTACGCCCCTATGTGGAAGCGGAAGGCATCTACACCTTCGGGCTCGATCCGCAGAGCGTGCTCAGCAACGAATTCCGCATGCGGGTGGAGGGCGGCACCGATCTGTTCTCCGGCGGCGGGTTGCGGATTGGGCTTTCGGCATTTCATGACGGAATCGGCGGGGGCGGGTTCAAGAGCACGGGTGCTCACATCTCGGTGTCCTACGGCTTCTGACCCCCCTCACCGGTGGCGGCTCCTCCATGCGACCCCGGAGGAGCCGTCACACTGATGCTGCCAGTCTACCGCAGCGCAATGGGGAAGCCCAAGGTTGCCACAAGATACATTCCACGCCAGCCGATGACCGGCCCAATGGTCATTCCCGATATGCCAGCGGCAATGCCGCCAAGTGAAAAAGGAAGCACAAAGCTTAGCGTTGCAAAGCGGTTCGCCAACATGGTGGAACGTACGCACGTCTGCAATTGAGACATGCTCCACCGACTCGCAGTGACGCATTTGGGGTGGAAAGCGGACATCCTCACCAGAAGCCGAGCTTCACCTTTTCGACGGCTTCCCAATCGTTGTTCTGTCGCTGGAACACGTAGGCACCGATGCCGCCACCAGAGTTGGCGAATGATACAAACGCAAAGTTGCCGGAAAATGCTGGGGCGTTAACTTGCATCAAGCACCGCTCGCCACCGAACTTTCCAAAGGTTCGAACTGAGGCTCGATATTCAGCTTCCTCTTTTGCTGCTTGCTCCGCAGCCAGGTGTTCGTCTTTTTCGCTAAGCTGCGTTCCTGCGGGAACGCCCACCGGTCCGGCGATGGCTATTTTTGCCGCCGCAATACGGGCGGCACCGTCCTTGATCTTCTCCGCCTCAAGCATGGCAGGCGGGCCGGAGGAGCTTTGCTTGTAAACGTGTGTTGTGCCTCCGACGGTCACACAGGAAGTCGCTGGATCTTCCAATGCGACTACGTGATCAATCAACGGATCGCCTGTGATCGCACGATCATGGGCACTTCGCTGGCAAGCAGCAGCAAGGGCAAACATAAAGAGACTGCAGACTGCGCGGTTCATCCTCGAACCTTAACATTCTCAAGGGCGTCCGCAATCGGGCCGCTCACCGGCCAGCCGCGATGGCAACTTTGGGGTGGAAAGCGGACATGGACGCCAGCCTACCTCAAGGTGAATTAGCGGATTGGGCTTGCGGGTTTGCGCGGTCGAGTGATGGTCCGGCGCTCGACGTTTGAATCTGCTGGGGCCAGTCGGTGCGCGTGTCAGGGACAAACCCCTACTGCTAGATCATCAAGGCACTATTATCGAGTTGGAGATCATTTCCAGTCGGACATCCGGCGCGGCAAGGCTCGCGCTCTGCAGCCGTGCTGATCACGTTGCCCGCTACGAAACGGTAACCCACGCCGCGGATCGTCTTGATTTGCCCTTCGTCCAGCTTGCGGCGTAGTCGCGCGATCTGGACTTCGACAGCATTGATGCTGGGGCGCCCACCTCGACCAGCCAGCAACTCAAGAATTGTTTCATGGCTCACCGTGCGATCAGGATTGAGCATCAGCAGGCGCAGGAGCCGGAACTCGCCGCGTGTCAGGTCGAGGCATGTCCCCCTGAGCCAGGCGCAGCGGGATTTGAGATCGAGATCGACCGGCCCGATCTGGATCCGATCGGTCGGCTGCCCCGCCGAGCGGCGGACAATTGCGCGCAGCCGCGCCCCGATTTCCTCCGACCGGACCGGCTTGAGAATGACATCGTCCGCACCTTCATCAAGACAATCAACCTTGGTGCGCCAGTCATTACTTGTCGCAACCACCAGCAGCGGAACCTCCGCCCCGGCGCTACGAATGGCGCGAACGGCGGACGCGAGGGCGGCTTCTTTCGAGCTGTCGACGAGCAGAATGGCCGCCGTCGAATTTGCAATCCCACCTTCGACTGCCGAGGCGAGCGATGCGGACCATTGGACGACGAATCCCGCGGGCTCCAAACGTGCCGCCAGCCAATCGGCTTCGGCTCTATCATTATTGATCATCAATAGCCGCATCGATCGTTCTTCCCCGCGGCGCAGCAGCGCCAATCCCCGACAATCGTTTGCGCGTTCCCGTGTTACATTCTGCCGACTTGGTCAAACCGTTCCAAATTTTGTTTCAACGCTCACCCCCATGTCGTGCAAAAATTGCGTTGGAAGGAGTCCGCCTGCGCAAATTATGACTGCGTCGTTGGGCAGGTCGCGCCTTTCGCCATGCCAATCCAGAGTCACCGATCCCGCTTCGATCTGCACCACCTCGCTACCGAGCATTTCGGTCATGCGCCGGGTGCCGGTCAGTTCATCAACGCGGTCACGGTTCTTCTGACGCGCGCGGGTGTATGCCGCCCCGCGATAGGATAGGGTCACTTGCGTGCCGGGTTCCATCGCCAGCATCGCCGCAGCTTCGAGCGCACTGTCGCCCCCGCCAACCACGAGGACCCGGCGTCCGGCAAACTGCTCGGGATCGATAAGCCGGTAATAGACCTTGTCGAGTTCTTCGCCGGGCACACCAAGCGGGCGCGGAGTGCCGCGTCTGCCAATCGCAAGCAAAACCGACTTGGCCAGATAGCGCCCCTTGCTTGACCGGATTTCGAAGTGGTCTCCGATCCGGTTTATCGCAGTTACCTGCTCTTCGAAGCGGGGCTTCAGTTTGGTACGCGCGATGACATCGGTCCAGAAGGTCAACAGTCGTTCCTTGCTGATCTCGCCGAACTTGACCTCGCCCACGATCGGCAGCTGAGCCGGTGCCGTCATCACCACCTTGCCGCGGGGAAAATGCGCGATCGATCCGCCCAAGCTGGCCTGATCGATCGTCTCGAATGAAAGACCGCGTTCGAGCGCGCCCAGGCTTGCCGAAATCCCGGCGGGGCCACAGCCGACAATCACAAGGTCGAGCACATCTACACCGCCATTGACGTGTTTCGCCCGCGCCGCGGCACTTTCTACGGCCTGACGGCCCTGCTCGATCGCGTTCTTGATGAGGCCCATTCCGCCGAGTTCGCCGGCCACGAAAATGCCGGGCACGGTCGTTTCGAAGTCGGGGCTTAGCACCGGAAGATCGACCCCGCGTGTCGCGGTGCCGAAGACCAGCGAGATCGCCTTGGTCGGGCAAGCCGCCTGGCACGCCCCATGGCCAACACACATGGTCGGTTCGATCAGCATGGCCTTGCCGTCGATAATGCCGAGGACGGTCTTTTCCGGACACGCCCGCGCGCAGGCAGCGCAGCCAAGACAGAGCGCCGGATCGATTACCGGGTGAAGCGTGCTGGGCTCGTTCAGCCCGGCGGCAAGATTATCCTTGAGCACAGCCAGCGCCTGATGCGAGCGCCGCTTTGTGGCGATAATCCACACCGCCCAAAGCGCGACCAACGGCGCGGCATAGACCAGCAGTATCGGATCGAAATTCATACTCAGGCGCCCGGTACCCCGGCAGCCTGAGCAGCGGCATTGACCTCGGTCAAACCAGCGGGATCGCCGGCAAGCGCCTTGCGCGCGGTGGCGAGATCCTTGGAAGCTTGATCGGGTTGGTGCAGCACCATGCGGGATCGCAGCAACATGGCCCAGCCGGCGGGATCACGCGGATTGGCGGCAAGTCTGCTGGAAAGGCCGCCGACCATCTGGTCAACAGAAGGCGGCGTCTGGCCTGCAGCGACAACGCCAGGGGTTGCGGGCGGTACCGCAGCAGCAGCCGTAGCCGGTGCTGAGGGCTTAAGCCGCGACGTAACATCGATCCCCAGCTTGGCAGACGTATCGGCGATCTGCTTGCGCACATCTGCTTGCCAGGGCGCATCGGCCGGCCCGGAATTGGCAAGCTCGATCCACTGATCGAGCGCATCCTTGGGCTTTCCGTTCTGGGCGAGCCACTGCGCTGCAAAAAAGCGGGCACGCGGCTCGTTCTTGTCGAGCGACAGGGCCTTGTCGACCTCGGCCTTGGCCTGCGGCGTGACCCTTCCAGCCGCTACGCCGGTCAGCGCTTCGGCAAAACCGGCATGAACGGTCGCGTTGCCTGGCAGGAGTTGCAGCGCCCGCTGATAGGGCTCGATCGCCTTGTCAGGGTGGCCGGTCATCACATAGGACCAGCCAAGCATCCGGAAACCTTCGCCGTCGTTGACGTCGGTCTTGAGCCGAGTGGCGAGACGCTGGATCGCGGTATCGACGTCATCGAGCGTGGGTGAAGCTCCCGCCTGCCCCGGCACTGGCGCAACTGCTGCACTGCTTGCCGGATCATCACCACTTCGCAGCGCCAGGACCGCAACTGCAAGCGCGGCCATGCCGCCGGCGCCAAGCAACAACTTGCGGGTCGAGCTTGAGGTAGGCCTGCTCGGCGCACCAGCCGCTCCCTCAGCAGCCGGGGCTGCGGTACCTTCGCGAGCATTCCAGACCCGCATCACGACGACCCCGAGAGCCAGTCCGGCCAATCCGGTCAACAGATATTGCAACATTGGCGCATTCGTCCTTCGAAATGTAATGTGCAGGTGCTGTCGCAGCCCATTGACCGGGCTTGTATGCCCGCCCAGTCCATTCCTGACAGCAATCTGTCATTTTGCCGAAACGTCGATGCTTTGACCGTCCTGCACGACGAACCGAGTCAGGAAAAAGCCACCTCCGACAACCAAACGCTAAGCACATTCTGGCAATTGGCACCCGTAGCCAACCACAGGATTGCGACTGACGATGGCCACTAGGGCGCATTTATTCCAAGTTTCGGGTTCACAACCAAAGTTAACCGCCAGCGCGATCGAGCGCGTGGTCTCATTGCTGGTCATCGCGGGAGTAACGCTCGCGGTGGTTTACGGTTGGGTCAATCGCGGTGTCAGCTGGATCGATCCCGAACATGGATTCGGTTACGCGCTGGGGATCATCGGCGGCGTGCTCATGCTGATTCTCCTGGCCTACCCGCTGCGCAAACGCGCCAAGCGCTCCACCCGCGCGATCGGTAGCGTCGGGTTCTGGTTCCGCTTTCATATGCTGCTCGGCCTGCTTGGTCCGCTGGCGATCCTCTATCACGCGAGGTTCAACTGGGGCGCGCTCAACAGCGCAGTGGCGCTGGGTGCGATGATCGTGGTGGCAGGCAGCGGACTGATCGGACGCTTCTTCTATTCGCGGATCCATCGCGGCTATTCGGGGCGCAAGCTCGAACTGCGCTCGCTCAAGCATGAAATGGACGAAATGCTGGGCAAGCTCGAAGCGCGCGGCATGTCGCGCACGGCAATCCTGGGCGGAATCCAGCCGTTCGAGGATCGTGCGGTGGCCGCGGGCAGCGCCTTCTGGTCGAGCGCCGGATCCGTTGTCACTCTGGGCATTTCAACCCGGCGGGCCGAACGCAGGCTGCTCGCTTCCATTCCCAAAGGTGCCGACAGAAACATCATCGCCGCGCGTGAACTGCTCGACGACTATTTCAAGGCGGTGCGCCGCGCGGCCGAATTTGCCTTCTATGACCGCTTGTTCCGGCTGTGGCATCTTCTGCACCTGCCGTTGTTTTTCCTACTGGTCGCTGCCGCCATCCTGCACGTCATTGCGGTGCACATGTATTGATGCGTCGTGCGCTAGGCCTGATCTGGTTGCTTTGCCTGTGCCTGGCGGCACCGGTCATGGCGCAATCGATCATGGAGCGCCTGGTGACGCCCGGTGCCTTGTCAAACCCTCATGCGCGGCTCGAGGCGCACTGCGATTCGTGCCACAGCTCGTTCAAGAAGGAAGCTCAGAACGGCAAATGCCTCGCCTGTCACAAGGGCGTCGCGGGAGACATTGCCACCGTCACGCACTTCCACGGCAAATTTGGCCCAGCCCGGTCCGCTGCCTGCAAAGCGTGCCACAGTGAGCATAAAGGGCGCGGCTTCGGACTGGTGCAGCTCAACCGCGCCAGCTTCAATCACGCATTCACCGATTTCGCCCTGACCGGGGCGCATGCCCGCGCCAATTGCAGCAGTTGCCACAGGGGCAACGATTACCGCGGGCGGCCCAAGGACTGCGCTGGCTGCCACGGTCCGTTCGATCCGCACAAGGGTCAGCTTGGTCGCGCTTGCCAGAATTGCCACAACACTTCGGCCTGGAAACAGGTCCAAGGCTTCAACCACGCCGCAACCGGATTTGCCCTGACCGGTTCGCACAAGACCGTCGCCTGCCTTGGCTGCCATGTCGGCCAACGCTGGAAGGGGCTTGGAACCAGCTGCGTCGCGTGCCACGCCCGCGACGATGCTCATAAGGGCGGTCGCGGTACTAACTGCGCAAGCTGCCACAATACCGGCAACTGGAAATCGGCCACCTTCGATCACAGCACCACCGGATTCCCGCTGATCGGCGGCCATGCCGATGCTTCATGCGCTTCGTGCCATGGGGCCGGAAACGCCAACAAGCACCCGTCGCGCACCTGCTTTGCCTGTCACGCTTCGGACGATGCGCACAAGGGCCAGAACGGCACCGACTGCGCCAGTTGCCACAACCCGCGCAGCTGGAAGCAGACCAGCTTCGATCATGACCGAATGACCTCGTTCCCGCTCAAGGGCCCGCACCGCACGGCTGCTTGCGAAGCCTGCCACAAGCAGCCGCCCAAAGTGGCCAAGCCACCGATCACCTGTTTCGGCTGCCATGCCGCCGACGATGCGCACAAGGGCGGCAACGGTCAGGATTGCGCGCAGTGCCATACAGTTACCGCGTGGAAATCAGTCAACTTCAATCACAACACGATGTCCCGGTTCCCGCTGACCGACAAGCATTCCGCGGCAAGGTGCGAGGCGTGCCATACTCGCCCGCCGAGCGAGCTCAAGCTGAGTGCGCAATGCGCCTCGTGTCACCTTAAGGACGATGTTCACAAGACCAAACTCGGCCCGGACTGCGGCCGCTGTCACAGTGCGGCGGGCTGGCTGGTCGGAGTGCGCTTCGATCACGACCTGACCCGCTTCCCGCTGCTCGGCAAGCATGCCCAGGTGACCTGTGCAGGCTGTCATGCCGACAGGACCTTTGCGGGCAAGGGCACGACCTGCGCGTCTTGCCATGCCGACGATCATCACAAAGGCACGCTAGGCACCCCGGCACAGTGCCAGACCTGCCACACTACCACCGACTGGAAGGCCTGGCGGTTCGATCATGATCGGCAAACCCAATTTGCTCTCACTGACAAGCATCGCGGCCTGATCTGTTCGGCCTGCCATACCCGCGCTGGCGACCCCGCCAAACAAGGAGCCCAGTGCGTAGATTGCCACCGCCGCAACGATATCCATCGCGGCGGTTTCGGCGAAGACTGCGCGCGGTGTCACACCACAAACAGTTTCAGCGAAATCCTGATGCAGGGCAATAAGCCCGGCAAGTCCCCAGCAACCTGACCTTAACCTTACAGTCGATTGCAAATAGCGATGAACTGACTCCTGACAGCGACCGGCAGAACGCAGTCGTATACCAATCCCTTTCTGTCGACGTTTAGGCTTCCCCGCACATTGGACAGAATTGCGCCCATCGGAGGGGCGGTCCGCAAACCGGGTGGGTGCCTTGCCGCGCAAGCTGATAACGGCAATTTTGGGACTACTGGCCATGCTGCTGCTGGCCGCGGTTCCCGGTGCCTTGTCGGCAGAGGCGCCTAAAGCCGGGTTCGATCATTTCCGCACTGGCTTCCCTCTGACCGGTGCCCACGCCACAGTGCGCTGCGAAAGCTGCCACCGCGGCGGCGAATTCGCTGGCACCCCCAAGGATTGTCTCAGCTGCCACAACGATGTGCGCGCCAACGGGATGCCGGCCACGCATATCCGGACCAAGGCCGGCTGCGACAACTGCCATACAACTACGCAGTGGCAGGTGAGCAAGTTCGACCACAGCAAGTACGATGGCAGCTGCTCAAGCTGCCACAACGGTGTGCAGGCCACCGGCAAGCCCGCAAGCCACGTCCAGACCACGCAGGAATGCAATGCCTGTCATACCACGGTTACCTTTGCCGGTGCCCGGTTCGATCACACCGGTATCACCGGCAATTGCGCCAGCTGCCACAACGGATCGCGCGCAGCGGGCAAACCGACGAACCACATTCAGACCAACCAGGATTGCAGCACCTGCCATACGACCAATAACTGGGCCGGAGCGAAGTTCGACCATGCCGGTGTCACCGGCACCTGCGCCTCCTGCCACAACGGCACCACCGCTGCAGGCAAGCCGACCACGCACCTGGCGACCACCAACGCCTGCGAGGACTGCCACAAGACTGCCGCTTGGACTCCGGCGACCTTTAATCACGCCGATACCAGCGCGACCTGTTCGAGCTGCCACAACGGCACCAAGGCGCCAGGCAAGACCGCCGCCCATATCGCCACCACAGCAGAGTGCGGCACCTGCCATACGACCACGGCCTGGACGCCAGCGAATTTCAGCCATGCCAATGCGACCGGCACCTGCTTCTCTTGCCATAATGGCACCAATGCGACCGGCAAGTCGGCTTCACACCTGACCACCAACAACACTTGCGAGGATTGCCACACATCGGTCGCATGGTCCCCGGCCAAGGCGGTCAACCACGCCGATGTGACCGGCACCTGCTCGAGCTGTCACAACGGGACCAAGGCGCCCGGCAAGACCGCCACCCATATCGCAACAACTGCCGAGTGCAGCACCTGCCACTCGACTACCGCCTGGACCCCGGCGAACTTCAGCCACAGCAGCGTCACGGGGACATGCTATTCGTGCCACAACGGCACGAATGCGACCGGCAAGACCGCCACGCACATCACGACGAACAACGCTTGCGAAGATTGCCATACCACTTCGGCCTGGTCGCCCGCCAAGACAGTGAACCACGCCGATGTCACCGGCACCTGCTCAAGCTGCCACAATGGCACCAAGGCCAGTGGCAAGACGGCGACGCATATCGCCACGACCGCCGAATGCAGCACCTGCCATTCGACCACGGCATGGACTCCGGCGAACTTCAGCCACAGCAACGTCACTGGGACGTGTTACTCGTGCCATAACGGCACCAATGCCACCGGCAAGTCCGCAACTCACTTCACCACCAACAACGCCTGCGAAGACTGCCATTCCACCGCGGCGTGGTCACCGGCCAGGACGGTTAATCACAATGATGTGATCGGAACTTGCGCCAGTTGTCACAACGGCACCAAGGCGAGCGGCAAACCGGCTACCCACATCGCTACCAGCGCAGCCTGCAGCGATTGCCATTCAACCACCGCCTGGACCCCAGCCAACTTCAGCCACGCCAACGTGACCGGCAGTTGCTATTCCTGCCACAACGGCACGAACGCCACCGGCAAGTCTGCCACGCACCTTGCGACCAACAACACCTGCGAGGATTGCCACAGCAGCGCCGCATGGTCGCCAGCCAAGACCTTCAATCACGCCGACGCAATCGGTACCTGCGCCAGTTGCCACAACGGCACCGCCGTTCCGGGTAAGCCGGCAGGCCACATCGCTTCGACGGCCAACTGCGATTATTGCCACGTCACCACTTCGTGGACCACGGTCCACATGGACCACACCCAGGTCAGCGGTACCTGCGCGAGCTGCCACAACGGAACGGTTGCCACTGGCAAGACTGCCACGCACCTTCCGACTACGCAGGATTGCAGCGCTTGCCACAAGACCACGGCCTGGCTCCCGGCGACCTTCAGCCACACCGGCGTCACCACAAGTTGCTATTCCTGCCACAACGGCACGACTGCGACGGGCAAGAGCTCGACCCACTTCGCCACCAACAACCTTTGCCAGGATTGCCATCGCAGCACCTCATCCTGGACTCCGGTGGACGGTTCGGCCTTCAACCATAATGACGCGATCGGGACCTGTTACTCCTGCCACAACGGCTCCCGTCCGCCCGCGATCGGGAAACCGCGCGACCATCCGAACACGTCGAACGTCTGCGAAGACTGCCACACGACACGCACTTTCTCGAAATAGGGGTCGCGCCCATGTCTGGGGATACGCATTGAACAATCAACGCTTTGTAATGGCCGGTTCGATTACCGCGATTGCGGTCGCAATGACGGGCGGCATCGTTTTGCCGGACCCGGCCTTCGGGCAAGTGGTCAGCGACCGCGCACTGTCGGACGTGAAGGCGGACAGCGTCGTGGGATGCACCACCCTGACGGTGACCTTCAACATCCGCGTCCAGGTATTGAGTTCGTTTCCCACCAGCGGGCGCGAACTTCACGTGCGGATCCGGCCACTCGATAGCGCCGCTGTTTCACAGCTGCGGGAATCACTGCGTACCCCCCTCACCGTACCCGAGCTGCGCTCGATCGAGTACGAAGGGGATAATCCCGCTGGCCCCACGCTCTCGCTGTTCTTTACGCGCGACATGCAATTTGCGGTCAATGCCGGGCAACAACCGCAGCAGTTGGTCGTGACTGTCGCCGAGCCTGGTGGCGCGATGTGTTCGCCCGACCAGTCTGCGGGAAAAAGTCCGGCGCCGTCTGCACAAGACGCGACCACCGAGGGCTATTTTGTCCTCAATCTGCTGTCATCGCCCGTTTCGCTGCCCGAACTGTCTGGCGCGCAGCAGGCCGCGCTTGGCAACGACATAGTCTACGAAACCCTGTTCGAACGAGGTTCGCAGAATTGGCACCGCCTGCGTGCAGGGTTTTTCACCACCCGCGCCGAGGCCGATGCCGAGCGGCTCCGTCTGGCCAAATTGTTTCCCGATGCCTGGGTGACCAAGGTCACGCCCGACGAACACGAGCAGGGAATGCAGACCCGGCGTGCGGGGACGGCGGCTACCGGCGCCCTGTCGGTTGCGGTCGCCGCGCCTGTTGCCACCGGGAGCGAGGCCGATGCCACCGGGACAGCGCAGCTCATTACTGACGCAGAGCAGGCGATCCAGGACGGTAACCTCGACCGCGCGGTGCAATTGCTCACCAACGCGGCGCAGAAGCCCGAAAATCCGAACAGTGCACGGGCGGTCGAACTACTTGGCGTGGTCCGCGAAAAGAAGGGTCAGTCCGCGCAGGCCCGCGCGCAGTATGAGGAATATCTTCGCCGCTATCCGCAAGGCGAGGGCGCGGATCGGGTCCGGCAACGGCTCGCTGCGCTCGATAGTACAGGTGCTCCAGTTGGCGGGACGCTTCGCCAGGCAAGTTCCGGCAGCGCGCGCAAATGGACCTGGGGGCTGCGCGGCAGCTTCTCGCAATTCTATTTCCGCGACCAGGGCCGGACCAGCACGCTGACCACATCCTCGACGCTGGGCACCGAAGTCGACAACTCGGTCAACGTCAACCAGCTGCTGACCACCGGCGATATCACCATCTCTGGCGGCAATGATCGCCGTCAGTTCCAGATCCGCGCCGCTGGGTCCTACACCAAGAACTTCGGGACCAGCGCCTCGATCACCACGATCAACAACGGCACTGAAGTGCAAACCTACCGCTCGCGCCCCGGCGGCGGGATCAGCGCGGTGACTGCGCTCTATTTCGATTACACCGACAACGATCTCAACACCCAGCTGCGGCTGGGCCGCCAGACCCGCAACTCGGCCGGCGTGCTCGGCCGGTTCGACGGCGCATTGGTCGGGTTCCAGTTCAACCCGCACTTGCGCTTCAACGCGGTCGCGGGTTTTCCGGTGCTTTCATCGCGCCAGACTCATGTGCTGACCGAACGGCCATTCTATGGAGTGAGCATAGATGTGGGGGCCAAGCGCAGCCCGGTTCAGGTGACGCTCTACTGGTTCGATCAGCATGCCAAGGGCGGGTTCATCGATCGCCGCTCGGTCGGGATCGAGACCCGCTTCCTGCGTCCGCGGTTCAATGCCTATGCGATCGCCGACTACGATGTGAAGTTCGGGGTGCTCAATCTCGGGCTGCTGTCGCTCAACTACAATTTCCCCGACACCTCGAACCTCAGCGTCACCGCCGACTATCGCCGCTCGCCTCTGCTCACCACCACCAACGCGCTGATCGGCCAGTTCGACACGGTCAATTCGGTGCCCTTCGCCGACCTGACCGGCCTGCGCCCGTTCTTCACCGACCCGCAAATCTACCAGATGGCACTCGATCGCACGCTGGTCGCCAAATCGATTACCGCGACCTATTCAAGGCCGCTGACCAAGAAGCTGCAGATGAGCGCAGACGTGTCGCTGACCGATACCGGCGGCACTCCGGGAACGCCCGCCACCGTCGGCACGCCAGAAGTGTTCGCGCTGCCTGCCACCGGCAAGGAATACTATTACGGCCTGCAGCTGATCGGTTCGGACCTGGTCATGTCCAATGACATCTACATCCTGTCCGGCCGGTTCGCCAACACCGCCACGGCCAAGATCTATACCTTCGATTTCAACGCGCGCCTGCCGATTACTTCCAAGTTCCGCCTCAGCCCGCGCCTGCGCTATGGCTGGCGTGACGGCAAGGCGACGACTTTGGCCCCGGGGGGCACGTTCAACCAGTTCCAGCCGACACTGCGGCTCAACTATTTCCCGGTCCGCCATTCCGAGATCGAGGTCGAATTCGGTGGCAATTTCACCAAACAATCGATCTACAACGGCACGACGTTCGATCATGTCAGCGAGGCTGGCTGGGTCTTGAGCGCCGGTTACAGGCTCGATTTCTGATGGGCTTGGGGGAAGGAAACAGATTGCAATGATCGCTGAAGCCGGATTGGCCGCGCTGTGGCTCGCTGCGGCTATGGCTCTGCTACAATTTGCCTTGGGGGCACTGACGGTCGGGCGCGGCCAGACCTCATTGGGTTCGGCGCTGGCGCCGGTTACGCTGGTTCAGGCTGCGTTGGTTTCCATCTCGTTCGCCTGCCTGATCGCGGTATTCGCGCGTTCTGACATGACCGTGTTGCTGGTTGCCGGAAACAGCCATTCGATGAAGCCGATGCTGTACAAGATTGCCGGAACCTGGGGCAACCACGAAGGTTCGATGCTGCTCTGGGTCACGATCCTGGGATTGGCCGGGGCGACCATCGCCCTGTTCGAGAGCAAACTCCGGCCCGACACCAAACTGGCGACGCTGGCCGCACAGGGTGCGATCGCGCTCGGCTTCTACGCATTCCTGCTGTTTGCATCCAATCCGTTCGCCCGGGTCGCAGGGTTGAGCGAAGGGCAAGGTCTCAACCCGCTTCTGCAGGATCCGGGCCTCGCCTTTCACCCGCCGACTCTCTACGCCGGTTACGTAGGGATGTCGGCGGCCTTTTCCTTCGCGGTCGGCGCGCTGGTCACCCGCAATGTCGGACCAGACTTTGCCCGAGCAATGCGACCGTGGATCCTCGGCGCATGGATCTTCCTGACCGTCGGGATCACCGCGGGCTCTTACTGGGCCTATTACACACTCGGCTGGGGCGGCTGGTGGTTCTGGGACCCGGTCGAGAACGCTTCGCTGATGCCGTGGCTGGCAGCGACCGCACTGCTCCATTCGGTGACCGTTCTGGCCACCCGCGATGGTCTGCGCGCCTGGACCATCATGCTCTCGGTCCTCGCATTCTCGATGTCGATGGTCGGCACTTTCCTGGTGCGGTCAGGCATCCTCACCAGCGTGCACAGCTTTGCCGTCGATCCCGAACGCGGGCTGTTCATCCTGATCCTGCTGGCGATCTATATCGGCGGCGCCTTGGCACTGTTCGCGGCACGGATCAGCACGGTCAGCGAAGGCAACCGGTTCGAGATAGTCAGCCGCGAGGCGGCCTTGGTGGTCAACAACCTGATCCTCACCGTGATCCTGGTCATCGTGCTCGCCGGAACGCTTTATCCGCTTATCCTCGAATCCACGACAGGCGCGAAGATCTCGGTCGGCGCGCCCTATTTCAATGCCACCGCGGGGCCGCTGGCACTGCTGCTGCTGGTCCTGCTCGCTGCCGGGCCACTGCTGCGCTGGAGGCGCGATCTGCCGCGCTTGTTACTTGACCGCATGGCGGGTGCGCTGTTCGCCGGAGGGTCGGCGCTGCTGCTGGTCGTGGTCTTTGCCGGCAAGATCGGGGTGCTGCCGTTGCTCGGACTGGTGGTCGCGGCGATCGTTGGGGTGGCGAGCGTTTCGCCGCTGTGGAAACGCGACCTCAAACGCACGCCGCTGTTCACCTATGGCATGGTGCTCGCCCATTTCGGCTGCGCGGTGAGCATCGCCGGGATGGCGTGCGATTCTGCTTTTACCCAGGAAAACATGGTCTCGATGATGGCCAACGAAACCCGTGACATCGGGCCGTTTTCGGTCACCCTGCTCGGCGTGCGCGAAAAACCGGGGCCCAACTATTCCGCACTTGAGGCAGTGCTGTCGGTGCGCAAGGGTGAGGGCGCTCCATTCGAGATGCTGCCCCAGCTCCACGCCTTTACCGATCCAGAGATGACTACCAACCAGGCCGCGATCCGCACCCTGTGGAACGGCCAGCTCTATCTGGTGCTAGGTGAGAATTCGGACAATTCGCACTTCCTGATGCGGATGTGGTGGAAGCCGTTCGTGACGTTGATTTGGCTCGGCGGGGTGCTCATCGCGCTGGGCGGCGCGCTGTCACTACTCGGCCGAACCAAGCGTGACATCTGGAACAATCGCTGGCCATGGTCGCGCGCGCAGGAGATTGCGGCATGACCCGCAAGGTGCTCCTGTGGCTGCCCTTCGCACTTATGGCAGCGCTGTTCCTCGCCTTTTTCCTGAGCCTCAGGCACCCTGACGATCACGTCATCGCCTCGCAAATGGTGGGCAAACCGCTGCCCGAATTTGCCGCCGCCGCGGCTATGCCCGGTCAACCCGGAGCTGCGACTGCCGACTTCAAGGATGGCAAGCCGCGGCTGCTCAATATCTTCGCCAGCTGGTGCGTGCCCTGCGTCGCAGAAGTGCCGATGCTCACCCGGCTCAAGGCAGCGGGTGCGGAAATCGACGGACTAGCGGTGCACGATACCTCTCCTGAATTGGCCAAGTTCCTCGCCGCCAATGGCAATCCTTACACCCGGATCGGACTCGATCAGGACGGACGCGGCCAGATCGCTTTCGGCTCGGCAGGGGTGCCGGAAACATTCGTGGTCGATGGCCAGGGCAAGATCATCTACCAACACATCGGGGTGGTGACCGAGGAAGATATGCCCAAGCTGCTCTCCATGCTGGGGATTTCGTCATGACCCTGCGCTCTGCGATCATGGCAATGCTAATGGTCATGTCGATGCCTGTGCTGGCGCAGGACCTCGCCGAAGTATCCCTGCCCGATCCGCAGCAGGAGGCGCAGGCGGTGGCGCTGATGGACTCGATCCGCTGCGTGGTTTGCCAGGGGCAACCGATTTCGGGCAGCAATGCCGACCTGGCCGGTGACATGCGCCGGCTGATCCGTGAGCGGATTGCGGCCGGCGACAAGCCCGAAGCGGTGCGCGCGCTGCTGGTCAGCAAGTACGGCGACTGGGTCAGCTTCAAGCCGGTTGTGAAGGGCGAAACAATGCCGCTGTGGCTGGTCCCGCTGATCGCCCTGCTAGGCGGCGGCTGGCTGGTTTCGCGACGGCTCAAGCGGAGCAAGGTGTGATGGGCTGGATTTTCGCAGTGGGGCTCGGGGCCTGCAGTTTTGCCGGACTCTATTTGAGCAAGCGCTGTTCGCACCTGGCGCTCGAATTGGCTGGGGCCACGATCCTTGTTGCGCTCGCCGGATACGGCTGGCTGGGCAGCCCTGACATGGCCGGCAATCCGGTTACCCCTGCTGCCAAACCGAATTAGACGGAGCATTCAGGCATGTTCAGTTACGACCAGATTTTCGATGCAGCGATTGGCCGGCTCCACTCGGAAGGCCGCTACCGGGTGTTCATCGACATCCTGCGCAACAAGGGGTCCTATCCCAACGCGCGGTGCTTTGCCGGGCACAACGGCCCCAAGGACATCACCGTGTGGTGCTCGAACGATTACCTCGCGATGGGCCAGCATCCCAAGGTTATCGCAGCGATGGAAGAGGCGCTGCATGATGTCGGCGCCGGCTCTGGCGGCACCCGCAACATCGGCGGCAACACCCACTACCACGTCGATCTTGAGGCTGAGCTGGCCGACCTGCACGGCAAGGACGGCGCGCTGCTGTTTACCAGCGGCTATGTCTCGAACGATGCGACGCTGTCGACGCTCGCCAAGATTCTGCCCGGCTGCGTGATCTTCTCCGACGAGCTCAACCATGCCAGCATGATCGCCGGCATTCGCAACTCGGGTGCCGAAAAGCGCGTGTGGCGGCACAACGATCTCGCCCATCTCGAAGAGCTGCTCGCCGCCGAAGACGAGGGCGTGCCCAAGCTGATCGCCTTCGAGAGCGTCTATTCGATGGAAGGCGATGTCGCCCCGATCCACGCGATCTGCGACTTGGCCGAGAAGTACAACGCACTGACCTACATCGACGAGGTTCACGCGGTCGGCATGTACGGTCCGCGCGGCGGCGGGATCAGCGACCGCGACGAAGCGGCGCACCGCATCGACGTGATCGAGGGCACGCTGGGCAAGGCCTTCGGGGTGATGGGCGGCTACATCGCGGCCGACCGCAAGATCATCGACGTGATCCGCTCCTATGCTCCCGGGTTCATCTTCACCACCTCGCTGTCACCGGTGCTGGTCGCGGGCGTGCTCGCGAGTGTGCGCCACCTCAAGGCCTCGAGCGTCGAGCGTGATGGCCAGCAGGCTGCTGCTACTACGCTCAAAGCCATGCTGCGCGAGGCGGGCCTCCCGGTGATGGATTCGACCACGCACATCGTGCCGGTGATGGTCGGCGATCCGGTCAAGGCCAAGACCATCGCCGATATCCTGCTCGCCGAATACGGCATCTACGTCCAGCCGATCAATTACCCCACGGTACCGCGCGGCACCGAACGACTGCGTTTCACCCCCGGCCCCGCGCACACCGAGCCGATGATGCGCGGACTCACCGAGGCGCTCACCGAGATCTGGCAACGGCTGGAATTGAAGCTAGCGGCTTAACAGCGAAGGGTAACTGGCATGTCCGCAATCGGGTCGTAAGCGGACTGTCCGGTTTTGGTCGGGAAAGGGCGAAAGCGGACGTCGCCTCTCAGAGGAAACGGTTGACGAAGACGCCCGTCAGGAGCGGGGCAAACTTGGATCGTGAACTCCGCCTCCGTTTTCGGTTGCGGGTTAGTTCGCTCAAACCCCTACGCGTGTCTAAGCGGGATAAGCGCCATCCACATAAAATTGAGTCCGTCTTCTATGCCGATTTCACGTAGGGCCATCACAAGTCCGGCTCTAACCTGTAGCGGGTAATCGCATGGCCCGATGATGATGCGGTTGATGAGGGTATCGGGGGCCACGCCAACGACCCCTTTCGATGGATCGTCCTTCAAATTCAGTTTCATGACCGGCTGTGGAACGCCACGGACAATTTCGACCGCCGTTTCAACCCATGGCGATTCACCTTCAAACATCGGCGAGTGAAAAACTCGCCATTCCCGTTCTTCCGCGAACCCAGGATGCTTGGTGCAAAGCGCAAAAGATCTGAAAACCATGAACAGCCAATTGCGAACGACCTCTCCACCCATTTCGAGCAATGCGGCCTCGGCTGCTAACAGGTTGCCTGCCCACCTCTGAAACCAGACACAAAATCCGTCAGAATCGTGGTAAAAGACGGGCGACGAAAAAACATGCATTTCGTCGGTTTCGGACGCGAACACAGTGTTGTTAAGCACGAGAGCCACGCCCGCGGTCCCTCCGTAAGCTCGCCACATGGAAAGACGACCGTAGTTATCTTCGGCGTCATCATGCTCAGAAAGGGACATGATGAAAGTGCCAATTCTGAACGCGTCGTCATGCCCATCAAAGAGCTTGGCCAAGTCGTCGCGAAGGCCTTGTTGTATCCGTTCCAACATGGCTTGAAGGGCAAGTCCGGCATTTGATTCCCAGGCTTTTATGAGGCAATCGATGCCATGCTGAATTTCGGAAAAATCGTTCATCATTTGCGCGTTGCGCAACCAAATCTGTCGCCCAGTGATGATTTTATGGGCCGCCTCAGCGGTTGTATAATGAACGAGACGCTTCCCTTTCGCAAGCGGACAGTGTCTCGGTCAGGAAGGTACGGAAGGCAGCGGTGGTCATTTCGCCAGAGGCCATCGCGAACTCGCGGTGACGCCCCGCGGCATTGGCGTGGCCGTTGATCTTTACGTTGTAAGGCGGATCAAGGAACGCCGCATCGATCGTCTCGCCATCGCCGACGACGGCACGCAGGAAATTGATGTCGCGCCCGTCGCCGCAGCCGATGCGGTGCTCGCCTAGCTGCCAGATGTCACCAAGGCGGGCCCGAGGTTGGGCCGGCACCTCAGGGATGACTTCGTCATCTGGATCGACTTTTTCGCCCAGAACAACATCGATCTCGCCCGAGCTGAACCCTGTCAGCCCAAGGTCGATCTCAAACTCGGGTAGCGAGAGATCGGAAAGCTCGAGCTTAAGGATCTCGATGTCCCATCCGGCGTTAAGCGCGATCTTGTTGTCGGCGATCCGCGACAAGATCGCCGCTTCCAAGGCCAAGGGCATGTGGATGGGCGGAGTACCGCCGCTTGGCTACAATGTGCCCGAGGCTGGAAACCGGACCTTGCGCGTCAACGAGGCTGAGGCTGCCATCGTCCGGTTCATCTACGAGCGCTACCTCACGATCGGCTCGGTCCACCGTCTTGCCGCTTCGCTTGCCGATGATGGCATCGTATCGAAGCGGCATGTGACCAGCAGTGGCCGCGTTCTCGGTGGCACGCCGTTCGGTCGCGGCGCGCTGTTTCACCTGCTGCGCAACCGGATCTATCTCGGCCAGATCGTTCACAAGGATCTGGTCCACCAGGGCGAACACCAGCCGATCGTCGATGCCAAACTCTTCGAGCGGGTCCAGCAGCATCTCGCTGCCAACCGGGTGACCCGCAATGCTGCAGCCGAACGCCGAACCGAACGCGCAATGCTGGCGGGACGTCTGTTTGATGCCTCGAGCGAGCCGATGAGTCCGGCGCATTCTCGCGGAAATTCGGGACGGCTTTATCGGTACTATGTTTCGGCTTCGATCCAGCAGGGTGCGCGCAAGAATGGCGAACTGCACCGCGTTGCTGCGTCCGCGATCGAGCAGTTGACAGCGACCACGCTCGAACGATTGCTTCCCGGCAAGACGGTGAGCACCTTGCAGTCTGCCCACCTTCGACCTGATGCAATCGACCTGGTGCTGCCCGCCAGCCTATCGCGCGAAGTTGCTGCGAGGATCGATGGGGATGAGCAGATCGCTCAGCGGGGCGATCAGTGTGTGATCACCATCCCGATCTCGCTGCCGCCTCGAGGAGGGCGGCAATCGATCATGGCAGGCCAGCCCGACGCAGCCGATCACGATACCACTTTGATCACGGCATTGCGCAAAGCCCACGCGATGCTCGATCGCGACGAACGCGGACATCCAATCGTCACTGCTGCACCAACATCGCCTTATGAGCGGCGCGTGATGCGGCTCGCATTCCTTGCGCCGGATATCCAACAGGCAATCCTGGCCGGCAGTCAGCCGCGCAGCCTCAACCTTGAGCAACTCATTCACCAGGACCTGCCGATTGCCTGGTCGCGGCAGCGCGAATTGCTGGGATTCTTGCGCTAGCCACGTCACCTGTTATCGCGATCAAATAGCCTGATACAGCCGAATAAATGCCCTGTTATGGTCGATTAAATACCCTGTTCCGGCGAATAACAGGGAATTGATCAATACGCCGCTGAGACCCGCAGAAACCCGCGACTTTGCCCAGCGGGATTGACGCCCTTTGCCCCCAAAAGCCCTGCTTCTGGCCCAGATTTTTGCATTTTTCCCTGTTATCGGTGCTGTCAGTCTAATCGCAACTCGTCTCCGATTGGCGAAGCTCTGGCTTCGGGTGCGAGGGATCAGGCCATGAGCGACTGCCACTCGGCCAGTGCGGCCGAGCGGCGGAGCTTGTAGGTCTGTCGATCGACGAGGTGGCGTTCCTGGTTGAAGTGGTTGTGGACGTTGGCATGGACCGAGGCGAACTTCTGCAGCGTCTTCATTCGCCTGAAGCGGAGCATCGCTCGCTCTCGTCGTCGGAACGAGAGGTGGCTGTTCTCGACCCGGTTGTTGGCCCAGCGGCCGATCTCCTGCTTGTCGGCATTGCCAAGCTCGTTCATCGCGGCGCGGTAGGAGCGCAGCCCATCGGTGGTGATCTTCTCAGGCGAACCGTGCCGCTTGAGCGCCTTCTTCATGAATATAAGAGCGGCTTCCTTGTCGCGGGTCTTAGTGATGTAGCTGTCGAGGATCTCGCCTTCCTGGTCGACAGCGCGCCACAGGTAGACCATCTCGCCATTGAGCTTCACGTACATCTCGTCGATGTGCCAGCGCCACTGGCTAAAGCCTCTCATCCGGCTCACCCGCTGCCGCCGGATGTCGCCGGCGAACATCGGCCCGAACCGGTTCCACCAGCGCCGCACCGTCTCATGGCACAGGTCGATCCCGCGCTCGAACAGCAGGTCCTCGGCGTTCCGCAG
>JBJTLY010000085.1:0-5015 GCA_046063275.1 Novosphingobium sp. | reverse complement strand
GGGGGACACGCTCTATTTCGTGACCAACAAGGGCGCGCCGAAACTGAAGGTGGTAAAGGTGGACGTCGCGGGAAAGGCTCCGCAGTTTACCGAGATCGTCGCCGAGCGCCCCGAAACGCTAGAGCGCGCGCGGATTGTCGGCAACCGGATCATCCTCTCTTACCTGAAGGACGCATCGTCCGTGGCCGAGGCGGTGACGCTTGACGGCAAGCCGGTGCGGCACATCGAACTTAATGCAATCGGCACCGCTTCCGGTTTCACCGGCGAGCCGGGCGATCCCGAAACCTTCTATGCCTTCACCAGCTTCAACCAGCCGAGTTCGATCTATCGCTACGACACCAATACCGGCAAGAGCACGCTGTTCGTCCAGCCAAAGTTGACTTTCGACCCTGCCAACTACGTGATCGAACAGCGCTTCTACCCATCGAAAGACGGTACCAAGATCCCGATGTTCCTGGTCCGCCGCAAGGACGTGGCCGCGGCGAACAAGCCGGTGCCGACGCTGCTCTATGGCTATGGCGGGTTCGATATCTCGCTCACCCCGGCATTCT
Organism: Novosphingobium sp.; assembly: GCA_046063275.1. Lineage (GTDB taxonomy): Bacteria > Pseudomonadota > Alphaproteobacteria > Sphingomonadales > Sphingomonadaceae > Novosphingobium. The sequence continues at coordinate 4,464 of JBJTLY010000085.1, read as the reverse complement.
CGGCGACGCGGATGGCCTGGCTCGAGGCTGGCGGTGCATTTGCTATGGCCAACCTGCGCGGCGGCGGTGAATACGGCAAGGCCTGGCACGATGCCGGGCGGCTGGCCAACAAGCAGAACGTGTTCGACGATTTCATCGCCGCCGGCGAATATCTGATGCGTGAGGGGATCACGTCGAAGAGCGGCCTTGCGGTGCAGGGCGGTTCGAACGGCGGCTTGCTGATCGGTGCAGTGGTCAACCAGCGGCCCGACCTGTTCGCTGCCGCCAATGCGCAGGTCGGGGTGATGGACATGCTGCGCTTCGACCGCTTCACCGCCGGGCGCTATTGGGTGGACGATTACGGCTACCCCTCAAAGGAAGCCGACTGGCGGGTGCTGCGCGCCTATTCACCGTATCACAACATCAGGGCGGGGGTGGCCTACCCGGCGATGCTGGTGACCACCGCCGATACCGATGACCGTGTGGTGCCAGGACACAGCTTCAAATACGCGGCTGCGCTTCAGGCGGCCGATCCCGGCGGCAAGCCGCACCTGATCCGGATCGAGACCCGCGCCGGGCACGGCGCGGGCAAGCCGACCGACAAGGTGGTGGCCGAAGGTGCAGATACGCTCGCCTTCTTGGCGCAGTGGACCGGGCTAAGCGCAACGAACTAGTTACTCGGCGGGCTCCACCTCAACGCGGCCATGATAGAGCGGCCAGGCGATCTGTTCGATCAGCGTGCGCGGCCGGTTGGTATAGCCGGTCGGCGGGAAGCCATCCGGGCGATGATAGTCGCCGCTCAGCACGTCCCATATGGGCAGGATCGCGGCGAAATTGCTGTCGTAATGCTCGGGCAGCGCCGAGTGGTGGCGGCGGTGGTAGGCCGGGGTGTTGATCACCCACGACCAGCGTCCCAGATCGATCGGCAGCTGCGAGTGGGTCAGGAAGTTCCATAGCCCCAGTGCCGAATAGACGGCGAGTGCGGTCGGTGTGGGGGAAATGAGCAGCGCCGCAGCGCTCCACACGGTCACGGATTTGAACAGCGGATCGGCCCAGAAATGACGGTTGGTGGTCAGCACCGACATGTTCGGGTCTGAATGGTGCAGCGAATGCATCGCCCAGAGCAGCGGCACTTTGTGCTGCAAGCGGTGATAAAGGTATTCGGCGAAGTCATAGACCAGGAAGTAGAGCAGCACCGCGGCCCAAACCGGAAGCGCCGCTCCGTCGATCAGGGCGGGGCCATGCCACGCATGCACCGCGCCATAGACGGTGAATGCGCCGATGATCTTGAGCAGCCACGCCTGCAGGTTGATCCGCCAGTCAGTACCGGGCGCACCGCGCAGCCGCTCCCACAGCACCAGAATCAGGGCAAAGGCCGGACCGGCGAACATGGCTATCCACTGCATCATCCCCGGCAGGCTTAAGCGATCATGGTTAAGAGCGCGTAAGCTGTGCGTTCAGAAAAGGGGCAATTTTCCTGAACATCGTCTGACAGGCCAGTTCAGCCTCGGCGCAGGGCCGAATCGGTAGAACCCCTCCATCAAGTCCCGACAGATTCGCCGGGGCAACCTAAGGATGAAGACCATGAAGACAGTTTCCAAAGCCCTGCTCGGAACCATCGCGGCTGGCGCGATGGTTGCTGCTTCGGCCACCCCGGCACTGGCCCGCGATCGCGATCACGACGGTATTTCTGCCGGTGACGTGATTGCCGGTGCGCTGATCATCGGCGGGATTGCCGCAGTTGCTTCGGCGGCGAGCCACAACAACAATCGCAGCTACAACGGCGATTATGCCTATGGCCGCGCCGGCTACGATGGCTACAACAATGGCGGCTACTACAACGGCAACGGCTACGACCGTTATCAGTACCGCACCAACCCTCGTCAGGCTGTCGAACAGTGTGTCGCCGCCGCCGAACGCTATGCTTCGAGCCGCGGACTTCGCGCCGACGTGACCGACATCCGCGAGGTCAAGGACACGCGTTACGGCTACCAGGTCAAGGGCCGGATCGCAGTCCAGGGTCAGGGGCGCGGCTGGAACAACGGCTACTACAGCGGCAACGACCGCTATGGTCAGGGCTGGGGCGGCGATTACCGCGGCTGGAACGAGCGCGATCGCGGCTACGACAGCGGTTCGTTCAAGTGCAAATACGAAGGGAATCGGATCACCGATCTCGACATCGACGGCATCCGCGGGTTCTGATCCCGACGAATGATGTAACCGACGGGCGGTTCAGGCTTGAGAAAGTCTGGGCCGCCTAGTCGTATCGGCAATATGGGGCCGCGTGGTACGCGGTTTGTGGAGGGCACAACCATGATCAACCGGAATTCGCGTATCGCTGCTGCGCTTGCAGCAAGTGCTATCGCCTCGCTCGCCGCGACACCGGCCGCAGCCCAGGGCTGGGGTTGGGGCGGCGGCTGGGGCGGTCACCGCCACCATGACCACATCGATGCTGGCGACGTGATCGCCGGGGTGCTGATCATCGGCGGGATTGCCGCGATCGCCAGCGCCGCCAGCAAGAGCAAGCGTGACCGCCGTAATGAGGAATACCGCGGCGATTACCCGCGTGAGCGGCAAGGCAACTATTCGGGCAACGATAACGACCAGCAGTGGCAGCAGAACGGCGGCGTCGACAGTGCGGTCAATCGTTGCAGCAACGAAGTTGCGCGCGGGTCAGGCCGTTCGGTCAGCGTCGAGACGATCAATCGCGATGGCGATGGCTGGCGCGTTTCGGGTCGGAATGGCGAAGGCGCAGACTTCACTTGTTCGGTCGATGGTTCGGGCCAGATCCGCAACGTGCAGGTGGGCGGTCGGGCGCAATAGGGAGTGCCGCCCAACCCCGTTCGCCCTGAGCGAAGTCGAAGGGTGGTTCGAGCGAAGCCGAGAACCTGCGACGATAGCGAGACACGAAAGTCCGGCCGTATCGGCTGCGCTCGACGGGTCCTTCGACTTCGCTCAGGACGAACGGATTTTGCGTTAAATCAGTGCAGCTTCGTCTTCGGGAACATCCAGCGCTGTGACAAGCGCGGTTTGAACGGTGCCCATGCGCCTTCGGGCTGCTTCAGCCGGTCGGCCAGGGCAACCATCACGCTGGGGTTGACGCCGAGGCCGACGTGGCTGGCGTGAACTTCGATGTTCTCGGTCTGCAAGTTGCCCTTCTGGGGATGCTGAACCGATCCGCGCCAGTGAACGATACCGTCAGTCTTGGTCAGGATCGAAGTGGTCGGCACCGGCGGGGCCTGGTCGAGCCCGGTGAAATGGCCGTGCTTGACCGGCTCGGGATCCTTGCCGTTGAGGAATTCGAACAGCCGGTTGGCGTTGGTGTGGCGGCGATCGTCGTGGATCGGGCTGCCCAGCGAGATCACCTGGCGCACCGCATCGGGGTGCAGCTTGGCGAGTTCACGGGCGAAGACCCCGCCCAGGCTCCAGCCGATGATCGAAACCTTGCGCCCGCTCTCTTTGTGGATCTTGAGCAGCAGCGCTTCCATCTCGTGGACCCGCTGCAGGTCGACCCTCACGTTGCGGCCGAGATCCCAGCCATAGCTCGCATAGCCCAAGTCATCGAGCAGGCGGCGCATTGGCTTGGTTGAACTGTCCGAAGCAAGGAAACCCGGGAGCACCAGCACCGGGTGGCCATCGCCCTTGGGCAGCATGCCCAGTGCGGGGCGGGTGGCGAAGAAGGCTGCCAATTCGAAGATCGCGCGGCCTTCGGCTAGTGCCAGCAAGCGGTGCGGGGGACGGGCTTCGATTTCAAGCGCGTCGCGCGCGGCGGTTGTTGCGGTCATTTCTTGGCGGCCTTTCGGGGTTTGGCGGCTGTTTTCTTCTTGCCCGCAGGCTTAGCCTTGGTTGTCGTATCAACCGGCGCTTCCGGCTTTGGTTCCTTGGCGGGCGCAGCCGCAGCAGGCGCAGCGTCCAGCGCGGCGCGCGCAGCATCGCGCAATTCAGTAAAGCTCTGCTCGATGCAGTCCGCGTAGAATTCCGGATCGGGCATCAGCTTGCGATCGGCGGTGAAGGCGATCGTCGCTTCCTTGACGTAGCTTTGCACCACGTGGCCGAGGCCCATCCCATCGGTCAGGCAGACCAGCCCCATCATGCTTTCAAGCCGCGCTCCGGTCGAATAGATCGGCACCGGCGGGCCGGGGACGTTGGTCACCACGGTGGTGAACGGCGGACCCATCCGGTCGGCCAGCCCCAGACGGGTATAGAGCTGCGCGCCCAAGGCCATGAACAGCGCCGGGCTGACCTTGCTCATCTCGGTCATGTTGCGTGCGCCGATCGCGTCGGTCATCGCCTTGGAATTGACCGTCTGCGAATTGACGTAAGCGAGCCGCTCGAGCGGATCTTCGATATGGGTGCCGAGCGGTGCAATCATCGCCGCGACCTGGTTGCCCATGTCGCCCTTTTCGTCGTTGCCGCGCACCGAGATCGGCGCCATCGCGGTCAGCGTCTTGTCGGGTAGGTCATCCTTGGCCTTGAGATATTTGC
>JBJTLY010000084.1:0-4038 GCA_046063275.1 Novosphingobium sp. | reverse complement strand
ACTGGAAGTCCTGCGTCCGGTCGTGATCGAAATGGGCTGGCAGCCCGAGAAGTGCAACAAGGGCGGCCTGCGCAACGCGGTCCAGTCCCTGTCGATCTCGGCCAGCCCGAACATCCTGATGGTCGATCTTTCGGAAAGCGGCGATCCGCTCAGCGATATCAACGCGCTGGCCGAAGTCTGCGAGCCGGGTACCGTGGTGATCGCGGTGGGCCAGGTCAACGACGTGCGCCTGTACCGCGATCTTCTTGCCAGCGGCATTCACGATTACCTGCTGAAGCCGCTCTCGCCGGGCCAGGTCCGCGATTCGCTGGTCAATGCTCAGGCGGTCTTTGCCAATCCCAAGCAGCACGATCCGGCTGCGGCCAAGAAGCACATCTCGACCGCAGTCATCGGCACGCGCGGCGGGGTTGGTGCCTCGACCATCGCGACCTCGCTCGCATGGCTGTTCAGCGCCGACGAGAAGAGTCCGACCGCCCTGCTTGATCTTGACGTTCACTTCGGCACCGGCGCGCTGGCGCTCGATCTCGAACCAGGCCGCGGCCCGACCGACGCGATCGAGAACCCGGGCCGCATCGACGGTCTGTTCATCGAACGCGCGATGATCCGCGCCAACGATCACCTGGCGATCCTTTCGGCCGAAGCGCCGATGAGCGCGCCACTGATGACCGATGGTGCCGCTTTCGTGCAGCTGGAGGAAGAATTCCGCCAGGCGTTCGAAATGACGGTGATCGACCTGCCGCGCAACATGCTGATCAACTTCCCCAACCTGCTGGCTGACGTGAACGTCGTGCTGGTGGTCGTGGAAATGACGCTCGCTTCGGCGCGCGATGCGATCCGCATCCTGTCGTGGCTGAAGTCGAACGCGCAGCACGTCCAGCCGATCGTGATCGCCAACAAGGTCCAGGCCGGCGTGGCAGAAATCAGCAAGTCCGATTTCGAAGCTTCGATCGAACGCAAGATCAACTTCACCGTGCCTTACGACATCAAGGCGGCGACCAATGCGGCGAAGCTGGGCCAGACCTTTGCCGATGCCAACCGCTCGTCGAAGGCCGGATCTGCGATCCGCGACATTGCCAAGTCGATCATGGGCGTGGGCGATGGCGAGATGATCGAAGAAGCGATCAAGCCCAAGGGCTCGCTGCTGGGCAAGTTCGACCTCAAGTCGATGATGGCCAGTTCGAAGAAGTCGAAGGCCCCTGCCAAGGCGGAAGCCTGAGCGGGATCTAGCCGGCCGGTGCTGCAATCCTTGCCACCGGCCGAAACCAGGGAAGGCGTAACACGCAGATGAGCATTTTGCAGCTCCTGCTTATTGCCGTGGGCATGATGAGCTTCATGGTGCTGGGGTACCTGGCGCTGTCAGGTCCTTCGGCTGCCAAGGAGAGTGCGCGGCGGCTAGAGTCGCTGCGCTACCGGCACAGCGATAGCACTTCGGCCAAGATGGAGGCACAGCTCAAGAAGGCTGTCGCCGCCCGCAAGCCCAAGCTGCATCAGCTCGCCGGCTCGGAATCGCGTCTCGCAGCCTTGTCGATGCGGCTCTACCGCACCGGCAAGAAATGGACCCTGGCGCAGTACTTCTATGCTTCAGCCGGGCTTGCTCTGGCCCTCACCGTGCTGATGTTCCTCAAGACCGGCGCAGCAATGCTGTCGCTAGGCATCGGCCTGCTGGCTGGCGCGGGTGTGCCGCACATGGTAGTCAACTACTTCATCAAGAAGCGCACCTCGCAGTTCACCTCCAAGTTCCCCGATGCGATCGAGCTCCTGGTCCGCGGCCTCCGCTCGGGTCTGCCGGTTACTGAAACGCTGGGTGTGGTCTCGAGCGAAGTCCCCGGCCCGGTGGGTCAGGAATTCAAGCTGGTTACCGAGCGGATCAAGATCGGGAAGACGATGGAGGACGCCCTCCAGGAAACCGCCGACCGGCTCAACACTCCCGAATTCAGCTTCTTCTGCATCACCCTGGCAATCCAGCGCGAAACCGGCGGCAACCTCGCAGAAACGCTCTCTAACCTGGCCGACGTGCTGCGCAAGCGCGCGCAGATGAAGCTCAAGATCCGCGCCATGAGCTCGGAATCGAAGGCTTCAGCCTACATCGTGGGTTCCCTGCCGTTCATCGTCTTTGGGATGATCTACTGGATTAACCCCACGTACCTTGGCGGCTTCTTCACTGACGACCGGCTGATCGTGATCGGCCTCGGCGGCGCGGTCTGGATGAGCATCGGCGCGTTCATCATGGCCAAAATGGTCAGCTTCGAAATCTGAGCGAGGGAACGAACAAATCATGTTGAACACCCCGCCTGGACCCACCCTCCTCGGCATCGACGTCATCTGGGTCGGCACGATCCTGTCGTTCCTCGCCGTCTGTGCGGTGCTGTTCGCGATCTACGCCGCAGTGACCATCCGCGACCCCATGCAAAAGCGGGTCAAGGCGCTCAACGATCGCCGCGACCAGCTGAAGTCGGGCCTGCTCACACAGGGCTCGAAGAAGCGCGTCAGCCTGGTTCGCGGCAGCGAAACCACCGACAAGATGAAAGACACGCTGTCCACCCTGAAGGTGCTGCAGCAGAGCCAGCTTGTCGTGATCCAGCAGAAACTGGCGCAAGCCGGTATCCGCAAGCCCGAACTGGGCGTAGCGGTGATCTTCGCGCGCATGGTCCTGCCTGTCGTGCTGGGCGGAATCGCCGCGCTGATGCTCTACGGCATCAACTACTTCCCGACCTGGGGCGGGATGAAGAAGCTTTTTGCCTTCGCGACCGTGGTTGGCCTGAGCTACAAGGGTCCGGAAATCTACATTTCCAACCTGATTTCGAAGCGCACCGATGCGATCCGCAAGGGCTTGCCTGACGCGCTCGACCTGCTGGTCATCTGTGCGGAAGCGGGCCTGACCGTCGATGCCTCGTTCAACCGTGTGGCCAAGGAACTGGGCCGCGCCTATCCCGAACTCGGCGATGAATTCGCGCTGACCGCGATCGAACTCGCCTTCCTCGGCGAACGCCGCATGGCATTCGAAAACCTCGCCTACCGCGTCAATCTTGATGCGGTGAAAGGGGTGACCACCACAATGGTCCAGACCGAACGCTACGGCACCCCGCTCGCCTCGGCGCTGCGTGTGCTGTCGGCCGAATTCCGCAACGACCGCATGATGCGCGCCGAAGAAAAGGCCGCGCGTCTGCCCGCGATCATGACCGTGCCGCTGATCCTGTTCATCCTGCCGGTGCTGTTCATCGTTATTCTCGGCCCGGCGGCCTGCTCGATCTCCGACGCTTTCGCGGCCAAACCGGGACAGTAAACCACACCCATGCGAGGGGGCATGAAACCGGTCCGGAGCAATCCGGGCCGGTTTTTGCATTGGGGGGGTGAACCCTAAACCTTCTCGACCACGTTTTCGATTGCCCCGAAGATCGTGTGGCCGCGCGCGTCCTTCATTTCGATCCGCACCACGTCTCCGTATTTGAGAAAGTCGGTCTTGGCCGCGCCGGTGGCGATGGTTTCGACCATGCGTTGTTCGGCGATGCAGGAATAGCCGCGCCCGCCTGCCTCGCAGGGGCGTCCCGGTGAGCCATCGGGATCACGGTTGGACACTGTGCCCGAACCGAGGATCGAGCCGGCACCGATCCGGCGAGTCTTGGCCAAATGGGCAATGAGTGTGCCGAAATCAAACGTACACTCCTCCCCAGCTTCGGCCCGGCCGAAAGCCAGACCATTGAGGTCCACCGCCAACACGTGGTTCAGCCGCCCGCCGTTCCAGGCATCGCCCAGTTCATCGGGGGTGACAAAGACCGGGGAGAAATGGCTGGCCGGCTTGGCCTGGACAAAGCCGAAGCCCTTGGCCAATTCGCCCGGGATCAGATTGCGCAGCGAGACATCGTTGACCAACCCGATCAGCCGCACGCAGCCCAGAGTTTCGCTCGCCGATACGCCTTGCGGCACGTCACTGGTAACCACGCAAATTTCTGTTTCCAGATCGCAGCCCCATGCCTCTTCCGCGAGGGTGATCGGCGCGCGCGCGCCGCGAAGATCGTCGCTGCCGCCCTGATACATCAG
>JBJTLY010000083.1:0-5772 GCA_046063275.1 Novosphingobium sp. | reverse complement strand
GCTCAAGAAGCGGATTGCCGAAGGCGGTGCCCAGTGCTGGCTGGTCAACACCGGCTGGTCGGGCGGGCGGGCGACCGATCCCGGCATCAAGCGCATGCCGATCAAGGCAACTCGCGCGCTGCTCAACGCTGCGCTCGACGGCAGCCTGAACAACGCCGAATTCCGCAAGGATCCGAACTTCGGCTTCGAAGTGCCGGTGGCGGTGCCGGGGGTCGACAGCAAGCTGCTTGATCCGCGCGGGGCCTGGGCGGACGGGCCAGCCTACGATCAAACGGCGCAAGAGCTGGTCAACAAGTTCGTTGATAACTTCGCCCAGTTCGAAGCCTACGTCGATGAAGGCGTATTGCAATCGGCCCCCAAGGCCGCCTGAATTCCCGGACAGATCCGGGACCGCCAAATCCCGGAGTTGTTTCCATGACCGAATTTTCGATCCGTCCCTTTGCAAGCGCAGAGGCCATCCGCCACGTGGGGGAGGGCCTGCTTGCGCGCACGCTGCCCAAGGCAGAGTGGACGCATGAGGCGCATCTCGCTGCCTGTACCTGGCTGCTGATGGAGCGACCTGACATCCATCCGGAGGTTGACCTTCCTGATATCATCCGAAGCTATAACGTCGCTGTCGGCGGGGTGAATGACGATACGCAGGGCTATCATGAGACTTTGACCCAGTTCTACATCCGCGGCGTGCGCCGGCATCTGGCCGAGTATGGGGAAGGTGATCTGCTCGGAACCGTCAACGCGTTGCTTGCCGGCCCCAGAGCGCAGCGTTCATGGCCGCTGATCCATTACTCACGCGAAGTGCTGTTTTCGGTCCCGGCGCGGCGCGGTTGGATCGAGCCCGATCTGCTCCCGATTTAGCTTCCCACGTCATGGCGGGGGGCCTAGATTGGCGCTTTCTGCAATCCAAGGAGTCGCTAGCATGGGTATTTTCGACAGCATCATGGGCCAGGTCGGCCAGCACGCCGATGTCGGCAACCTTGCCAGCAAGCTTGGGCTCTCGCCTGAAATGACCGAGAAGGCGATCGCCGCACTTGGCCAGAGCCACGAAGAACCAGGGGACACGGTCGCGGCTGCTTCCGCCAAGACCGGGCTCGATACCGGGGTGCTGAACCAGATCGTCGAACAGATCGGCGGCGCGGGCTCGCTGGGCCAGTACGCCCAGATGCTCAAGGACAGCCCGATGGCCTCGGGCCTGCTCGGCAGCCTCGACAAGGACGGTGACGGCAACCCGCTGAACGATCTTGCCGGCATGGCTTCAGGGCTGTTCGGCAAGAAGTAAGCAGCGCCAAGGCTACGAAAAAGGGCCGTGGTGCGATGTGCGCCGCGGCCCTTTTCTATTGTGGTCGGGCCGGCTCAGTCGAGCAGTTCGGCCGGAACCTTGCCGCCATGGTCGGCAAGGGCCTTCATCACCTGCTTCTGCAACTGGATGTTGTCCTCGGCCGAACCTTCGTAGTCGGCATTGCCGAGTTCGTGCGCCAGCGCCTTGCGGTTCTCATAGCTCGCGTCGATCCCGACCAGCTTCATCAGGTCGACCACAGAGGTTTGCCAGTTGAGGTCACCAGCGCCGGGCATCGCGCCGAGCGAAGCAGCCACATCGACCGGTGCAGCTGCAACAGAGGTGGGCGCTGGTGCTGTGTCATTCATCGGAATCGCCGGGGCTTCAACGGCAGGCGCAGGGGTGGCTTCGGCCTTGTGACCGAAAATGGCATCCTTGATCTTGCTGAAAATCGACATGGGGTAGCTCCTACATGACGGCGAATCGTCGCCGCGGGACAAGCCCCCCTGTCAGCTCCTGACTACCACGGATCGATCACGGCTACGGTACGGATTCAGCGCGCGGTCGTCGCGGCGATAAAGCGCGAGATGTTATCGCCCAGCACGTCGAGCGGAACATTGCCGCCGGTCACCACGGCATCGTCGAAACCGCGCAGGTCGTACCTCGGCCCCAGCGCCGCTTTGGCGCGGGCGCGCTGGGCGAGGATTTCGCTGTGGCCGACCTTGTAGCCGCAGGCTTGCCCCGGCCACGAGCAATAACGGTCGACCTCGGGGGTCACTTCGGACAGGCCCGATCCGTTGGTTTCGGAGAACCACTTGATCGCCTGCTCGCGGCTCCAGCCTTTGGCGTGGAGCCCGGTATCGACCACCAGGCGGCAGGCGCGGAAGGCGATCGACTGGAGATAACCGAGCCGCCCGACCGGATCGCCGTCATAGGCACCGAGCTCATCCCCCAGCGTCTCGGCGTAGAGCGCCCAGCCTTCGGAATAGGCATTGAACGCCAGCAGCGTGCGGATCAGCGGCAGCTGGTTGGCATATTCGCCCTGCCAGACGTGGCCGGGAATACCCTCGTGGAACGCCAGCGTGGGCAGCGAATAGCGGCTGTGGCGGCCGATATCGCCGAGGTTGAGCCAGATCTTCCCCGGGATCTTGCCGTCCTTCGATCCCGCCCCGCCATAGGCACCGGGCGCGCCGTCTTCCTCGGCCAGCGGCAGGCGCTTGATCTCGAGATTGCCGGGAACCAGCTTGCCGAAGGCTTGCGGCAGCTTGGTGCGGATGAAGGCGATCTTGTCCTGCATCAGCTTGATGATCGCGGCGCGGCCGGCGTCGTCGTTGGTAAAGCCGAAGCGCGGATCCTTGCCCAGCGCGGTCATCCGCTCACCCACCGTGCCGCTCGTGAAGCCGTGCGAGCGCAGGATCGGATCCATCTGGCTCTGCAGGTCCTTCAGCGTATCCATCCCCATCGCGTGGAGATCGTCCGGGGTGCGGCGGGTGGTGGTGCTGGCGCGTAGGCCCCAGGCGTACCATTCCTCGCCGTGGGGGCGCTTGAGCAGCCCGGCGTCCATCGTTGCAATCGCGCGCTGTGCCTTGAGCTCGGCGAGCTGGCGGGCAAGCGCTGCCGCGACTGGCCCGGTGGCAAGGGCTTTTGATCGAGTCTCCCATTTGCCTGCGATGGTCTTGGTCCGTTTGGTCAGGGAATCGACCAACCCGCCGCCTTCCAGCGCGCCCTTTAGCGTCAGCTCCATCTGGCGGATCGCCTTGTCGAGCAGAAACGCGGGCGGAACCAGCCCCTTGCCGCGCGCAGCCCTGATCCGCGCGGTTTCGCCGTCGAGCAAACCGGGGAATTGGGCGAGCCGGGCAAGGTAGGCTTCGGCATCAGTTGCATCGCGCACCGGGTGCTCGCTGTCGAGGAAGCGTGGCACGTCGAGATAGGCGCCGACGTTCTGGATGACTGTATAAGGCGAATTGCGCCAGCCGCCGATCGCGACATCGCCATAGGGCAAGGCAAAGCCGTCGAGCGCGGTGGAGAAGGCGCTTTTCACCACAGCCAGACTGGTGCGGGTGTCTGCGCCGACTTTGCTCGTGTCATAGGACTTTAGCTGGGCCAGCGAGGTCCTGAGGAATTGCGCGGTTGCCTTCTGCGCGGCTGGCGATCGCGAGCCAAGCTTGCTGCGCAGCGCGGCATGCGTGCCGGTATCGATCCCCAGCGACGTGGCGCCTTCGGGGGAAAACTGGATGAGGCCCCATGCCACCTTGTCGAGGAAGGCGTCCGCGTCGGGGCGCGCGATGGTCTTGGCCAGCGCGCCGGGCGCGGTGAAAGCCGCGATGCCCGCGCCGCCCAGCAGGGAGAGGGCGTGGCGGCGGGTGGTGGTGATCGGGCTGTACATCACCGCAGACTGCGGGGCAGGCGGCGCGGTGTCAATCGGTGGGCCGACAAGCTGCTGGCGTGGCTCCATCGGCGTCGCTAGTCTGAACGACACTTGGCCAGGATGGCCACGGGAGGGATTCGCATGGCCAACTCAGATCTGATTTCGATGCTCCAGCAAAGCGGCGGCATCTCCGCGATTGCCAGCCAGCTCGGCGTTTCGCCCGAGGTGGCCGAGCAAGGCGCGACGGCGCTGCTCCCGGCGGTGGTCGGCGGCTTCAGCAAACATGCCGACAATGCCGGCGGCGGCGAAGGCGGGCTGGGCAGCCTGATCGGGATGCTCGGCGGGCTGGGCGGCGCTTCGCTGGCCGGCAATGTGCTGAGCCCTGAGCCGACCGATGTCGACAAGGGTAACGACGTACTTGGTCAGATCTTCGGTTCAAAGGAAGTCAGCCGCAAGGTTGCGACCCATGCCTCGGGCCAGACCGGGATCGATCCCGCGCTGCTCAAGAAGATGCTGCCGATCCTGGCGATGCTGGTCGCGGGCTATATGTCGCACCAGGCAAGCGGCGCGCAGGGCCAGCAGAGCGGCGGCGGCGGGATGGGCGGAATCCTCGGCTCGGTGCTGGGTTCGGTGCTGGACGGAGGGTCCTCGCAATCGGGCGGCGGGATGGGCGGCATGCTTGGCGGCGTGCTCGGCTCGATGCTCGGCGCCGGGCAGACCCGCGGCGGCGGCAACGCGCTCGACGAAATCCTTGGCGGACTTACCGGCCGCTGATGGCCAGCGGCACTGTCCTCTCGATCCTGATGCTCGCCGCCATTGCGATGGTGGTGGGCGCAGCGATCCTGTGGCGACAGCGCGGCGCCACGAAACAGGTCTGGCTGATGCTGGTTTTGGCGGTGGTTCTCGCCGCCAACGTCGCGATTTGGGTGATGCCGTCAGAGGACGGCACCGCTCCGATTCAGCAGGAACTCAAATAGTCACCTGATCGGGCAGTCCGGCGAGAGCCGCATGTCGAGGTAATTGTCGACCGAGCCCATCAGGTCGCCCATCTCGTTTTCGAAGAAGTGGTTCGCGCGGGGGATTTCTTCGTGATGGATCGTGATGTGGCGCTGGGTGCGCAGCTTGTCGACCAGCTTCTGGACCGAATTTGGCGTAACCACCGTATCGGCCACGCCCTGAATGATGATCCCCGAAGCTGGGCAGGGGGCGAGGAAGCTGAAATCGTACATGTTGGCCGGCGGGGCAATCGAGATGAAGCCGCGAATTTCAGGACGCCGCATCAACAGCTGCATCCCGATCAGTGCGCCAAAGCTCGCGCCCGCAACCCAGGTGGTCGAGGCTTCGGGGTGGATCGACTGGACCCAGTCGAGCGCGGCGGCAGCATCACTGAGCTCGCCGATCCCGTTATCGAAGCTGCCCTGGCTGCGCCCGACACCACGGAAGTTGAAGCGCAGCGTGGCAAAGCCGCGCGCCTGAAAGGTCTTGTACAGCGCCATGGTGATGCGCTCGTTCATCGTGCCGCCCGCCTGCGGGTGCGGGTGCAGGATCATGGCGACCGGAGCGCGGGGGCGCGATGCGGGCTGGAAACGGCCTTCGAGGCGACCTTCGGGACCGGGGAAGATGACTGACGGCATTGGCTCAAGACCTGTTCTGGCTGGCCCATGGCGCGGCGTGCCGAGTTTTCTCGGATGCCGGACCGCTTTGGGCTAGGATCGGGAAGCAGGCGCTATATAGAAATAAAGTCCCGAAAAGCAACGATCGCGAACATGGCCGCCCAATTCATCTATCTTGACCATCAGGCGACCACGCCGCTCGCGCCCGAAGCGCGCGATGCGATGCTGCCGTGGCTGGGCGGGCCGGAAGGGATTGGTTTTGCCAATCCGCACTCGATGCACCGTGCCGGGCGGGCTGCGGCGGCGGCGATCGAAGTGGCGCGCGAGCAGGTCGAAGGGCTGCTACCCAAGGGCGGGCGGGTGATTTTCACCAGCGGCGCGACCGAGGCGCTGAACCAGGCAATCCGCTCGGTCGCGCGCGGACCGATTGCCTATTCGGCGATCGAACATTCGGCGGTGGTCAATTCGGTGATGGCGACCAGCGCGCCCGTACAGGAACTGTCGGTGAGCGAGGCGGG
>JBJTLY010000082.1:0-9250 GCA_046063275.1 Novosphingobium sp. | reverse complement strand
CGAGAGTGTCGATGGGACCTACGCGCTCGACGGCGGCGCGCTGGCGCTGGGCACAAACCGTCTTGAGCGCAGCGTCGGTACCGGGCGCTTCACCTTTGCCAAGGGCGACGTGGTGCTCGACTACAAGCTGCGCGGGCAGGGCCTCGCGGCGAGCGGAGTGAAGGCCTCGTCGCTCGAACTTGACGGGCAGGCGCGCAGCAATGACCGGATGGCGAGCTTCAGCAGCGAAGGCGCGGCCAAGGCTGTGGGTCTTGCCCCGGGACACGGGCTGGAAGTCAGCCTCGCCGGGATCGAGAAGTCCGGGCAAGGCACGCTCATCGCGCCGCTCGCCGCGCAGCTGCGCCAGGCCTTGGCCCGTGAGGCGCCGGGGAGCAGCTTTGCCGCAACCTATCAGCTGCGCCAGTCGGGCGCGCTGACCAGCGTGACGCTGCCCGGGGCGGAGTGGCGCGGGGGCAGCGGCGCGCGGCTCGGCGCATTTTCGCGCGTGACGGTCACGCTCGGCGGCAAGGGCGGGGCCATGCTTTCGGGCAATGTGCTGACCGACGGCCCCGGCCTGCCGCATATCGAGGGTAGGTTCGAGCGGCGCGGCAATGGCGGCGGCGTGGCGACGCTGACGCTCGCGCCCTATCGCGCCGGGGATTCGGTGGTGGCCTTGCCCGAATTCAAACTGGTCCAATTGCCCGGCGGTGCGGTCGGCTTTGCCGGGCGCGGGCTGGTCAGCGGCGCGCTGCCGGGTGGGCGGGTCGATAACCTGGTCTTGCCGATCGAGGGCAACTGGTCGGCCACCGGCGGGCTCGCCGCGCTGCGCCGCTGCACCCCGGTGCGCTTCGACCAGCTCAAGATTTCCAACCTGACGCTAGCCGGACAGACGCTGACCCTGTGCCCGGGCCCCAGCGGGGCAATTGTCCGCAGCGACGCGCGCGGATTGCGGATTTCCGCAGGCACTGCCGGGCTGGCACTCAACGGCACGCTGGGCTCGACCCCGATACGCCTGCGCAGCGGCGTGCTGGGCTTGGCCTGGCCAGGTGCGCTGGTGGCGAAGAGCATCGATGTTTCATTCGGACCAGTCTCAGCGCCCTCGACGCTGAGGATCGCGCAGCTCAATGCCATGCTCGGCCAGGAGATTACCGGGACTTTCGCCAATACCGAACTGAAGCTGTTCGCCGTCCCTCTCGATGTATTTGACGCCTCGGGTAACTGGCGCTTCGCCAACAAGCGCTTCGACGTCACCGGGGGCAGCCTGACGGTCAAGGATCGCATGCCCGAAGGGCAGGCGCGGTTTTATCCGCTGGTCGCGCGCGATGCGACGCTCAGCCTCGTCTCGACCACCTTCACCGCCGATGCCGTGCTGCGCGAACCCAAGAGCGACCGGGTAGTGACCGAGGCCAAGATCGTCCACGATCTCGATCTGGCGAGCGGACACGCTGACCTTCTGGTGCCTGGCATCCTGTTCGACCAGAAGCTCCAGCCCGACAAGCTGACCTATTTGACCCAGGGCGTGATCGGCGAAGCGCGCGGGACAGTTTCCGGCCTGGGCCGGATCGACTGGGGCCGCAACGGCGTGACCAGCAGCGGCGATTTCACCACCGACAAGTTCGATTTCGCCGCGCTGTTCGGGCCGGTCCAGGGCGTGCGCGGCACGGTCCATTTCAGTGACTTGCTGGGGCTGGTCACCGCGCCCAACCAGACGCTGCACATCGCCGCGATCAACCCGGGGATCGAAGTCGATGAAGGCGACGTCTCGTTCCAGCTCGAGCCCGGCCATGTGCTGGTCGTGAACGGGGCGAAATGGCCTTACATCGACGGATCACTCGAACTGCTGCCGACGCGGATGGTGATTGGCGGCGCCGAGACGCGGCGCTTCACGATCGCGGTGCGCGGGCTCAATCTCGAAAAGTTCGTGTCACGGCTCAACCTTTCGAACATCTCGGCCAGCGGTACTTTCGATGGCGAGCTGCCGTTGGTGTTCGACGAGAACGGCGGGCGGATCGAGAACGGGATTCTCGTTTCACGCGATCCGGGGGGCAACCTCTCCTATATCGGCGAACTGACCTACAAGGACTTGTCGCCGATGGGCAACTTCGCCTTTCAGGCGCTGCGGAGCCTTAACTTCAAGCACATGGAAGTAGGTCTCCAGGGCCGGCTGGACGGCGAGATCGTCACCAAGATGCGGATCGACGGGGTCAGCCAGGGGCAGGGCGCGAAGCGCAACTTCATCACCCAGCGCTTTGCCAAGCTGCCGATCCGCTTCAACATTTCGATCAAGGGGCCGTTCCATCAGCTGTTCTCGTCGTTCCGCTCGCTTTACGACCAGACCTACGTCAAGGACCCGCGCGAGCTGGGCCTGATCCCTGGCGCACCGCCAATTCCGGGCGAGCCGCTACCCACGCCCACCGTGCCTGCCACCATGCCTCCGGCAGCTCCACAACCGCCGAAAGACGACAACATTCAGCATTCAGACAGCAGGACTGGTACATGAACAGCTTCGAATTGACCTACCGCGCCTTGACTGCGAAAACCGGACCCATGATGGGTTCGCGAGCCACACTTGCAGCACGGAAACGGAGGCCGCTCCGCTGGCGGGTAACCGCAGCGGCGATGTTGATGGGAAGCGCGCTTGCGATTGGCGGATGTGTTTCGGTCACCGCGCCGGACAAGCCGATCGTGATCGAGCTGAACATCAACATCAAGCAAGAGGTCGTCTATCGTCTGGCAGGTGACGCTGCGAAAACGATCGATAGCAACCCTGGGGTGTTCTAGGGCTCTTGGACAAGAGATTTGGAGTTATTGAGATGACTGGTCCTTTGATGCGCAATCCTGGCCGCGCCTTGCTGCAGTCGGTAGCGATTTTCGCGCTGGCGGCGATTGCCGTGCCGGCGCTGAGCCAGGCGCGCGATCCGGCTTACGAAGCCGCGCGTGCCGCAGGGCAGGTGGGTGAGCAGGTTGATGGCTACCTCGGTTTCCCGACCTCACCGACCGCCGAAGTGCACCGGGTGGCGGATTCGGTGAACATTGCGCGCCGCAAGATCTATACCGAACGGGCGACCGCGCAGCATTCTACCGTTGAGGAATATGCCTTCACCTCGGGCTGCCGCCTGATCCTCAAGACCAAGCCGGGTGAAAAGTACCAGTCGCCCGACGGGACCTGGCACACCCGTACTGGGGAAGCGCCCGCGCGCGATCCCAAGTGTGCGGCTGCGGATGCTGCGGCGAGCTGATCCAGGCTTAATTCGACGCCGAATAGGGGGCGCTGGCGCTAGTCGTCAGCGCCCTTTTTGCACTGCGGTTGACTCGAAGGGACAGCTTGCCTAAGGGGGCCTCGCTTCGCCGGGAAAGGCAGTTTTTCCGGCGGATTTTCGTATCATTCGCACGCCGATTGACCTGGGAACGTTAGACCTCCGTGGCGCAAGACCCCACCGATCCGAACACGCCGCCGGCAGACGATGCGGCACTTGGTTCGCTGCAGGCGCGGCTTGACGCTGCGCGGCAGGCCGAGGCGGATCGCAATGCCCGCGATCACGCCCCGCTGCGCGACGAAAGCCGGGCCATGGCCGGACAAGTCGCCGCGACGATGCTGGGCTATCCGCTCGGCGGGATCGTGGTTGGCTGGGGGCTAGACAGTCTGTTCGGCACGCGGCCGTGGATCATGATCGTGCTGATGTTCCTCGCTTTTGCCGGCGCCTGCATGCAGGTGGTTCGCGGCAATAACGAGCGTAACAAGTAAGCGCCGGACAAGTCAGGGATTAATGCACAGTGGCAGCTGAAGCCAAAATCGATCCGATGCACCAGTTCCAGATCACGCCGATCGGCAGTGATCACCTGGCCGCGTCGCCGTACCAGTTCACCAATAGCTCGCTGTGGATGCTGATCGTGTTCGCGGCGGTGCTGGCGTTCATGTGGGGCGGGACCAAGCGCCAGATCGTGCCCGGTCGCTGGCAGGTCGCGGTCGAAGGGATGACCGGGTTCCTCGACAATATCACCCGCACCTCGATCGGGTCCGAAGGCCGCCGCTATCTGCCGTGGGTGTTCACCGCCTTTACCTTCATCCTGTTTTCCAACTGGATCGGCGCGATGCCGTTCGCGATCGTACCCGGCGGGCACCCGTTCACCGTCACCAGCCAGTTCAGCGTAACCATGTTCATGTCGGTGCTGAGCTTCGCCATCGTGCTCGGCGTCGGCTTCTGGAAGCACGGTCTGCACTTCTTCAGCCTGTTCGTGCCGCATGGCGCGCCGCTGCCGGTCAAGCTGTTCGTCGCGCCGATCGAATTCGTCAGCTTCATGGTGCGCCCATTCTCGCTCGGCCTTCGGCCGTTCATTGCCATGTTCGCGGGCCACGTGCTGCTCGACGTGTTTGGCAATTTCGTGGTGCAAGGGCTCAACGCCGGGGGGCCACTCGGCTATGCCATTTCGGCGCTGTGCTTTGTCGCTGTGGTTGGAGTGAACGCACTCGAACTGCTGGTCGGCGCAATCCAGGCATACGTGTTCGCACTGCTCACCGCACTGTACATCAACGACGCGGTCAACCTTCACTAAGTTTCAAAAACCTTTTCTATCAACGCTTTACCAAACGGAGTTATCAAAATGGATCTCGCTTCTGCAAAGGTCATCGGTGCCGGTCTCGCGGCAATTGGTGCGGGCGCTGCTGCGGCTGGCGTCGGCAACGTGTTCGGCAGCTTCCTCCAGGGTGCGTTGCGCAACCCGGGTGCGGCCGCCGGCCAGACCACGACGCTGTATATCGGCTTCGCTGCCGCGGAACTGCTCGGCCTGATGGCCTTCGCGGTTTCGATGATCATCCTCTACGCCCAGTGATTCCGTCAGGCCGGGGAATGGTTCTCCGGCCGACGTTTTGAACGAGAGTAGAAATGCCGCAAATCGCGCAACTCGCACTGGTTTACCAGTCGCAATGGTTCTGGCTGATCGTCGTTCTGGCGGCGATCTACTTCGTCGTCGGCAAGGGCATCGTGCCCAAGGTCGAGGCGACGGTGGATCAACGCGACGCGACCATCGCGGCTGACCTGGCTGCGGCCGAAGCCGCCCGGGCCGAGGCCGACGCTGCCGAAGCGCAGCTCAAGGCCAACGATCTGGCGGCGCGGGGCAATGCCCAGGCGGCCATTGCCGAAGCCAAGGCCAAGGCGGCCAAGGCCGGTGAAGCCAAATTGGCGGCGGCGGATGCGCAGACTGCCAAGTTGCTGGCCGAGGCCGAAGCGCGGATCGCCAATTCGCGCAGCGCGGCGCTCGCCAGCATCGAAAGCGTTGCGGCTGAAGCGGCGGCAGAGATCGTTGCCAAGGTTTCGGGCGCCAAGGTGACCGCGGCGGCGGCGGCAAAGTCGGTGAAGGCGGTACTGGCCAATGTTTAGTCTGACCCTGCTTTCGGCTGCGGCCGAGCACGAAGAAGCAACCGCTTGGGGCATTGATGCGGGCGGCTGGGTCGCTCTGGCGATGCTGGTGGTCTTCGGCATCATGCTCAAGGCCGGTGTGCCCAAGCTGGTTGCCGGGCTGCTCGACAAGCAGATCGCCGAGATTCGCAAGCAGCTAGACGATGCCAAGGCGCTCCGCGCCGAAGCCGAGACGCTGCGCAACGAATATGCCGCGAAGATCGCCGGCGCCGAGGCCGATGCCGCGGCGATGGTCGAGCACGCGAAGCATGAGGCCAAGGCGATCGTCGCTCAGGCAGACGCGCAGACCAAGGCGCTGATCGCCCGCCGCGAGAAGATGGCTCAAGACAAGATCGGTGCCGCCGAACGCGCCGCTCTGGCCGACGTTCGCGCCACCGCCGCCTCTGCGGCCACTGCTGCCGCGCGCGGCCTGATCGCCGAAAACCACGACGCCAAGGCCGACAAGGCCCTGGTCGACGGGGCGATCGCAGGCCTCTAACGAAATTCCGAGCTGGAGAGGGGGAAGGGGCGGTCCTGAAGGGCTGCCCTTCCTTCGTTGTGGCAGGCTTGCACGCCTAAAAACCGTTCGTCCTGAGCGAAGTCGAAGGACACACCGAGCGAAGCCGAGGTGTCCGACGTTGCGTTTGACTGGATCGTTGCAGGGTCTCGGCTTCGCTCGAACCATCCCTCGACTTCGCTCGGGACGAACGGGTTTGGTTGGAACGGCAGTATTTACCCGCCCGGCTCGAGGACGATCTTCCCGACCACCTGCCGCGCCGCCATGGCGTCAAAGGCTTCGCGCCAGCGCTCCAGCGGCAACACGCGGTCGATGTGGGGGTTGAGCCGGCCATCGGCGGCGAGCGTCGCCACCGCCTCGCGGATCGCCTTGCCGCGATCGGGAAAGCGCCGGGCATATTCACCGGCGCGCACGCCGACCACGCTGAAGCCCTTGATCAGCGGGATATTGGTCGAGATCTCGGCTATCCGCCCACCCGCGAACCCAATCACCAAGAGCTTGCCGCCAAAGGCGACGCAGCGGGTGCTTTCATCGAACACATCGCCACCGACTGGATCGTAGACCAGGTCGCACAGCGCACCTTTGGTGAGTTCAATCACCGCCTCGCGGAACCTGCCCTCGGCCAGGATCACCGCATCGGCCTCGCTCGCCGCCCTGAGCCGCTCGACCTTGTCTGGTGAACCGGTGGTGGCAATCACCTGCGCGCCTAGGCGCTTGGCCAGTTCCACCGCGGCAAGGCCCACCCCGCCGCTGGCCCCATGGATCAGCACCCATTGCCCGGCCTTGAGCTCGCCGATCTCGACGAGCGCCGTGTAAGCGGTGCCGTAGGCCGCGCCGAGTGCCGCGGCGGCTGGGAAACCCACACCTGCTGGGATTCGACTAAGCGCGCGTGCCGGTACCACGGCATATTCAGCGAAGGCGCCGGTTTTGTTGCCGCCGTAGACCTTGTCACCCGGGACAAAGCCGCTTTCTGCATCGGCTTCGATCACTTCCCCAGCGAACTCGAGGCCTGAGGTGAAGGGCACCTCTGGCTTGAACTGGTAGAGACCCTTGGTCATCAAGAGGTCTGGAAAGTTGAGCGAGGCGGCGCGGACCTTGACCAGCACCTCGCCGCTTGCGCGCGTCGGCATTTCGCAATCGACCAGTGCGACCCCGGAGAGATCGGGGGAGAGCGACTGAACCTGA
Organism: Novosphingobium sp.; assembly: GCA_046063275.1. Lineage (GTDB taxonomy): Bacteria > Pseudomonadota > Alphaproteobacteria > Sphingomonadales > Sphingomonadaceae > Novosphingobium. Next base: position 2,173 of record JBJTLY010000082.1, on the reverse strand, counting down.
AGGGCTTTCATCGCCTAGAAGGTGTCCTTCGCCGCCCGCAGCGCGGCAAAGGTCGCCACCGCATCACCGCCGCCCCAGCGCGCGGCCAGGGCCGGATCGTCAGCGCGGAGGAAGGGATTGGTCGCCAGTTCTCGGCTGAGCACCGTCGGCACGGTCGGCATGCCTTGGTCGCGCAGCCTGGCGATCTGCGCGGTGTAGTCCTGCAGGTCGGCGTTGTCGGGATCGGCGTGGAGCGCGAACCGCGCGTTCGAGGCTGTGTACTCGTGCGCGCAATAAAGCATTGTGCAGGGCGGCAGCGCCTTGATCCGGCTCAGGCTAGCCCAGAACTGGTCGGGCTGGCCTTCGAACATCCGCCCACAGCCTAGCGCGAATACCGCATCGCCGACGAAGGCTAACTCGGCTTCGGGCAGGTGGTAGGCGATGTGGCCGTTGGTGTGGCCCGAAACGTCGATCACTTGCGCGGTGAAGTCTCCCAGGGTGACGGTATCGCCATGCGCCACCACCCGGTCGGGCGCAGTGCCGAGCCGTTCGACTTCGGCCGGGCCGGTGATCGTGCTACCGGTCGCCGCCTTGATCGCCGCGTTGCCGCCGGCGTGGTCGGGATGCCAGTGGGTGTTCCAGATCTGTGTGATCTGCCATCCTTTGCCCTTGGCCTCACGCAAGTAGGCCTCGGCATCGGGGGTGTCGATGCAAGTGGTCTCAAGGCTGACGGAATCGTGGAGCAGGTAGCCGTAGTTGTCGGACAGGCAGGGGAACTGGTGGACTTGCAGCGCCATCATAATGTTCGCAATTCGGCTGAGAGCAATTTTGCGCGATATCGACGGGTGAACCCTTCAATCGCCGACATGCATAGCGCTACCGACCCATGCAGCAGGCCGATGTCTTTTGCTGCCCTTCCAGCTTCAACTATGAATTGAAGCCAGACCCATTGAATCAGAAGGGCTGAAATTATCAAAAAACCCCAAGGCCCATCATCAATTTTCAAAGTGGTCTCGGGAAGCGCGTATTTCGCGACGACATAGCAAAGTGCCACCAGCAGGATGGAGCCGCGGAAATTCCAAATGAAATCTTGCGGAATCGCTTCGGCAAAGAATCCCATTGTGATGGCTATGATTGGGAACCCAAATCGAAGCGGTGTAAGAAGAGCCAGAACTTTCATTCCCGAATATAGGCACATCTCGTTCCAAAGCAAAAGCCCGCCCGGATCGCTCCGGACGGGCCTAGCATTGGGTGAGTCCCCGCGAAGGCGGGGATCTCGCGCCGCTATGAACGACCTAGAGGCCTGAGGCCCCCGCCTTCGCGGGGGCGCAGTTCAGTCCTTCTTGGCCTTCAGCGCGGCGCCGAGGATGTCGCCCAGCGAAGCGCCCGCATCCGACGAACCGTACTGTTCCACGGCTTCCTTCTCTTCATGGAGCTGCCGCGCCTTGACCGAGAAGTTGGGCTTCTTGGACCGGTCGAACCCGGTGACCATCGCATCGAGCTTCTGACCGACCTGGAAACGGTCAGGACGCTGCTCGTCGCGGTCGCGGCCGAGGTCGCTGCGCTTGATGAAGCCGGTGGCGCCATCGTCGCCGGCCTGCACTTCGAGCCCGCCATCGCGCACTTCGAGCACGGTAACGGTGACCACGTCGTTCTTCTTGAGGCCGCTGCTCGCGCCGCCCGCCGCCGAAGCGCCGCCGCTGCCAACTGCCGGAGCACCCTTTTCAAGCTGCTTCATGCCAAGGCTGATGCGTTCCTTCTCGACATCGACGTCGAGCACGATCGCCGAGACTTCCTCGCCCTTGCGGTGCAGCGCCAGCGCGTCTTCGCCCGAGATGCCCCAGGCGATGTCCGACATGTGGACCATGCCGTCGACGTCGCCGTCGAGGCCGATGAACAGGCCGAACTCGGTTGCGTTCTTGACTTCGCCCTGCACGGTCGAACCGACCGGGTGCTTGTCGGCAAACTGTTCCCACGGATTCTGCGCCGCCTGCTTGAGGCCGAGCGAGATGCGGCGCTTGTCGCTGTCGACCTCAAGCACGATCACGTCGACTTCCTGCGAAGTGCTGACGATCTTGCCCGGGTGGACGTTCTTCTTGGTCCAGCTCATTTCCGAAACGTGGACCAAGCCTTCGATGCCCGATTCCAGTTCGACGAAGGCGCCGTATTCGGTGATGTTGGTCACCTGACCGTG
>JBJTLY010000003.1:0-8845 GCA_046063275.1 Novosphingobium sp. | reverse complement strand
CTGATTACCGAAAGCCTCAATTCCAACGCCATCGATCTGGCCCGGGCGCTCGACAGCGATGTGACCGACACAGCATGGGCGGCTTACCTCAAGGGCGATCGCGGCATCTTCACGCGGCGCGCCGTCCGGTTGCTCGATGCCGGGGAGGCCAAGTCGATCGCGCAGCTATACGAAAGCGACCGCGACTTCCGCGAACACGTCAGCCGCTACATCCACGATTTCGAGGCGATGCTGCGCCAGCTGCTGTCGACCCGCGACGGCCACGCGCTGGGCGTGACGCTGCTGTCTTCGGACATGGGCAAGCTTTACGTGGCTTTGGCTCAGGCAATCGAACGGTTGCGCAATTAGCGCTGGCTTGAACCGAACCACTGCGTGACGTCGATATCGTCGACGGTCAGCCAGCCGTTGACGTAGTTTGCGTAGTAGAGCCCGAACATCAGCACCGAGAGGATCGTGGCGCGAAAGGCGATCCGCTTCGGGTTGAAGTTGACCGGCGCGCTGCTGACCTGACCCTGAACCAGTTCCGCCTTGGCGTCGTCATGCGTCCTGAGCCCGAACGGCATCACGAAAAATGCCGCGAGGACCCAGAACAGCAGGTAAATCGCCAGCATCGAGGTCAGGTTCATGGTCAGCCTTCTCCCATGATAACGCGGACTTGCGGCTTCTTGCCCGACCAGCGCTGCGCGGCGCGGCGAGCGGCAAGCCGTGCGGCTTCCCGAACGGCTTCCACATCGCGCTTCTGCGAACTTTTGAGCTTGGACAGCGTTGCAGCCACATCCTGCTGCGCCTCAGCGATGAAATCATCGTGATCTTCTTCGAGCGGCAGCCCGAGCGAATCCACCTGCACCCGACCATTGGGCCCGAGCACCACAAAAACCACGCCATTCTGCGCGAGGCGACGTCGCATCACGATCGCTTCACCGTTGGCCGGCGCGATGATGTCGCCGTCGAGAATTAGGCGGCCGTTGCGCACTTCATCGATCTTGCCAGGCTTGCCCGGGGCAAGCCTGACCAGATCGCCGTTGCCCTGCACTACAGTCTGCTTGATGCCGCAGCTTTTCCCGAGCCGCCCTTGCTCCTTCATGTGGCGCATTTCACCGTGCACCGGGACCAGGATCTGCGGACGGATCCAGCCATAGAGCGCTTCGAGCTCTGGCCGACCCGGATGTCCTGATACGTGAATCTCGCTCTGCCGGTCGGTTACGATCGTAATGTCGCGCGCGGCGAGGCGGTTCTGAATCCGGCCGATAGCGATTTCGTTGCCGGGGATCTGGCGGCTGGAGAACAGTACGACGTCGCCGGCAGACAATTCGATCTGGTGGTTGCCCTCGGCGACCCGCGACAGTGCAGCGCGCGGTTTGCCCTGCCCGCCGGTCGCCAGGATCAGGATCTCACCGCGCGGCAATGCCATGGCAGTCTGGAAATCGACCAGATCCGGAAGGTTGTGGAGATATCCGCAGGCTTTGGCCGTACGAATGATCCGGTCCAGCGAGCGTCCCGCCACGCAGAGCCGCCGCCCGGACGCAGTCGCCACTTCACCAAGCGTCTGCAACCGCGCCACGTTGGAGGCAAACGTGGTGACGAGGACGCGCTTGCCCTGGTGCCGTGCCACCTCGGCCAGCAAAGCCTCGCGCACCATACCTTCAGAGCCCGAAGCGGCAGGGTTGAATACGTTGGTTGAATCGCAAACCAGTGCCAGCACGCCTTCGTCGCCGATCGAGGTGAGCTCCGCGGCAGTCGCGGGGGTACCGACCAGCGGCTCGTCATCGAGCTTCCAGTCACCGGTGTGGAACACCCGTCCGTAAGGCGTTTCGATAACCAGCGCATTGCCTTCGGCGATCGAGTGAGCCAGCGGCACATAACGGATGCCAAACGGGCCGATGTTGAACTGATCGAGGTGATCGATAACATTCAACTCGATCTCGCCCGCGATACCTGCTTCCTCAAGTTTGTCCTTGATCAGCAGCGCAGTGAACGGAGTCGCATAGAGCGGCACACCCAGTTCCTGCGCGAAATAGGGTACTGCCCCGATGTGGTCTTCGTGCGCGTGAGTCAGCACCACGCCGAGCAGGTCGGCTTTGCGTTCTTCGATGAATTCGAGGTCGGCAAAGACCAACTCGGTACCGGGGTACTCGTTGGCCCCGAAGGTCATGCCAAGGTCGACCATCAGCCACTTGCCATCACAGCCGTAGAGGTTGACGTTCATCCCGATCTCGCCCGACCCGCCGAGCGCGCAGAACAACAATTCATTACCGGGTTTATGGTTTTTGGGACTGGTCATTTCGATCCGAAATTGGAGGTGTAGAGCCGCGCGATGCCGCGCAGAGTAAGGTCGGGTTCGACCCGGTCAAACAGGTCGGCGTGCTGCTGGAACAATGGCGCGAGACCGCCAGTTGCGATGACTTTGACCGGACTGCCGATCTCAGCCTTCATCCGCCTTAGCATGCCTTCGATCATACTGACATAGCCCCAGTAGATCCCGATCTGCATCTGCCCGACCGTGTCGCGGCCGATGACGCTGGTGGTGGGCGGCGGTTCGATGGCGATCCGCGGCAACATCGCCGCGGCTTCATATAGCGCGTCGAGTGACAGGCTGACCCCGGTGGCAATCGAGCCGCCCAGGTAGGCGCCGTCCGCACCGATATGATCGAAAGTGGTAGCAGTTCCAAAGCTGATGACGATCTTGTCCAGATCGGGCTCGAGCGCCTGCGCGGCGATGGCATTAACCGCGCGATCGGCGCCAAGTGCCTTTGGTTCATCGACTTTGAGAGCGATGCCCCATTCGACTGGTGGACGACCGGCGATCAACGCCTCGACACCGAAGTATTTGCGCGAGAGAACCTGCAGGTTATGCAACGCACGGGGAACCACCGTTGCAATCACCACCGCAGTAACGTCGCTGCGGGCGTGTCCCTCCATCCGCAGCAATTGGTCGAGCCAGACGGCATATTCATCCGCCGTACGGCGCATGTCGGTGGCAATTGCCCAGCGTTGCACGATTGCACCGCTGCTATCGACCAGCGCGAATTTCACATTGGTATTGCCGTTATCGATCGCCAGTAACATGGCAGCCCCCTAACCCAGACGGACTTCGCCTGCATGGACGGTGCGGGTCGTGCCGTCTGCAAGCCGGAGTTGCAAGGCTCCATTGGCATCAAGCCCGGCAAATTGCCCTTTAAGCGGTATTTCGCCGAGCTCTCCGACCAGCAGCCGTGTACCATGCGGGTGCGCGGCAGTTTCCCAGCGGCGGATCAGCGGTTCGAGCCCAAAATTGCGCCACCGTTCCAGCTCAAGATCAAACGAGCGAGCGAGTGCGGAGGCGAACGTGTCGCGGTCAGGCGCTGGACCGAATGCGCTGAGCGCAATGGTGCTGCGTCCTGCGACTTCAGGTGCTGCGGCAAGGTTCACGCCGATCCCGACAATCACCGTGTCCCCACTCCGCTCGAGCAGGATACCGCAGAGTTTTGCGTCGCCAATCAGGATGTCATTCGGCCATTTGAGCAGCGGTCGATGCGGCGGCGGGATGAGCGGGGCAACCGCTTCGAGGACGGCCAGCCCGCTCAACAACGCCAAAGTCCCCGGTGACGGATCGCCGCTGGTCAGGCGCACCACGGTCGATCCCATGAAGTTTCCATGGCCATCAAACCAGGTGCGGCCCTGACGGCCCTTGCCGGCGGTTTGGCGGTCCGCAACCAGCCAGTCTCCCTCAGCCACCGCGTCTCCCGCCGCGAGCCGAGCAGCGAGATCGGCGTTGGTCGATCCGGTGGTAGGTACGGTGTGAATCAAGCGACCGGGAACAGGACGCCCGCGGCGGTCATCGTCAGCGCGGTCAGGCCCTTGGTCACCAGATAGCCGAGCGGCGAGACGAAGACGGCGCAGCTGGCCAGCAGCCATTCGTGCACCATGTCGCTCTTGCCGGTGACTCGGTTGGCGGGCTCATCGAAGTACATGACCTTGAGCACCTTGAGGTAGTAATAGGCCGCAATCACACTGCCAACAGCCGCCAGCGTGGCAAGCCAGACCATCCCGGCGTTGACCGCCGACTGGAACACCACGAACTTGCCCCAGAACCCGAAGAAGAACGGGATCCCGGCCATCGAGAACATGATCGAGCCCAGTCCCAGAGCCAGCAGCGGACGGGTGCGTGAGAGGCCGGCGATGTCGCTCATCCCCTCAAGCTGGTTGCCGTCTACGTCCTTGAGCATCAGGATCGCAACAAACCCGCCGATGGTCATCGGCACGTAGATCGTCAGGTAGACCAGCATCGCCGCCGCCCCCTGCTGGGTCGCGCTGGCGAGGCCAACGAGCATGAAGCCTACGTTGTTGATCGACGAATAGGCGAGCAGTCGCTTGAGGTTGCCCTGCCCGATCGCGCCCAGCGCGCCGACGACGATAGAGGCAATCGCGACGAACGAGATGATCTGCTGCCAGGCTGCGGCTTGCGTGCCGAACGCTTCGAGCGCGACCCGCATGGTCAGTGCCAGCGCGGCGACCTTGGGCGCGGAGGCGAAGAAGGTCGTCACCGGGGTCGGCGCGCCTTCGTAGACGTCAGGCGTCCACATATGGAATGGCACCGCACTGATCTTGAAGGCCAGGCCCGAAAGCACAAAGATCAGGCCGAACAGCGCGCCCATCGAAACGTGGCCGGTGAGCGCAGCGGAAATCCCCGCAAAGCCGATCGTGCCGGTGAAGCCATACGTCAGGCTCATCCCGAAGAGCAGGATCCCGCTGGCGAGCGCGCCAAGCACGAAGTACTTGAGCCCTGCTTCCGCAGAGCGCTCATCAGCCTTGAGGAAGGAGGCAAGCACGTAGGCCGAGAGCGAGTTCAATTCGAGCCCCACGTAAAGCGTCAGCAGGTTCGTGGCCGAGACCATGATCCCCATGCCAAGCACCGCGAACAGCACCAGCACCGGGTACTCGCTGCGCATCGCGCGGTACTTCTCGAAAAACGCCGGGGCGACGAGCAGCGAGGCACCGGCAGCGATATAGATCAGGAGCTTGGCAAAGGCCGCAAAGGCATCGCCTGACATGAGGCCGTTGAAGGCCAGAGCCTCAGCCCCGCGCATGCCATGCCACAGCGCCGGGGCCGTCACCACAGCCGCAGCGAACAGGGTCAGCACCGAAATCCACGTGATCGCGCGCGCATCGCGCCGGGTCTGCCCCCAAGCCGACCCGACCAGCAGGGCGATACCGACAATGCTCAGCAGTTCTTCAGCCGCGCCAATGCGCAGCGACTGGATCCAGTCCATCAGTGCGCCCCCTCAGGCTGCGCTTCGCCTGCCGGCGGCGCCTTGCCCACATTTAGTTTGGCATCCCCGACCGGCTTGGTCGCAGCAAGGCGCGCCTCGATCGCGCGAATGTCATTCCGCATCGGGGCGAGGAAGCTTTCGGGATAGACCCCCATCCACAGCACCGCAGCGGCGATCGGCGCAAGCATGAGCCATTCGCGCGGTTCAAGATCGAGCATCGCGGCGGCATCCGCGTTCTTCTGCTCACCGAATGCGATCCGTCGGTAGAGGTAGAGCATGTAAGCAGCGCCAAGAATGATCCCGGTGGTGCTGACGAAGGCGACCCAGCTCGACTGCTGGTAGATGCCCGCCAAGCTGAGGAATTCACCGACAAAACCGCTGGTGCCCGGCAGGCCAACCGAGGCCATGGTGAAGACCATAAAGAACAGAGCGTAATACGGCATGTTGATCGAAAGGCCGCCGTAGCGGCTGATCTCGCGGGTATGCAGCCGGTCGTAGATCACGCCGACGCAGAGGAACAACGCCGCCGAAACCAGCCCGTGGCTCAGCATCACAACCATCGAGCCTTCGAGGCCTTGGGTGTTAAAGGCGAACAGCCCGACCGTAACGATCGCCATGTGCGCGACCGACGAATAGGCGATGAGCTTCTTCATGTCGGTCTGCACCAGCGCAACCAGCGAGGTGTAGACCACCGCGACCATCGACAGGGAGTAGATCAACCAGGCGTAATCAGCCGAAGCCTGCGGGAACATCGGCAGCGAGAAGCGGATGAAACCGTAGCCGCCCATTTTCAGGAGCACGCCGGCCAGGATTACCGAGCCTGCGGTGGGTGCCTGGACGTGGGCATCGGGAAGCCAGGTGTGGACCGGCCACATCGGCATCTTGACCGCGAAGCTGGCGAAAAACGCCAGCCACAGCCACTTTTGCGCGGCAGGATCGAAATCGTACTGCATCAGCGTCGGGATGTCGGTGATGCCGCCAGTATTATGCACCATCCACAGCATCGCGATCAGCATCAGCACCGAACCGAGCAGGGTGTAGAGGAAGAACTTGTAGCTGGCGTAGATCCGTTCGGCCCCGCCCCAGACGCCGATGATCAGATACATCGGGATCAGCCCGGCCTCGAAGAAGATGTAGAACAGGTAGAGGTCCTGCGCCGCGAAAACGCCGATCATCAGCGATTCCATCAGCAGGAACGCCGCCATGTATTCGCCAACGCGCTTTTCGATCGACTTGCTGGCGAGGATGCAGATCGGCATCAGGAACACCGAAAGCTCGATCAGCATCAAGGCGATGCCGTCGATCCCCAGCTTCCATTCGAAGCCCGAGAACAGCGGGTGCCGTTCCTGGAATTGCCACTGTGCCCCGCCGACATCGAATTGCGTCCACAGCAGGATGCCGAGGACGAAATCGATTACCGTGCCCGCCAGCGCTATGGTGCGCGCCAATTTCGCGTCAACGAACAGGCACAACAGCCCCGCGAGCAGCGGTACGCCGAGCATCACCGAGAGAATGGGAAAATTGCTCATCTCAGTGCGCCGCCTGCCAGATCACCCACGAGACCGCGCCGGTCAGGCCGAGCAGCATCACAAGGGCGTAGGAATAAAGGTAGCCGGTCTGGAGCCGCGCCGCGACCCGGCTCCCCAGCGCAACCGCCCAGGCCGAGCCGTTTGGCCCGAACCGGTCGATGAACCCGACATCGCCCAGCTTCCAGAACTTGTTGCCGAGCCAGAACGCGGGTCGCACGAACAGGAAGTCGTAGAGCTCGTCGAAGTACCACTTGTTGTAGAGGAACTTGTAGAGCACGCCGATCTGGCCGACCACGACCGCCGGGAAGCCGGGATTGCGGATATAGGCGTACCAGGCGACCGCGAAGCCGGTGAGCATAACCGCGAAGGGTGCCCATTTCACCCAGTCCGGCACTGCGTGCATGTGGTGGATAAGCTCTTCGCTGAAGGCGACGCTGTTGTTCCAGAAGGAACCGGTGCCATCGCTGATAAAGGTGTGGCTGAAGGCGAACCCTGCGAACACCGCACCGAGGCTCAGCACGCCCAGCGGGATCAGCATCGTCAGCGGGCTTTCGTGCGGATGATAGCCGGCGGTGCCGTCATCGTGATGTGAATGCGCATGGTCTTTCCCGTGGTGATCGTCATGCACCGCGTGCTGGATGTGCTCGCTCTGCGCCCAGCGCGGCTTGCCGTAGAAGGTCAGGAACATCAGTCGCCACGAATAGAAACTGGTCAAGAGCGCCGCGGTGATCCCCAGCCAGAACCCGACGCTGCCGCTCGTGCTGGCGCTGGCATAGGCGGCTTCAAGGATTGAATCCTTCGAATAGAAACCGGCGAACCCGAACACGTCGATGATCCCGACCCCGGTAATCGCCAAAGTCCCAGCCATCATCGCCCAGAAGGTCAGCGGGATCTGCTTCCGAAGCCCGCCATAGTACCGCATGTCCTGCTCGTGGTGCATCGCGTGGATCACCGAGCCCGCGCCAAGGAACAGCAACGCCTTGAAGAAGGCGTGGGTGAACAGGTGGAACATCGCCGCGCCTGGAGCGCCGACGCCCGCAGCCACGAACATGTAGCCAAGCTGCGAGCAGGTCGAATAGGCGATCACCCGCTTGATGTCCCACTGGGTGGTGCCGATCGTTGCGGCGAAGAACAGCGTCGCCGCGCCTACGTAAGTCACCACCTGCATCGCCGCGGGGCTCACCGCGAACATCGGCGAGAGCCGGCAAACCATGAACACTCCTGCGGTGACCATCGTCGCGGCGTGGATCAGCGCGGAGACCGGGGTCGGCCCTTCCATTGCGTCGGGCAGCCAGGTGTGGAGGCCAAGCTGCGCCGATTTGCCCATCGCGCCGATGAACAGCAGCACGCACAGGATCGTCATCGTGTGCCATTCGCCGCCCATGAAATGGATGGTCGATCCTGCAAAGCTGGGTGCGCGAACCAGGATTTCATCGATCGAGACGGTGTTGAACACCAGGAAAGTGCCGAAGATCCCGAGCATGAAGCCAAGGTCGCCGACACGGTTGACCACGAAGGCCTTGATCGCGGCAGCGCTGGCGCTGGGCTTACGGAACCAGAACCCGATCAGCAGGTAGGAAGCGAGGCCCACCCCTTCCCAGCCGAAGAACATCTGGACCAGGTTGTCAGCGGTTACCAGCATCAGCATGGCGAAGGTGAACAGGCTGAGATAGGCGAAAAACCGCGGTTGATCCGGGTCCTCGTCCATATAGCCCCAGCTGTAGAGGTGGACGAGCGCGGAGACGGTCGTGACCACCACCAGCATCACCGCGGTCAGCGTATCGACCCGCAGCGCCCAGTCGAAAGTCAGCGCGCCCGACTGCACCCAGTGCAGCACCGGCACGACGTGCTTGACCGCGCCGCCAGTCAGGAACGAGAGGAAGATCGGCCAGCTCAGCGCGCAGGCGATGAACAGCGCGCCGGTGGTCAGGCTCTTGACCACCACGTTGCCTAGCGCGCGGTTACCCAGCCCGCCGATGATCGCGGCCAGCAGCGGCAGGAAAACGATGAAGAGGATCGGATCTCTCACGCCAGCACCGTCACCCCGGCGTAGGCCGGGGCCCAGTC
>JBJTLY010000081.1:0-3182 GCA_046063275.1 Novosphingobium sp. | reverse complement strand
CAAGGCGAAGAAGTCGATCGCTCAGTTCAAGCTGCGCGAAGGCATGCCGATCGGTTGCAAGGTTACCCTGCGCCGCGAACGCATGTACGAATTCCTCGACCGCCTGATCACCGTGGCGATGCCCCGCATCCGCGACTTCCGCGGGCTCAATCCCAAGAGCTTCGACGGCCGCGGCAACTATGCGATGGGTCTCAAGGAACAGATCATTTTCCCTGAGATCAGCTACGACCAGATCGAGAAGGTGCGTGGGATGGATATCATCGTCACCACCACTGCCAAGACCGACGACGAAGCGCGCGAGCTGCTCCGCCTGTTCGGTTTCCCGTTCCCGCTGGAAGCTGCTCCCGAGCAGCAGGCCGCGTAAAGATAATCTGAGGAAGAGAGCTTAAGTCCATGGCGAAACTGAGTTCCGTAAACAAGAACGAGCGGCGCAAGAAGCTCGTGAAGCAGTATGCCGGCAAGTACGCCGCGCTGAAGGCCCAGGCCGATGACAAGTCGCTCGACGATGGCGAGCGCTTGATGGCCCGGCTGAAGCTGGCTGAAATCCCGCGCAACGCGAACCCCACCCGGGTCCGCAACCGCTGCGCCACCACCGGCCGCCCGCGCGGCTATTATCGCAAGTTCGGCCTGTGCCGCATCGAGCTCCGTGATCTTGCCAACAAGGGCATGATTCCCGGTGTGACGAAGTCGAGCTGGTAAGGAAACCGCGATGGCATTGACCGATCCCCTGGGTGATATGCTCACCCGCATCCGTAACGGCCAGCGGGCGAAGAAGGACTCCGTCCTATCGCCGGCTTCGAAGTTGCGCGCCCGCGTGCTCGAAGTCCTTCAGCGCGAAGGCTATATCCGTGGTTATTCGGAGGACGCCACCGGCGCTCATCCGCAGCTGCGGATCGAACTGAAGTATTTCGAGGGCGAACCTGCGATCAAGCATGTCGCCCGCGTCTCCAAGCCAGGCCGCCGCGTCTACTCGGGTTCGAAGGAACTCCCGGTGGTCCGCAACGGTCTTGGCATCACCATCGTCTCGACCCCGCGCGGCGTGCTCTCGGATGCCGAAGCACGCGTGGCTAACGTCGGCGGCGAAGTGCTGGCGGAGGTGTTCTGATGAGCCGCATCGGTAAACGTCCGGTGTCGATCCCCAGCGGTGTAACCGCCGAGATCGCCAACGGCATCCTCTCAGTCAAGGGCCCCAAGGGCACCCTGACCCTCGGTCTGCGCGACGAGATCGCCTACAAGGTTGAAGGTGACAGTATCTCGGTACTGCCCGCCAACGACAGCAAGCAGGCGCGTGCTTTCTGGGGCATGCAGCGGACGCTGGTCGACAACCTGGTGACCGGGGTGACCGAGGGTTACACCAAGGTCCTCGAAATCACCGGCGTCGGCTATCGTGCCAACTCGCAGGGCAAGAACCTCAAGCTGCAGCTCGGCTTCAGCCATGACGTCGATTTCGCGGTGCCCGAAGGGATCGAGATCAAGACCCCTGACAACACCACGATCGAAATCAGCGGGATCGACAAGCAGAAGGTCGGTCAGGTTGCCGCGGAAATCCGCCGCTGGCGCAAGCCCGAACCCTACAAGGGCAAGGGCATCAAGTACCGCGGCGAGTACATCTTCCGCAAGGAAGGGAAGAAGAAGTAATGGCCAAGCTGTCTCTGTTCGAGCGCCGTCGTCGGCGCGTCCGCACCGCGCTCAAGTCGCGCTCCGGTGGCCGTCCGCGGCTTTCGGTGCACCGCTCGGGCCGTCACATCTACGCCCAGATCATCGACGATGCGGCCGGCAAGACCATTGCCGCCGCCAACTCGCTCGGCTCCAAGGCCGGCGCGAACGTCGATGCAGCTGCCTCGGTCGGCAAGGCCCTGGCTGAAGCTGCGGTCAAGGCTGGCGTTAGCACTGTCGTGTTCGATCGCGGCGGGTTCCTGTTCCATGGCCGCGTCAAGGCGCTGGCCGATGCCGCCCGCGAAGGCGGGCTGGAGTTCTGACAATGGCTGACGAAACCAATAACGAAGCACTTGCCGAAACGCCGATCGCTGCAGAGCATCCGCAAGGCGCCGAACCTGCAGTCGAGGCGCGTGAACCGCGCGGCGGCGGCAATCGCGGCGGCGGCGGCAATCGCGGCCGTGGTGGCCCGGGCGGCGGCAATGATCGCAACCGTGGTGGACGCGGCGGCAACGACCGTGGCGGCCGTGGCGGGAACGATGACGGCGGCGAAGAACTGATCGAGAAGCTGGTTCACATCAACCGCGTCTCGAAGACCGTGAAGGGCGGCAAGCGTTTTGGCTTTGCAGCACTGGTCGTGGTCGGCGATGGCAAGGGCCGCGCCGGGTTCGGCAAGGGCAAGGCCCGCGAAGTTCCTGAAGCGATCACCAAGGCTACCTCGGCTGCCAAGAAGGCGATGGTCCGCGTGCCACTCAAGGAAGGTCGCACGCTGCATCACGACGGCAAGGGCCGTTTCGGTGCCGGCAAGGTCAACCTGCGTACCGCCCCTGCCGGGACCGGGATCATCGCTGGTGGCCCGATGCGCGCCGTCTTCGAAAGCCTGGGCGTCGCTGACGTGGTGACCAAGTCGGTCGGCTCGTCCAACCCCTACAACATGATCCGCGCCACCTTCGACGCGCTGACCGAGCAGACTTCGCCGAAGTCGGTTGCGCAACGCCGGGGCAAGAAGGTCGCCGACCTGCTCGGTCGCGGCGGTGCGAGCGTTGCGGAGGCTGAGGCCGCCGCTGACGCGATTACGGAGTAAGCGATAATGGCCAAGATCAAGATCAAGCAGATCGGCTCACCGATTCGCCGTCCGGCCAGCCAGAAGGCCATTTTGGTCGGGCTTGGCCTGGGCAAGATGCATCGCGTGGTCGAGCTTGAAGACACCGCCGAAGTGCGCGGTGCGATCGCCAAGCTGCCGCACATGGTGGCCGTGGTCGACTAAATTCAAATCCTATCAGCGCGACTAAAAGCGAAAGCGAGTGCAACACATGAAACTTACAGATATCCGCGACAATCAGGGTGCCCGCAAATCCCGCATGCGTGTGGGCCGCGGGATCGGCTCGGGCAAGGGCAAGACTGCCGGGCGCGGCCAGAAGGGTGCCAAGGCACGTTCGGGCGTCAGCATCAACGGCTTCGAAGGCGGCCAGATGCCGCTGCACATGCGCATCCCGAAGCGCGGCTTCAACAACATCTTCGCCAAG
>JBJTLY010000080.1:0-17711 GCA_046063275.1 Novosphingobium sp. | reverse complement strand
GCCGTCGGAGAACGTCCCCGCGCCGCCCTCGCCGAACTGTGCATTGCTTTCGGTTTCGAGCACCCCGCGTCGCCACAGGCCCCAGGTATCCTTGGTCCGCTCGCGCACCGCCTTGCCGCGTTCGATGATGATCGGCTTCAAACCCATCTGTGCCAGGACCAGCGCGGCAAGCAGCCCGCAGGGGCCGGCGCCGATCACCACCGGACGCGGTCCGGTCCAGTTCTCTACCGTGACCGGAGGCCGCCAGGTGGTATCGGGGGTGGGGCGCACATGCTGATCACCCACCAGTCGTACGAGCACCGCAGCTTCGTCAGCCAGTTCGACATCGAACGAGTAGACCAGCTTGATCGCCCCGCGTTTGCGCGCATCGTTGCCGCGGCGAACCATGCGGTGGCTCAGCACCTCGCCCTCGCTCACCCCCAGCCGCGCAGCAATCGCGGGGAGCACAGCGCCGGGCTCATGGTGCAGCGGCAGGGCAAGGTCGGACAGGCGAAGCATGGTGGGGGCCTTAGTGCCTGGCGCTGAGAAGTGAAAGCCGAGCGGCAGTGCCTTTGTCGAGCCTCGCGCAATTTCCTTGCTTTTTCCCGCAACAGGCTTATATGCCGCTTCACATCCAACCGGACCTTGCCCGGGCATCCGCCCCGGCAAGCCAGTTTGGCGCCGCGTGAAGCCTGCCTGATGGCGGGATAGCCCCGAACGCCCGGTTGACCGTTTACCAGCCGCCTTTGTCACGCAGGGTTGCACTTGATGCACCTGCCCAGCCGCGCCGATTTCCGGCGTGTGCACGGCTTTATCTGAAAGTTTTTCATGTCCTATTTTTCCGACCTTGGCCTGGCCGAGCCTCTCCTTCGTGCGCTTGAGACCAAGGGCTATTCCGACCCCACCCCGATCCAGCAGCAGGCCATTCCGGCGCTGCTCGAAGGGCGCGACATCCTGGGTATCGCCCAGACCGGCACCGGCAAGACCGCGGCCTTCTCGCTGCCCTCGCTCCACCGCCTCGCCGCCAATCCCAAAGCCCGCATGAACGCCAGCTGCCGCATGCTGGTGCTTTCGCCGACCCGTGAGCTCGCCGCCCAGATCGCCGAGAACATGCGCGGCTACGCCAAGTATCTGAATCTCAGCGTTCAATGCATCTTCGGCGGCGTGCCGGTGGGCAAGCAGGCCCGCGCGCTTGTTGGCGGGACCGACATCCTCGTCGCCACCCCGGGCCGCTTGCTCGACCTGATCGACCAGCGCGCACTAACCTTGCGCAATGTCGAGATCTTCGTGCTCGACGAAGCCGACCAGATGATGGACCTCGGGTTCATCGTGCCGCTCAAGCGCGTTGCCAATATGCTGCCCAAGGAACGTCAGAGCCTGTTCTTCTCGGCGACCATGCCCAAGGCGATCGCCGATCTGGGCAAGCAGTTCATCAACAACCCGGTCCGCGTTGAGGTTGCCCCGCAGTCAACCACGGTCGAGCGGGTCGAGCAGTACGTCACTCAGCTCAACCAGGGCGAAAAGCAGGCGCTGCTCTCAATCAGCCTGCGTGACGGACTGGCCGACGGCAAGATCGACCGCGCGCTGGTTTTCACCCGGACCAAGCACGGCGCCGACCGCGTCGTGCGCCACCTGGTTTCGGCCGGGGTTCAGGCAGCTGCAATCCACGGCAACAAGAGCCAGCCGCAGCGCACCGCCGCGCTCAACGCCTTCCGCCAGGGTTCGACCCCGGTGCTGGTCGCAACCGATATCGCCGCGCGCGGGATCGACGTTTCGGGGGTGAGCCACGTGTTCAACTTCGAGATGCCCAACGTGGCCGAACAGTACGTCCACCGCATCGGGCGGACCGCACGCGCCGGTGCCGACGGCATCGCGATCAGCTATGTCGCTCCCGATGAGCGCGATTACCTGCGCGACATCGAACGGCTGACCAAGATCAAACTGTTCCCGCAAGCCTTGCCCCAGGACTTCCTCAAGCTCGCCGCACAGCTTCCCGCGCCTTCACGCAAGCCCCAGGAACTTGAGCAAGACGCCCGCCGCGATGCCCGCGATGCTCGCGGCCGCGGCGGACCGGCAGCACGCGGTCCACGTCCCAACAAGAACCGCAGCACCGGCGGCCAGGCTCGCGACGGCCAGTCGCGCGATCAGTACATCCGCAACGAGCGCATCGCCGGTGATCGCAAGGCAACCGCAGTGCGCGGCCCGGTCTTCAACCCGCTCGGCGATGTCCGCCAGGACGGCAACCACCCTGAGGCGGAACGCCGTCCCGCCGCGCCGCATCGCGACGCGGTTCGCCCGGCCCGCCGCGACGAACGTCCCAACGATCGCCCGAAGGGCGACCGTCCGTTCGGCCAGATGCCACGCGGAGAGCGCCCGCAAGGCGACCGTCCCCGTAGCGACCGCCCCAATGGCGACCGCCCGCAAGGTGATCGCCGTCCGCAGGGTGACCGTCGTCCCCAAGGTGACCGGCCCCGTGGTGATCGCCCGCAGGGTGACCGTCCGCAGGGTCAGGGCCCACGCCGTCAGGGCGGTGGCGGCCCCCGTCGGGGCTAGACTAACGGAAATGACCTGATGAGTGCGGCAGCAATTCCTTGGGGAGAATTCTGCCGTACTCTTCGAACAGCTTGGTCAGTGCCGGATCTCCAACGAACAGAACCGCCGGATCGGGCAGATCGGCGCCAAAATCGCCGTATAGTCCGAAGGCGACCGGTTGCGCCCCGGGCAGCACATTACTGCGCAAATCAGGGTCCGCCAAAGCGAGAACCAGCAGGCGGCGCGCTTCGGTGCGGTCGCCCTTGCACAGCGCGGCGGTAATCGCACCGCTGGCGTTGTCTCTCCAGCCCTGTGCGATTTCCGGCCACCAGGCGGCCAGCTCTGACCGCTTCGGATCGATTTTGGCTGCGGCGCAGAGGCGATTGACCCGCGCGCTTTCCTTGGCGTAGCCGTTCCCGAATTCGTTGGCGACCGTCACCGCAAGCTCCGAAGCCGGCAAGGCTTCGCGCCATCGCCCCTGCGATAGAAGCCGGTCCGCTCGATTGATCACGAAGCTCACCACCCAACTGTGATCCTTGTCGGCGCCGATTGTGCCCAGGCGATCTGACAGCGCATCGGCTTCACCGCGCCGCCCGCTGCGATCGAGTGCCTTGATCTCGATGTTGAGAACCCAACCGTCGGCCTCGGTCCAATGCGCCGTGGCGTCTGGAGAGTGGTCGATTTTTGCAGCTGCCTGCACGGCTCCGGCATAGTCGCCGGATATCGTCAACGCATCGACCAGCTCGGAAAGTGCAGCGAGATCGTCCGGATTCTTGGCGGCCCGCTCACGCTGCTTCTGCAGGTTCGCAGCGATCGACCTTTGCATGTGAGGGCCAGCGAAATCTTCAAGATGTGGCCAGATCGGGGCGTAGTCACGGTCGATCAGCATGCTGAGCATCTTGCCGGGTGAAGCGGTATCACGGGCCAAAGTGGCAGCCAGATGCGTGTCGCCAGCCATTACCGCAGGATGCACGGCCATCGCGGCAATCTCGTCGTGAAGTTCGGCAGGGAGACTCAGGAAGGCGCCGGACTTGGCAAAAATCAGGCAGAGCCGCTCGCGGTTGGGCTTATCCATCAAGCCGAAACCATAGTACCAGAGCCTTGGTTCTGCTGACCGGAATTCGTCGGGCCAGCTCCGCTCGGCAACATGCGTCAGGTGCGTCTCGAATGCGACTTTGTCATTGGTCACCGCAGCGGCGGTGAGCAGCATTGTTTCGAGCGACATTCGTTGATCGGGAGTCATATGATCTCGAGTCAGCGGTTCGGCCTTTGCATAGTCCACCAGCGCCGCGCCCCAGTCATCGCGCGAGGACGCACAAAGTCCGCGAACGAGCATTGCCTGGCTATCTGTCGCTTGGGTCTTTTGCCGCTTGGTCCGCTCGGTCAAGTAAGTCGCCAGTGCGCAAGTCTCGTCCTTGCTCGAATCGTTCTTGGCCTGAAGGTCCGAGATCGCCTTGTCGAGCTGCCCGTCGTTCATTGCCTGCATTTCTGCAGGAGTGGGATCAACGGCCAGAATTGGCGATGCGCAGACCAGTAACAAAGCGGTAGCGAAACCCGGAAAAATCTTTGATTTCATGGCTAATCCCAACAACAGCACTGCGTTTGTAGGTTTTTGGCACGAGTTTGGAATTGCGCAAACGAAACTATTTCGATTGCGGTCGCGCCGAAAGGACGGCGGCGGTTTACGTTGGGGCTAGGTAGACCTGCTTACACGCGGCGCGGGAACACCTGCGCTGCGTGATCTGCGTCACGGCGTTTCATCGCCCGTCCGGCTAGTCCGGCGGCGATGGAACGCAACGCCATTCATTCGATTACGGGGACCCCAGGCAATCTGAACCTCGCCGCACCATACGCATTGGTGCGCGCGGCGGTGCTGCGCGACTGGCGGTTCCTGCAAGTCACGCTGATCGCCTGCGCGGTCGCCGCAGTGGTCACCGCGTTCCAGTATCAGGTCTATACCTCGTTCGTGCGCGCCGGTTCGGTCGGCCCGCGGTTCATTGGCGGATCGGTCTGGGTCAGCGCGGGTTCGATCGAATGCTTCGATTTTCCCGGCGTGATCGGCGAAGACTACGCCGGCCAGCTGGCGCGGTATTTCCCCGCAGCAAAGGTCCGCCGGGTCGCCTTCGGCTTTGCCGGTTGGACCTCACCGGGCGGGCATCGCGGCAATGTCGCAGTGATCGGGATCGATGGCGCGCGCGGGCCCGACGGGGCGCCGCTGGCCGATACCGGCTTCCTCGCCGACCGCTCCGACCTGGCCCGCCTCGATCTGTCGCACGGCCTTGGCGAAGTCGCCACGCTGGGCCCCGAAACGATGCAGTTTGCCGGGACCACCGACCGGTTGCCGACCTTCCTCGGCGCGCCCTACGTGGTCACCGGGTTCGAACGGGCGCGCAGCCTGCTGCGGATGGACCCCGATTCTGCCGCGTTTCTGGTCTTCGATAGCCCGGGCGGCGATCCCGCCGCGCTGACCGGCGCCCTGCGTGCGGCACAGGCGCGCTATCCCGAACTCACCCTGCGCAGCCAGGCGGCCTTCGCACAAAGCTCGTCGCGCTACTGGCAGCTCAAGACCGGGGCGGGCGCGGCGATCCTGCTCGCCGCGGTGCTCGCCAGCCTGCTGATGATGATTCTCCTCGCCAACGGCGTGCTGCGCTTCCTCCAGCGCTATGCCCAGGACCTGCTCTCGATGCTCGGCCACGGTGCCGGGCAGCGCGAGGTCTGGCTGGTTGCGGCGGGAATCGCGCTGGTGGTCGCCGTTTTGACCTTCGCCGCGATGCTGGTGCTCACCCCGCTGATGATCCTCGCCGCGCAGCCCTTGCTGCCGTGGGTCTCGTTTGTCGCCAGCGACACCCTGCCCCCGGCGATTGCAATGCTGCTCGCGCTGGTCGCAGCCATCGCCAGCGCCGGCAGCGCGGTGCGCCAGTACGGCCCCGAAGCGGTGTTCCGGACATGAAGAACTTGCTCCCGCTTGTTTCCGCGTTTGCTCTCGCGGCTTGCGGCACCTCACATGGCGAGCCGGTCAAACCCGATCCGTCGCCCTATCGCGCCACTGCGGTGGGGCGGATCGATGCCGCGGGCGAAGCGCGCGAACTGGTCGCCGCAGCTGACGGCGTAATCGCGCGGGTGCTGGTTCAGCGCGGCGAGCAAGTCCATGCGGGACAGATCCTGCTAACGGTCGATTGCGCACCGCGCGCTGGGCAGGCGCAGGCCGCCATGGCCAGCGCCCAGCAAGGAAGTGCCAACGCAGCCTTGGTCGCGGTGGGACCGCGCGGCGAGGCGATCACCGCCGCCCGCGCCTCGCTGTCCGAAGCCGAAGCGCGGCTCGCCAATGCCGAGCAGTCGCTCGACCGGGCCACGGCGCTGATCGCCAGCGGCTTCGTCTCTCGCCGCGACCTCGAAGCCCGCACCGCCGACCGCGATGCCGCCCGCGCCGCGCGTGACCGGACGCAGGCGCAACTGGCCGAGCTCGACAATGGTGCGCGCCCGCTTGAACGGGTTGCTGCTGCTGCCGGGGCACGTGCCCAGCGCGGTGCTGCTGCGGCCGCCACCGCAGCCTATGGCCAATGCGCGCTGCGCAGTCCGATCGATGGCGAAGTGCTGCAAGTGTTGCGCCGCGAGGGCGAATTTTCGGGAGCGAGCCAGGGTACGCCGTTGCTGGTGGTGGGCGACATGCGCCGCCGGATCGTCCGCGCCGAGCTGGGCGAGCGTGATATCGCCGGGATCGGCGTGGGCGCGCCGGTCGAGGTATGGCTGGATGGTTCGCCCAAACGCTGGCGCGGCCACGTGGGCGAAATGGCCGCAGTCATGGGCCGCCGCAGTGCGCGCTCGCTCGACCCGACTGACCGCTTCGACCGTGACGTGCGCGAAGCCATCATCGTGATCGATGATCCGGATTTGCCCGCAGTCGCCGGGCTGCGCGTAACCGTAGGGTTCCGGCGATGAGCGGGCAGGTTCTGATCTGCGATGACCTGTCGCGCTCGATGGTCGAGGCCGGGCAGGAAAAGCGCATGCTCGCGCCGTTGACGCGGCATTTCGCGCCGGGCAAGCTGCATGTGGTCAGCGGGCCGTCGGGCGCGGGCAAGACCACGCTGCTCTCGTTGCTGGCCTTGGCGGTGCCGCCCAGCCGGGGCCTGCTGCATTGGGGGCGGACCCCGCTTTCGCAACTCAAACCCGCCGCCGCAGCCGCTTGGCGCCGCGCCAATCTGGGGCTGATCTTCCAGACCAGCCGCCTTGTCTCGGTGATGAGCGCGCGCGAGAACGTCTGCTTCGGCGGCCAGATCCGCGGGCTCGATGTCCGCACCGAAGCCGATCGTCTGCTCGATGCCTTCGGCCTGGCCGACAAGAAGCGCCAGCTTCCGGCGCAGCTTTCGGGCGGGGAGAAACAGCGTGTCGCCATCGCTCAGGCGCTGGCCTGTGCCCCGGCGCTACTGCTGGCGGACGAACCGACCGCCGCGCTCGACGCCGCCAACGCCGCCTTCGTCACCGAAACGCTCAAGAGTTACGCCCGCGCGCAGGCGGCCACCGTGATCTGCGTCAGCCACGACCGCACCGTCATCGATGCCGCCGATGACTTGCTCATTCTCGAACGGCCCTAGGAACCGCCATGTACAACGAACGCTTCTTCGACCAGACGCTGACCCTCATCAAGCAGGGCCACCTGCAGACCGCTCTGCCGATGCTGGCGGGCAAGCTCTTCAATGCCCATGCCGATCCGCAGCGCTGGGCTGAAACGCGCGCCTGCCTGCATTCGCATGAACTGCACCGGCTGCTGCTGCAGGATCCGTTCTCCGCGCACAGCGCCACCCGGCCGCGCGGCTATCCCGGCGACGCCGGGCTGATCGATCTGATTTACGACATGCAGGCGCCCAGTGAAGCGAGCGACCTGGGCCGCGATATCTTCAACGTGACGATCCAGTTCCAAGCCCCCGAAGGCGTGCGCCAGCGCCGGATCGAGGCCGAGCAGGTGGTCGCCCAGGCGCACCAGACGGACAGCCGGGTTCTTGCCCTGGCCTGCGGTCATTTCCGCGAAGGGGATCCGCTGACGGGTGCTGACTTGCGCCAGTTCACCCTGGTCGATCAGGACGCACAGTCGCTCGCCCGGGTATCTGCGCGCCACGGCGAGAAGATCACGCTGATCCAGGCCAACGTATTTCACTACCTGCGCCAGGCGGTGAAGGATGGGCGCAAGTTCGACCTGATCTACACGCTGGGACTGACCGATTATCTCGATACCCGCGCGATGCAGTTGCTGCACCGGCTGATGAAGGGCTGTCTGGCCCCGGGCGGACGCATCCTGCTCGCCAATTTCGCCAATGACCATCTCGCCACCGGCTGGATGGACGCGGTGATGGACTGGCATCTGATCTACCGCGAAGAGGCCGAGCTTGAATGTTTTGCCGAGGAAATTGCGCTTCAGGCGCGGACCTGGCGCGACCCATCCGGATCGGTGATCTGGTGCGAAATGACCGAAGCGGCATGAGCAGCCAAGGTTACTTTCTGGCCGATGTCTGGGCCAAAGGACACGCTACCGCGGTGCCCGGAATGCTTCAGGGCGGCACGCTGGGGGTGCTGCGCACCAGCTCGAACATCCTGCAGCAGGCGATCATCCATGTCGGCACGGGATGGGCGCTGTGGCTGGCATGGTCCCGCGGGGTGACCTGGGTCGATCTCAGCGCGTTCGTCCTGTTCTACGTACTCACCGGGCTTGGCGCGTCGCTCGGACTGCACCGTCTGTTTTCGCACCAGAGCTTCCGCCCGCCGTCTTGGTTCTATTTCACCCTCGCCGTGCTCGCCAGCATGTGCATGCAGGGTTCGCCTGCGCGCTGGGCGACCGATCACCAGCGCCACCATGCCTGTTCGGACAAGGCCGGCGATCCGCATTCGCCGCTGGTCGATCCGTTCGGGCAGAAGATGGGCTTCTGGCGCGGGTTCTATCACGCGCACTGGGGCTGGATGTTCAACGGCGTAGTGACCGACAAGACGGTCTATGGCCAGACCACCTGGGGCAATCCGATCCTGCGCTTCGTTTCGAACACCCATTACCTGTGGATCGCGCTGGGGCTGGTACTGCCCTGGCTGTGGGGCCGATGGTTGGGCGGAACCACGCAGGCCGCGCTCACAGCGATGCTGTGGGGCGGCCCGGTTCGGGCCTGCCTGATGATGCACGGTGTGCTGTCCGCCACCTCGATCGCGCACCTTGCCGGGCCGCAGGCCTTCATCACCCGCGATCAGAGCCGCAACAACTGGCTGGTCGTATTGCTGACCTTCGGCGATGGCTGGCACAACAACCATCACAAGTTCCCACGCTCGGCGCGTCATGGGCTGCTGCCCGGACAGGTCGACATCAGCGGCCGGATCATCGAGCTGTTCGAAGCGGTCGGGCTGATCGGCGGAGTGGTCCGTGTGCCGCCCAAGCTGGTTGCCCGCGCGCTCACCGAGAGCGCCGAGGTTAGGCAGCTGTGGTAGGCACCGAATCCTGCGGCCGAACATAGACCCGCGCCACGATCGGGAAGCTGATGGCGATCTGCCGCTCGATATCGGCGACGATATTTTCGACATCGCGTGCGGTCAGGGTGTCGGTGAAATCGGCGCTGATAATCACGGTGACCATGGTTGGTGATGAATGCACGGTCATGACATCGTGCACCGCTTCGATCCCACGGTGCGCGGCGGCGCAGTTGCGAATCTTGGCAACGAGTTCGGGATCGGCCGCTTCGCCGATAAGCAGGCCCTTTGCTTCGTAAAGCAGTAGGATCGCCAGCACCCCCAGCACCAGTCCGATCAGCACCGAAGCGAGCCCGTCCCACATCGGGTTGCCGGTGATGAGGCTGATCCCCAGCCCGATCGCAGCGAGCACCAGCCCGACCAGCGCGCCGGTATTTTCCAGCAGGATAACCAGCGTGGTCGCGTCCTTGGTATCGCGAATCTCCTGCCAGATCGAGCCGCGACGCGCGGTGTTGAAGTCCTTCAACGCTGCCAGCGTCGACCAGCCTTCAAGCGCAAAAGCGATGCCAAGCACCGCAAAGGCGATCAGCGGACTAACCGCAGGTTCGGGGTCGATGATATGCAGCACGCCTTCGTAGATCGAAACGCCTGCGCCGAGCGAGAAGACCAGCAGCGCAACGACGAAGCTCCAGAAGTAAAGCTCACGCCCGTAACCAAACGGATGCATCGCATCGGCCGGCTTGCCCGCGCGCTTGCGCCCGTAAAGCAGCAGCAGTTGGTTGGTCGAATCGACCAGGCTGTGCACGCCTTCGGTGAGCATCGCGGACGATCCGGTGATTGCTGCGGCGACGAATTTGGCCGCTGCAATCCCGACATTGGCCGCCAGCGCGACAATGATAGTGCGGCTTGAGCCCTGTCCGGCCATTGATCTCATTTTCCCATGTTGCGCGCCAGCCAATGCCACGGCTTGTGCGGCGCGACAATGTGGCTAGCTTCGCGGCCCATGAAACGCTTCACCATCGCACTCGTTGCACTCGCCCTGCCTTTGCAACCCGTCCTCGCGGCTGCGCCGGCCTTGCAGCCAGCCGAACAGACCGCGATCGATGCCGCGGTGACCAAGTCGCTCAAGGATACGGGCGTGCCATCGGCCGAGGTCGCGGTGGTGCGCGATGGGCAGATCGTGCTCGATCGCGCCTGGGGAAAACCCAGCGAAACACTGACCCAGCCCGATCCCGCGCTGCCCTATCAGATCGCGTCGAACTCCAAGCAGTTCCTTGCCGCGCTGCTTCTGCTGCTGGAGGACGACGGCAAGATCAGCCTCGATGACAAGGTTTCCAAATGGCTGCCCGAGCTCCCCGCCGGGGACAAGATGACCGTGCGCCAGCTGCTGACCCATACCTCGGGCCTGCAAGATTTCTGGCCGCAGGACTATTCGTTCAAGGCGATGGAGACGCAAGTCGCGCCGATGGACATCGTCAAGCGCTGGGGTTTCAAACCGCTCGACTATGAACCCGGCACCCGGCGGCAGTATTCGAACACCGGCTTCGTCGTCGCCGGGCTGATCGCGGAAAAGGCCGGCGGTGCACCGCTGTGGGACCAGCTTGAGGCACGGATCTTCAAGCCGCTGGGCATCCACCCCTACGACATCGATGAAACCACGGGGCCGCAGTTTCCGCAAGGCTATCACCGCAACGCGCTGGGTCCGGTCCGGGCCGCGCAGCCGCCTGCCAAGGGCTGGCTGTGGGCGGCGGGCGAACTCAGCATGACCGCAGCCGAACTGGCCAAGTGGGACATTGCCCGGATCAACCGCACACTGCTCACTCGCGAAGACTGGGAGGAGATGGAGCGCCCGATCAAGCTCGCCGACGGGACCAGCAACGGTTACGGGCTCGGCGTCACCACGCAGATCGTCAATGGCCGCAAGGTGGTCAACCACGGCGGCGAGTCGGTCGGATTTCTCTCGCAGAACACCATCTGGGTCGATGACCGGATTGCCGTGGTGGTGCTGACCAACGGTGACTTCGCCAGCGTCCAGGAAGACCTGACCGACAAGATTGCCGAGATCGTGCTGCCCAAGGCGGTCCAGGCCGATATCGGCGAGAAACCCCGGCTGGAGGACGTGCGCGCCACGCTCGCGGGTCTGAGCACCGGCAAGTTCAACCCGGCGCAGTTTACCGAGAACGGGCGCTACTATTTCAACGCGCAGACGCTGGGCGATTACCGCACCAGCCTGGCCCCGCTCGGTCCGCTGAGGTCGCTCCAAGCGCTTCGCTCACCGCGGCTGCGCGGCGGCTTCGTCAACCGGGTGTTCAAGCTCCACTATGCCAAGAAGACGCTCACCCTGATCACCTATGCCGAAGCGGGCGAGCACGGCCGGTGGGAGCAGTTCATGGTGACGCCGTAACCTCCCCGGCACGGGGAGGGGGACCGCTCGCGCAGCGGGGGGTGGAGGGGTACGCGCGGTGATCGCAACGCCGGGAGGTAGGGACCACTCGCCCGTACCCCTCCACCATGCAAGAGCATGGTCCCCCTCCCTGTACCGGGGAGGTTACAGCCAGCCGATCTTGCGGAACCGCACGAACAGTCCACCGCAGATCGCGAAAATCACTGCCACCACTGCGGGATAGCCCCACTTGTGGTGCAGTTCGGGCATGTAATCGAAGTTCATCCCGTAAATCCCGGCAATCGCGGTCGGTACGGCGAGGATCGCGGCCCACCCGGCCAATTGCCGGGTCATGTCGCCCTGCCGGTGCTGTTCGAGCAGGGCCGCGGTTTCAACGATGCTCGCCAAGGTCTCGCGCAATCCCTCCATGCGCACCATGGTGCGACGGACGTGGTCAAGCACATCGCGGAACCAGATCCGGGCGCCGGGATCGATCACCGCGATCTCGGTGGTCGAGAGCCGCTCGCAGACCTCGGTCATCGGCCCGATCACGCGGACGAAGCGGCGGAACTGGCGGCGCAGGCGGAAGATGCGGCGGATCGTCGAAGGTTCGGGGAAGACGTCGATCGCCCGTTCCTCCAGCACCTGCACCCCTTCCTCGAGCCGTTCGATCACCGGCTGGTAGCCATCGACGATGAAATCGAGGATCGCGTGGGCGGCATAGTCAGGCCCTTCGGCCAGCCGCTCGGGCACGGCTTCGAGCCGTTTGCGCAGATCGCCATGTGCGCGGGTCGAACCGATCCGCACCGTCACCAGAAAGTTGTTGGCGAGGAACAGCGCGGTCTGGCCGTAGCAGATGTTTTCCCCCTCCTCGATCGCCGCGGTGCGCGCGACGATGAACAGCACGTTCCCGTAAAGCTCGAGCTTGGGCATCTGCTGAGGATTGAGCGCATCTTCGATCGCGAGAGGGTGGAGCCCATATTGCTGCCGCACCAGCTCCATTTCTGCTGGCGTAGGATCACTCAGCCCGATCCAGTCGAACTGCTTGCCGCGCGGCAAGGGACGCGGCACGCCGTCGATGACCAGCTTGTCTTTAAGCGGCTTTCCAAGGGCGTAGCGGCGGGCGGCAATGATCGACATGGATGGGGTTTGGCAAAGTGCCGCGGCACTGGCAATAAGGCCTGAGATTTGTTAGGCGATCGATTAATGCTGACATCAATGTCAGCGCGCCGGGAGATACGCGGATGAACATGGCCACCAATCCTCAGCCGATGCTCGACATGATCATCATCGGCGCGGGCATTTCCGGCATCGGCATGGCGGTCCATATGCGCCGTGATTGCCCCGGCAAGACCATCGCCATCCTCGAACGGCGCGACAACCTGGGCGGAACCTGGGACCTGTTCCGCTATCCCGGCATCCGCTCGGACAGCGACATGCACACATTGGGCTTCGCGTTCGAACCGTGGACTCACGAAAAGGCTATCGCCGACGGGCCCGCCATTCTCGATTACCTGACCATGATCACGGCCAAGTACGACCTCGCCAAGGACATGCACCTGGGCAGCAAGGTCGTCTCGGCGGATTGGGACAGCAAGGCCGCGTGCTGGACGGTGACCAGCGAGGACGCGCTGGGCAAGCGCCAGGTTCTCACTGGCCGCTTCCTGTTCCTCGGCTCAGGCTATTACGACTACGACGACCCATATGATGCGGGCTTTGCCGGCCGCGACAAATTCAAGGGCCAGATCATCCATCCGCAATTCTGGCCCGACGACCTCGATTACACCGGCAAGAAAGTGGTGGTGATCGGCTCGGGCGCGACCGCGGTGACGATTGTCCCCGCCATGGCGCAGGGCGGCGCGGAACACGTTACCATGCTTCAGCGCACCCCGACCTGGATGGCCAGCCGCCCGGCCAAGGACGCGCTTGCCAACGGACTGCGCAAGATCCTGCCCGAAAAGGTCGCCTACAAGCTGACCCGGGCAAAGAACATCCTGATGCAGGACCTGATGTACAAGCGGGTGCGGAGCCATCCTGAAAAAGCCAAGGAATTCCTGTCGAAGCAGGTCAAAGGGCACCTTGGCGAGCATTACGATGAACACGCCTTCACTCCGCCGTACAATCCATGGGAACAGCGGCTGTGCCTGGTGCCCGACGCCGATTTCTTCGGGGCGATGAAGGCGGGCAAGGCGAGCATCGTCACCGACCGGATCGCCAGCTTTGACAAGACCGGAATCAAGCTCGAATCAGGCAAGCACCTCGATGCCGATATCGTGGTCACCGCCACCGGGCTCAACATGACTTTCGCCGGCAAGGTTGCGATGAAGGTCGACGGCGAACCGGTCGATTTCAGCAAGCGCTTCTTCTACCGCAACTGCATGTTCTCGAACATTCCCAACCTTGCGGGGATCTTTGGCTACGTGAACGCCAGCTGGACCTTGCGGGTCGATATCGTCGCCGAGTACCTGACCCGGCTGCTCAAGCAGATGGACCATTACGGCGCGGTGGCTGCAACGCCGACGATGTCGGCCGACGCCATCCCTGAAGAAGACGACGTGTTCGATTTCTCCTCAGGCTATATCCAGCGCGGTAAGGACCAGATGCCCAAGAACGCGGCCAGCCTGCCGTGGCGGCTCAACCAGGAATACCGCCAGGACCGGCGCGACATGCGCCAGGCCCCGATCGATGACGGGGTCCTGCAGTTTACGCGGGCGCGCGAGCTGGTTGCGGGGTGAATGCTTCGCGTTGGCTTCGACAGGCTCAGCCTGAGCGGTTTTTTGCTAATTTCCAGAGCCCGCTCAGCCTGAGCTTGTCGAAGGCCGCGCACGACACTAGCGTCTGGCCATGACATCTTCCCGCATCTGGAAAGCCGCATTGCTGGTGATCGGCGATGAGATTCTCTCGGGCCGCACCCAGGACAAGAACATCGCGCAAGTCGCCTCGTGGCTCGGCGTGCAAGGCATCCGGCTTGGCGAAGTGCGCGTCGTGGCGGATAACACCACCGCGATCGTCGAGGCGGTCAACGTGCTGCGCGCGCGCAACGATTACCTGTTCACCACCGGCGGGATCGGCCCGACTCATGACGACATCACCGTCGATGCGGTGGCTGAGGCGCTGGGCGTCGAAGTGGTGATCCATCCCGAAGCCCGCGCGATCCTTGAACGCTATTACGAGAGCCGTGGTGGGCTTAACGAGGCGCGGCTGCGCATGGCGCGGGTGCCCGATGGGGCCGAGCTCATCCCCAACCGCATGTCCGGCGCGCCCGGCATCCGCATCGGCAATGTCTTCCTGATGGCCGGGGTGCCCTCGATCACCGCGGGTATGCTCGACGCGCTGACCGGCGAACTTGAAGGCGGCTTGCCCTTGCTCAGCCAGACGGTGGGCAGCTGGGCCGTGGAAAGCGAAGTGGCCGACCTGCTGCGCGAGACCGAACGTGCCCACGAAGGCTGCGTGATCGGATCGTACCCGTTCTTCCGCGAAGGCCGCGTGGGCGCGAATTTCGTAATCCGCTCGGTCGACGCGGCGAAGCTGGAGGAGTGCTGCGAGGCGTTGATTACCGGGCTGCGCGCACTGGGCCGCGATGCGGTACCCGGCGGAATCTGAGCCTCGCGGCCAGATGCTTCACCCTGACTTGCATCGAACCCGCACTGGTACGTCCGTGTATTCGCGGCTAATGCGGAACGGTTACCGGCTGCCCTTGCGGCGGCGCCTCGCAAGGTTCGGAATTGCCCTGATGTCGCTCGCCGCCGCATCGCTGCCCCTGGCAGGATGTGCCCACAATTCCGGCGATCAAGGTCTGGCCGCCGCCTTCGAGGCAAACCTCGCCAGCCATGCCAGCGCCACACAGGCGCTGCAGCAATGGTGCGATGCGCGAGGGATAGCTCCGGGCGCGACGATCCGGGTCGAATACGTCCGCCATGCCGACATGACCCCGCCCGCCGATTTGCGCCAGGTGCTGAGCGCCGGGCCGGGTGAGCCGCTGAGCTATCGCCATGTCCGGCTGGTCTGCGGCGACAAGATCCTGTCGGACGCGCACAACTGGTTCGTGCCCGCGCGGCTCACTCTGGAGATGAACCGCCAGCTGGCCGAGACGCAGATCCCGTTCGGACGAATTGCGGCCAGCCTGAACTTCACGCGGGAGCCGCTGAGCGCGGCGCGACACGGCGATCCCGGCTGTCCGGCCGATGCCATTTCAACCCATCGGGCTCGGCTGGCCCTGCCCGACGGACGCCCGCTCGCCTACGTTGTGGAATGCTATACCTTTGCGAATGTGAGGTAGTCCGACCGGCCCGCCACGCGCCAGAACCGTTCCGCTCGCCCGACTGGATCAGCGCGAGGTGCGCCGCACGAAACCGGCCACGGTATCGTGCAGGCCGCCCAGACTGCCCTCGTTGAGGTAGACCATGTGGCCTGAGGGGAAGTACTTGTACTCGATGTTCGAGCGCAGCGCGTCGGGGATCGGCAGGTGCTCCATCTCGTAGACCCCTTCGAAATAGGGGGTGGCGAGATCGAAATAGCCGCCGGTGTTGAGCACTTTCAGATTGGGATTCTGCTTCATCGCCATGGCGAGATCGAGCATGACATTGGTGGTCTGCCCGCTGAACGCCATCGGCATGCCGGGGGCCTGGTGCGCCATGTCCCACGCAGGGAACACATCGGCAAAAATCTTGAAGCCATCCTCCGCCGGGTATTTGAGCGCACCGCGGGCGTAGTCGTTCCAGGCTGCGACATAGGCGCTGCCGACCGAACTGATCATCGGATCGTATTGCGCCTCCTTGCTCAGCACATCGAGGCTGGGGCCGGAAAAGCGCGTATCGATCCGGCCGGTGGTGAGCCCGCCGGGAAG
The DNA here is from genome assembly GCA_046063275.1 of Novosphingobium sp. Lineage (GTDB taxonomy): Bacteria > Pseudomonadota > Alphaproteobacteria > Sphingomonadales > Sphingomonadaceae > Novosphingobium. The sequence goes on along the minus strand of JBJTLY010000080.1, from coordinate 1,530 downwards.
CTGCAACTGCTGCGAGAATTGCCCGCCGCTGACCCGCAAGTCGGACTTCAGGATGTAATCGACCGGCAGTCCGATGTAGTTCGACAGTCGCTGCGCCACCGCCTGCCGGGCATTTGCATCGAGCCGCCCACCTTGTTGCAAGGCCATTGAATAGTCACTCAGCGCGAACTGCTCGACCTCGCGCAGGAAAGGTTCGAGCTCGGCTGGGCGCGTGCCGGGCAGGCGGTTGTGGTACCACGCGGTCGCGGCCATGGTCGGCATTCCGGTGATATAGGCGGTATCGACGCCCGGGTTGAACCCGGGGCTATCGACCGAGAGATCGAAGTTGAGGATCGTCGAGAGCAGGACAATGCCGTTGAGGTCGATGCTCGCATTGGCCAGTTCGTTCGCCAGCACCGCTGATCGGGTGGTGCCATAGCTTTCGCCGAACAGGTACTTGGGCGAATTCCACCGACCATATTTGCCAAGGAACTGCTGGATGAAGCGGGTGAAGGCGTGGGCATCGGCATCGACGCCCCAGAAGGCCTTCTCCTTGTCCTTGCCGGCAATGCGGCTGAACCCCGCACCCGGCGCGTCGATAAACACCAGATCGGCCACATCGAGCAGCGAGAAAGCGTTGTTGACGACCGGATAAGGCGCGGGCGGGGTATGTCCGTCCTCGCGCACCATCACCCGGCGCGGACCGAACGCGCCCATATGCAGCCACAGCGTCGCCGATCCCGGGCCGCCGTTGTAGAGGAACATCAGCGGTCGTGCGGAGCCGCCGCCTTGCTTGAAATAGGCGGTGTAGAACATCGAACATTCGGGCGGCAGACCTTCCTTGTCCTTATCGGGAGAAGGCGCCGCTGCCTGTTCGCGCCAGGCGACATCGTTCCAGCCGGGTCCGTGCACCACCAGCGTGCCGGCAACCGCCTGATAGGCCACCGGCTTGCCGCCAATTGTGACCGAGCCGGTGCTGGTGACTTCGCTCGGCTGGAAAATCCGGTTGGGCCCGGTCGGCTTGGCCGCGGCGGCGGCTTCCTTGGCCGCTTCCGCCGATCGCGCCGGCCGCGCCAGCATCGCAACTGCCGAAGCGCCCAGCATGGCGGTGAATGTGCGGCGTTCGATCATGGTCGGAGCTCCCCCTGCCTCGCGAAATTCGGCGCGAAGGTGCAGCGGAGCCTGCGGCTTGGCAAGTGTCGTTGGTCGACAAAAAAGGGCCGGGAAAGCATCCGCTTCCCCGGCCCGTTTTGTCGGCGCGAAATGCTGGGGGCTTAGGCGCCCTGCAGTTCCGCCACGTCGATCTTGAGGCCCGGTCCCATCGACGAGCTGACCGATACCTTCTGCAGGTACTTGCCCTTGGCGCCGGCCGGTTTGGCCTTGACGATTGCATCGACGAAGGCGTCGAAGTTGGCCTTCAGCGCATCGTTCGAGAACGACAGCTTGCCGATCCCGCCGTGGATGATCCCGGCCTTTTCGACGCGGAATTCGATCTGGCCGCCCTTGGCTGCCTTGACCGCTTCGGCGACGTTGGGGGTGACGGTGCCCAGC
>JBJTLY010000079.1:0-5587 GCA_046063275.1 Novosphingobium sp. | reverse complement strand
CTCGATCTGGGACGGCTGCAAGCTGGGCGACGCCGAGATCGTGCCGTTCAAGCACAACGATATCGAGGCGATGGAAAAGCGCCTCAAGCGCATTCCCGAAGGCGCGGGCAAGCTGGTGATCCTTGAAGGGGTCTATTCGATGCTGGGGGACATCGCCCCGCTCAAGGAGATGATCGCGGTCGCCAAGAAGCACGGCGCGATGGTATTGGTCGACGAGGCGCACTCGATGGGCTTCATCGGCCCCAACGGCCGCGGCGTGGCCGAGGACCAGGGCTGCCTCGACGATGTCGATTTCGTGATCGGCACCTTTTCGAAGAGCGTCGGCACGGTCGGCGGCTTCTGCGTTTCCAATCACCCGAAGTTCGAGATCATGCGGCTGGTCTGCCGCCCTTACGTGTTCACCGCGAGCTTGCCGCCGAGCGTGGTGGCGACCGCGGCGACCTCGATCCGCAAGCTGATGCACGGCGGCAACAAGCGCGCGCACTTGTGGGAGAACTCCAAGGTTCTCCACAAGGGCCTCACCGAGGCCGGCTTCCAGCTTGGTACGAGCGAGCCGCAATCGGCGATCATCGCGGTGATCATGCCCGATCTCGAACGCGGCGCGGCGATGTGGGAGGCGCTTCTGAAGGAGGGCCTTTACGTCAACCTCGCGCGCCCGCCGGCGACGCCTGCCAACATGACGCTGCTGCGCTGCTCGCTCTGCGCCGAGCACACCGCCGAGCAGGTTCAGACCATCATCGGCATGTTCAAGCGCGCCGGGGCCAAGGTCGGGATCATTGGCTAAGTGGCTGGTGGCGGCACTCGCGCTGGCCCAGCTTGCCGCTCCGGCCAACGCGGCTGATCCGGTGCCCGTGCCGCCCGGAATGAGCGATGCGCCTTGCCCGGCCCCGGTGGCCGGGCAGTTCGCGCTCGATCCGCACATCCTGCAGACCGACTGGGCCTGGCAATGTCGCTACCGCGCCGAGAACGCCGCGCTCGATCCGGCGCACCCGCCGCGCGTGGTTTTCATCGGCGATTCGATCACCGAGAACTGGCTTCACGCCGATCCCGATTTCTTCGCGCAAGGCAATTTGGACCGCGGGATTTCCGGGCAGACCAGCCCGCAGCTCTTGGTGCGCTTCTGGCAGGACGTGGTCGCGCTGCATCCGCGGGTGGTGCACATCATTGTCGGCACCAACGACATCGCCGGGAACACCGGTCCGACCAGCCCCGAGGCTTACAAGAACGCAGTGCGCGCGATGGTCGATATTGCCCGCGCCAACCACATCGCAGTGATCCTGGGGTCGATCCCGCCTTCGGCTGCGTTCGGTTGGCAACCGGCGGTCAAGCCTGCGCCATGGATCGCCAGCCAAAACCAGTGGCTCAAGGATTACGCCAAGGAGCGCGGGCTGGTCTTTGCCGACTACCACTCTGCGCTGGCCGGACCAGTGGGAGAACTTCCCACCGAGTTCGGGCCCGACGGAGTACACCCCAATCCGGCAGGCTACGCGATAATGCGCGGCGTGGCCGAGCGCGCTATTGCCGAGGCAGACCCGCAATGACCGGGCGGCTCAAAGGTAAACGCGCGATCGTAACCGGCGCGGCGCAAGGGATCGGGCGCGGGATTGCCGAAGCATTCGTGGCCGAGGGCGCCGAGGTGCTGTTGGTCGATGTGGACGCAGAACGGCTGGCCGCGACGGCGCGGGATCTCGGCCAGGAAGACTTGGTCGCTGATGTTTCGCTCAAGGCCGAGATCGAACGGATTTTCGCGGCGGTGGCGGCCAGATGGGGCGGGCTCGATATCCTCGTCAACAACGCCGGGGTGACTCACGCTGCAGAACTCGACGATCTGACCGAAGAAGCCTTCGACCGGGTCTTCGCGATCAACCTCAAATCCGCGCTGTGGGCGACGCAGGCGGCGGCCCGGCTGATGGGCGCAGGCGCAGCCATCGTGAATATGAGCTCGGTCAACGCCGTCCTCGCGATCCCCAACCAGATCCCCTACGCGATTTCCAAAGGCGCGATGAAGCAATTGACCAATGTCACTGCATTGGCGCTCGCCCCCAAGGGCATCCGGGTCAATGCGATCGGACCGGGATCGATCATGACCGACATGCTGCGGGGGATCATGAACGACAAGGCGGCGGAAGTCCGGATCATGAGCCGCACCCCCTTGGGACGCTGCGGCGAAGTGGAAGAAGTCGCGGCAGTCGCGGTGTTCCTGGCGAGCGGCGAGAGCAGTTACATCACCGGGCAGACGATTTACCCCGATGGCGGGCGGCTCGGCCTCAATTACACTGTGCCGGTTGCGCCCTAGTCAGCGGAAAAATGAACCCCGCCAAAACCGCCAAAAGATGCGGGCTTGACGGGGCTCAGTGAATTAGGACCCGGCCGCCGGGTCGCAGACGGCCAGGAACGGCAGCGCAAAGCGAACCGTGCAACTGCATGAGCTTCATTGCCCCGGTTTTCTGGATGACAACAGGGCGCGAAGCCGATGATTTTCCGATGATTTGCGCGGCAATCGATGAAAATTCGTGCCGGCAAGTCGACATTCTCTTTGCGCTGCAGGGACTTGTAGGTAAGCCTTCGGGTGATGAACGATAAGATGGTCGCGAATGCTGAACTGACCGGGGCCAATCTTGCTCCGGCTTTCGATGCACCTGTCGATCTGACCAAATCGGAGCCATTCGCGCTTGGCAGCACACAAGTGGAACCGCGGCTGCATCAGGTGATCTATGCCGATGGTTCCGGCGAATCGCTCGAACCGCGGGTGATGGAAGTGCTGGTTGCGCTTAGCCGCGCGCATGGTGCGGTGGTTTCGCGATCAGACCTGGCGACAGCGTGCTGGCGCGGCAGGGTGGTTGGCGAAGACGCCCTGCAACGCGTGATCCAGCGCCTGCGCAAGGTCGCGGCCCGGTCGGGCTCGTTCGAGATCGAGACCATCACCAAGGTCGGCTACCGGCTATCCTCGCCCGAGGCGGACTTGGGCGCGGCACGCGGCGATGTGCCCAGCCTTGCCCTGCTGCCATTCGACGTCCGCTCGGGCGGAGAGGGCGACGACAGCTTTGCGCTGGGCCTGGTCGACGACATCATCGACGCGCTGTCCGAAGGCGTGAATGTCCGCGTGCTGGCAGGTTCCGCCACCGCGCGGCTGCGCAATTCACCACCGACCGACCTTGCTGCGGCCGGCAAGGCGATGGGCGTGCGTTACTTCCTCGGGGGAAATTTCCGCCGAATGGGCGGGCAGCTGATGCTCACTGCGCACCTGATCGAGGCAGCCAGCGAGGCAATCGTCTGGACGCAGAAGTTCGAACGACCGGTCGGCGAACTGGCCGCGCTCGAGACCGAACTCGTCTCGGAACTGGCCGCGTGGCTCGGCGCGACGATCTTCAAGCTCGAAATGGACCGCGCTTTGCGCAAGCCGGCCAACCTGACCGCGTGGGAATGCACCGCGCGGTCGATGGCAGCAATCCGCGAGTATGGGCTCGAACCCTTGACCCGGTCGATCGCCGAGGCGCAGCGCGCGGTCGATATTGCACCGGATTACGGCCTGGCCCGCGCCTATCTGGCATTGACCGTTTCAGGTGCCTACCTGTCGGTCTCGCTGCACGATCCGGTGCAGGAACGTGACATTCGCAAACATATCGAACGCGCCTTCGTGCTCGATCCTGACAATGCCGCTGTGCTTGCCGCCATTTCCTGCGCGAGTGCCTATATCGGCCGCCCCGCCGATGGCCTGCCCCGCGCGCTCAAAGCGATCCGCCTGCGCCGCGGCCATGGCCTCGCGCACTATGCTGCCGGGGTCAACGCACTACTGCTCAGCATGGAGAGCGATGCGGTTGTTCACCTCGAGAATTTCCTGACGGTCGAGCCCGAATCGCACCTCCATTACATCACCCACGTCTGGCGCGGGATCTGCCACACCCGGCGGGGCAGGTTCGATGCGGGCCGGGCGTGTTTCAACGAGAGCCTGACGCTGTTCCCGACCAATTTCATTGCCAAGCTGATGTTGGCCGCGGTCGATGGTCATGGGGGACGAGCCGAGGCTGCGACGCAGCATCTGGCCGAAGCGTTCGAGCTCGAACCGACTGCGGGGCTGCCGCTCTATCATGCGCGCCTCGACCGGTTTCTGGCGGGATCGGACTTGCATCAACCGCTCGTCGATGCAGTGACCGAGGCCTGGTCGACGCTGCGTTAGCTAGCGATGGCCCCAGAGCCCTGCGCAGCCTTGGCGCGTTTGAAGCCATCGCGCTCTGCCAGCCGCGCCAAGTAAGCCGCCATGCCCGGGGTAACCTGCTCCTCCAGCCCGATCGCCTCAGCCAGCATCACCGCATAGCCCAGCGAAATGTCGGCCATGGTGAAGCGTCCGGCGCAGGCGAATTCGCCTTGCAGCATCGTTTCGGCCACCCGCAGCCGCGCCCCGAACCACAGCGCGTAATCCTCCGCCGCCTGGGCCACACGGCGTTCGGGCGGCTCGAGCCGGGTGTAGCGCAGGTGGATCGTCTGCGGGAAGGTCAGCGTCGCCTCGCCCATGAAGAGGAAGTTCATGTAGGCGGGATAGTCCGGATCATCCGGCGCAATTGCCAGCTCGCTCGGCCCGAACTTCGTCGCCAGCACGTGCGGGATCGCGGCGCTCTCGGTCATCAGCGCGCCGTCGATGAAACAGGCTGGGACCGTTCCAAGCGGGTTCAAATCCTTGTAGCCCTCGACCCGGAAGCGCGGGGGGAACGGCATGACTTCCAGCTCGTAGGGCAGACCAAGTTCCTCCAGCGCCCAGAGCACCCGGAACGAGCGGGCATCGGCGCAGTGGTAGAGCTTGATCATGCCGCCGCGACCACCGCGGTGGCAGCCTCGCACTTGTCGCTGGTCTTGTGCCCCTCGCCGCTGAGCATTGCGAAGGCGACATAGCCGCCAACCACCAGCGCCACCAGCGCGAGGGTCAGCCAGATCAGGTACTTGTCGATGAAGGCCTTGATCGGCGCGCCGAAGATCCGGAACAGCACCCCGATGGTGACGAAAATCACCGCGCGGCTGGCGAGGCTTGCGGCCACGAACAGCCAGACCGGGAAATTGATGAACCCGGCGGTGAGCGAGATCAGCAGGAACGGGATCGGGGTCGCCGCCTTGAACACGATGATCTGCCAGCCGTAAGCGCGCAGATAACACGCCGCCTTGGGGAAGCCCTCAGTCAGACCCAGAGCGCTCAGCAGCTGGCCGCCAACCGTATCGTAGAGGAAGTGGCCGATGGTATAGCCGAGCAGCCCGCCCATGACCGAGGCGATCGTGGTGATCAGCGCAAACCGCACTGCCTTCTTCGGTTCGGCCAGACACATCAGGCCAAGCAGCGGGTGCGGCGGAAACGGGAACAGCCCGCCATCCATGAACGACAGCGCGGCCAGATACCATTCGGCATGCGGGTGCGCGGCCTTGGCCATGGTCCAGTTGTACAGCGGGCGGAGCATCGGATTCCTTGCGGTTTGGTCTGGCGCCGCTTTGTCCGACCCAGGTTGCAAGCGCAAGCGCGGAGGCTGGCCTAGGTCTTCTTGCCGTCAATCAGCACCGCCTGCTGCCACTTGCTCGGCGCCTTGTCGGTGCGGTGGATGCACCC
>JBJTLY010000078.1:0-2544 GCA_046063275.1 Novosphingobium sp. | reverse complement strand
TTGCAGCGACTGGTCGCGGCGACGCTCAAGGCAGCGGCTGAGCGCGGGGCCGAGCTCGCCGCCGCAGCGCGCGGCGAAAGCTGATACAAACTGCGACAGAGTGGCTTGTCCGGTTTCGCTTGAAACCGCGCGCAGCAAAGCCGATATTCGCTGCAGGCGACCTATCTTGGTTCGCCAAGAGGAGTTTGATCCATGGCTGAATGGAACGATCCGCAGTCCACCCGCAGTCCGTTTGGGACAGGGGCGCAGCTTAACGGCGCGATGGTGGGTACCGCGGCGCGCGACGAAGGTCTGCGCAGCTACATGCTGTCGATATATAACCTCATGGCCTCAGGTGTGCTGCTTTCGGGCGTGGTCGCCCTGCTATTCGCGCGTTCGCCTGCCCTGCTGAGTGTTTTGTATGGTGTCGTAGAAACAGCAAGGGGCCCACAAATTCAACCGACCGTGCTGGGATGGCTAGTAATGGTTGCGCCTCTTGGAATCGTTCTCGCCATTCGATTTGGTGGTGCGGAGCGCTTTTCCAGTTCGACACTGAAGACACTGTTTTGGGCTTACGCAGCGCTGTTTGGAGCATCGATTTCGTACATAATGCTTCTTTACACGGGCGCTTCCGTTGGCGCGACCTTTGTCGCCACTGCTGGTGCCTTTGCTGGACTTAGCCTCTATGGCTACACGACAAAGCGCAGTCTTTCGGCGATGGGATCGTTCATGATGATGGGCCTGATCGGCATCATCATCGCAATGGTGATCAACGTGTTCTTGCAGTCGAGTGCCATGGACTTGGCAATTTCTGCTCTTGGCGTGCTGATTTTTGCCGGACTTACGGCCTATTACACGCAATCGCTCAAAGACAGCTATGCCGCAGTTCGAGGGACAGCTTGGGAAAGCAAGCAGATCGTGCTGGGCGCGCTTCAGCTGTATATCGCTTTCATCAACATGTTTCTGTTCCTTCTTCGATTCATGGGCGATCGCCGCTGATCGCACGCAGATACCGTTCAGGCTTGCCCGGTGCGCTACCAGCGCGCCGGGCATTTGCTTTATGGTCCCCGTAGGTTAGGAGTTCAGGCGCGTGCAATGAACGGCCTGCCAAAGGGCCGGTTACGCCAGCGGGAATGCAAATGATGGGTTCGCAATATCACAGGATCATCTTGGGGATGGCGCTGCTGCTTGCCGCAAGCGAGTTGGCGGCCAAGCCCAAGAAGCAGCCGCCCCCCCCGCCTCCGCCGCCCCCTCCGCCGCCGGTTGTTGTATATATCCCGCCGCGGCCAACGCCGCCGCTCGGCGCATCGCCGCTGTTCAAGGTGCCGCCGGTCAGACCGGATGGCAGCCATCAGTCGATCAATTCCGGGATCGGCCCCTTGCAGACGGTGTGGAACTTTCGCTCGGCCTACAACGTCGCTGCGCTCAATTGCCAGTCTGCGGAACACGCCGACATTCTGGTGGGCTACAAGAAGTTCCTGAAGATCCACAAGGTGGCACTGCTCAAGGCCAACCGCGCGGTCGATGGCGATTTCCGTAAGCGTTTTGGCGCGGCCTTCATCCGCCCGCGCGAGGCCTATATGACGCAGGTCTATAACTATTACGCCTTCCCGCCGACGCTGCACAATTTCTGCGATGCCGCCTTGGCGATGGCCCGTGAATCGCTGACGCTCAAGCCCGTCGGACTGAATGCCTTCTCGGCAAAATATGTGCCCCAGTTCGACTCCGTGTTCGAGAATTTCTATCGCTCGTACGATCAGTACCGCGCCGATGCCGCGGCGTGGGACGCGAAATATGCGCCGGTGGTCGTCGTGGCTCCTGCGCCGACCGTGCTGCCTCCCGCTACGACGACGGCTACCACTACGACCACGGCCGCCCCCGGACGCTGACGTCCTGCGCAGTCGATTTGGTCTTTCAAGGCTGCGGGGCTTTCGCTAAGGGAGCCAGCGCGCAGCGGAACGCCGTCTGCGCGCCACTGCACTGAACGGGGCCGTAGCTCAGATGGGAGAGCGCGTCGTTCGCAATGACGAGGTCAGGGGTTCGATCCCCCTCGGCTCCACCAGTGCAGAGCGCGGCGATAATCGGCCCAGTCCGGCCTGCAAACGGCGTCCTTCTCCGCTTCCGGTGCTCACGTACTGAAGTACGCTGCGCGCCGGTTCTCGAAATTCACCGTTTTCGGCTCGAACTGAACCAATTCTCGCCACACTCTGAAACCCGCATCCGCTCAGCCTGAGCTTGTCGAAGGCCGCGCGCGACATTTCCCTCATTCTCCGTTAGTAGCCCCCACATGCATTTTCTCGATCAAGCCAAAATCTACATCCGCTCGGGCCAGGGCGGCCCCGGCGCGGTAGCGTTCCGGCGTGAGATGTATGTCGAGTACGGCGGACCCGATGGCGGCAACGGCGGCAAGGGCGGCGACATCATTTTTGAGGCGGTGCCCGGGCTCAACACCCTGATCGATTTCCGCTATGCCCAGCACTTCAAGGCCCCGCGCGGGGTTCATGGATCGGGCCAGAACCGCAATGGCGCGGCCGGCAAGGATCTGGTGATCAAGGTGCCGGTCGG